>DASXGW010000004.1:0-328015 GCA_036488875.1 Candidatus Baltobacteraceae bacterium | reverse complement strand
CGGTGACGGTGCGCGACGCCGCACTCTACGAAAAGCTCGGCGCCGCACATCAAGTGCTTGGTTATAACGCGTCGCCCGACGACTGCAGCCTCGCGCTGCGCGGCCTACAGACGCTCGCGGTGCGGCTCTCCGCAATCGAGCGCTCCACACTGGAGATCGCGCGATGGTTGTCGCAGCGCCCTGAAGTGGAGCGCGTGCTGCACCCGGCGCTGCCGTCGTGTCCGGGTCACGAGTTTTGGAAGCGCGATTTCACCGGCTCGTCGGGCGTGTTCTCGGTCGTCTTTAAGCCAGGCCCCACGCAAGAGCAAGTCTTCGCGTTCGTCGACGCCCTCGAGCTGTTCGAAGTCGGTTACAGCTGGGCGGGCGTCACGAGCCTCGCCGTGTCGTACACAATTCGCGGCTACGAACACCGCATCGTGCGCTTTTCCATCGGCTTGGAGTCGACCGAAGATCTCATCGCCGATCTGGAGCGCGCGCTGACGAAGTTACGCGAGTAGTCGCAAAGACTCAAGGCGCCCGCCCGCGGCGCGAGAACTGTAGTACCGTCATGAATCGCGCTGCGTGGTTGCTTGCCTTGCCGATCGCGCTGACATCATGCTCGGGCGTCACTCCTTCAGTTGCGAGCGGTTCACTGCGCGTCGCGCACGCGCGTGCTCTCGTCGAGCCTTCTGCTCCGTACGTGTACGTTGCAAACTCCGGATTCGCCTCGGGGAGCGATGAGCTTCCAAGCGTGGTCGTCTTTCCGCCGAACGGCAGAACCCCGCGGCGTACCTTCGCGAGCACCTCCACCGTCGAGCTGGGTGACGTTATTGCGCTCGATGCGAGGGGCGCACTTTTCGTTCCTCAAGGGCCGGCAGGTGCGGCGACGACGCCCTATTCCATAAACGTCTTTGCACCCGGCAGTAAACGGCTTCAGCGAAATATCACCTACGGCGCGGAGCTGGTAAACTCCATGGCGTTCGACCATCGCGGGAACCTTTACGTTGCCTACCAGCGTTTGAACAACTACGTCATCGAGTACGCACGTAAGAAGTCTGCGGTTCGTGAAATCTCCACCGGTGCGTCTGTCCCAGGTCGGCTTGCCGTAGATTCAAAAGACAACCTGTACGTTCAAACCGACAACGCGCTGCTCGTTTTTGCGCCGGGGAGCTCGACGCTGCCGCTGCGTATTATCAAGCACCTGCCTAAAGCAGCCAAAATCGGTACCTATACCATCGATCGGTCGAACAACGTCTACGTCAGCTATTATTTCGGGAATGGCAGTCAAGGCGTCGTCGACGTTTACGCTTCCGGCAGCACTCACCCGGCACGCGAAATTTCCGGGCTCAATCCTTGCCAGCTAGCGACCGATACCGCACGCCGGCTCTACTCGTTGCAGTGCCGCGCCGATCTCCCGCAGTCGATAAGCATCTTCGCGCCGGGAAGCTCGACGGCAGAGAGAACGATCACTTCGGGGCTCGTGCATCCGAGTTCGATTGCCGTCGACCCGTCAGGGTACTTGTATGTAACGAACTACGGCCCGTACAACAACAAGAACAACTACGTAGACTCCTCGGTAACCGTGTATGCACCCGGGCAATCGGCGCCGCTTCGAACCATCGAGCGCGATCTCGCCCAACCGGTGCAAATCGTCTTCGGGTCGCAGTGATGCGAAACGTCTTACTGCTTTTCCTCGTCATCGCGGCCGGTTGCTCGAGCCCGTTAGCTTCGAGCGCGCTCGGAGGTAGCACGGTTCCCGCAATTCGGCAGGCGCGTTCGGCGAGCGGCTATCTCTACGTCGCAAACAACGGTGGAAACTCCGTTACCGTGTACTCCGATAGCGCCGGCAAGCTGGCTCGAACTTACAGCGTCGGCGTCAATCGTCCGACAGCGCTTGCATTAGATGCAGCAAGTAATCTCTACGTCGCAAACGCTTGCTGCCGCGGATCGTCCGCTCCGTCCTCGACTTACGGTTCGGTTACCGTTTATTCTTCCTCGAGTGCAGCATTAAAGCGCACGATCACCGACGGTGTGTGGCTTCCTAGATCCCTAGCGTTCGATACGTCAAACGACCTCTACGTCGCGGGCGCCGCCGGCGTTGCGGTCTACGCGCCCGGGAAAAGCACCGTTTCACGCAATCTCAACATCTATCCTTACGGTAGTGACCTGCCTCGAGCGCTCGCGTTCGACCCTTCGGGCAATCTCTACGTAGCCGCCTTCCCCGGGGACGCGTACGACTCCGGCGGATCGTCGATTGCGATCTACGCGCCCGGAGCGACGTCGGCAAACAGCATCATATTTGACGGTTTGCGGTTTCCGAATGATCTCGCGTTCGACTCAGCCGGCAATCTGTACGTCGGAAACGATCCGCGGGCCAACAATCCGAAGTCGACGATCGGCAACGTGGTGGTCTATCCTCCCGGCGCAACGGCTCCGTCCCAAACGATCACCAACGGCATCGGCGCGGCAGCAGCCCTCGCTTTCGATTCGGACGGCAACCTCTACGTTGCAAACGTTCGGGGCAAAAAGAAGAATAGCGCTTCGATAGCGGTCTTTGCCCCTGGAGCCACGTCGCCGAAACTCACGATCACCAAAGGCATTCACAGTCCCGACGCGCTGGCGTTCGATACGGCCGGATTCCTGTACGTCGCCAACTACACCGCGAATACCGTCACGGAATATAATCGCGGAACCGGCAAACTGAGGCGGACGATTACGCGCGGCATTTCACATCCTACCGCGCTGCTTTTTTCGGAACAATATTAGCGCCCAAGGGACCGGCCCCGCCGGCGCGGCCCCCTTTTACGACTCGCTTTCCTTGGAGGTTACTCCAGCGTGACGTCCGAGACGTACCAGTAGTCGTACACGCCGCTGTAGCCGTTATCGTAGACGCCGAACTCCAGCGTTACCGTTTTACCGGCGTATTTCTTGAGGCTGCAGGTGCCCAGCTTCCAATCGGTCTTGGGATTGGTCACGAGTTCCTTGTAGCAGCGATCGACGGTCTTACCGTTCATGACGACATCGACTTCCTGGTCGCCGTATTTGAGCTGATCGGTCGATCCGCCCCAATACCACCAGCTCAGCTTTCCGGCTTTCGTCATTTTGACGGTTTGTGACACGCCCCAAAAACCGTTGGGAGCCGGATTCTTCGTCGTACCGGCAAAGGCCGCACCCTTACACGTCTTATAACCGCCTTTGACGGCTGAGACGCTGCCGCTGGCCGGATTGGATTTGTCGGCACCTACGCCCTTCACTGCCTTCCAGCCGGTGAGACCGGCGAAGCAGGCGTTCTTGATAGCGTTCGCCGTTGCCGACGGCGCCGTCACCGCATAAGGCGATTGCGGAGGCGGTACTATTGCGGACTGACCACCGCAGCCCGTCATGAAGAGCGACGCCGAAATGGCGACGCCGGCGATCCAAAGATTTTTCATGGGCAGAGTATCGCACGTTCATGCTAACGACTGCTTATGAAGTATTTAAGCCATGATTTCGTTTGTTGCGTGTTTCACTAGGGGGCGTTTGCAGCGTACGGAAGAATCACGATTTTTCGCTCGGAAAGGACGTTATGATTCGTTTACGCGCCATGCTGGAAGCCGTTACGATGTCGACGATCGTTTTCTCCACAGCTTGCGGTACGCCTCACGTGTTGGGAGTTGCAGGCGCGGCCGTCCCGGCCAAGGCGCCGGCGAGCAGTAACGTCGTTGCCGATCCCAGCTTCGAATCGGGCGGCTTTTCGTACTGGAAGCAATGCGGAACCGTGGCCGCGTCAATCACTAAGCGCGCCTCCCATAGTGGTTCCTATTCCGAGTTCGGCGGCACGCTGGGAACGCCCGAGCTCAAGGGCGATGCCGCGGTCTGCCAACGCGTAACGATTCCGCCATACGGACGGCTATCGTTTTGGCTCAATGCCACCACGACCGACACGCTGCAGTACGCTTGGGAGTCGGCGTCGCTGCTCGGTCCCGACGGCAAACCCGTCGCCACCCTTTATCAGGAAGCCGCCAACACCGCGGGGTGGCAACCCAAGAGCGTCGACGTCAGCGCCTACGCCGGCCGTGAAGTAGACTTGCAGTTCGACGTTCATGGCAACGGTTATCCCAAGGACTACATCGGCGCGTACGTCGACGACGTTTCGCTCGCATCGGGAACGCCCACACCGTCACCTATGCCGTCGCCGACGCCGGTCGCTCCGAGCAAGATCGAACACGTGATCATCGTGCTTCAAGAGAACCGCACGCTCGATAACCTGTTTCACGGGTATCCCGGAGCGGACACGGTGTCGTCGGGCTTAACCAGTTCTGGCAAGCACGTCGACTTGCGTGCCGTCCATCTCATGACGCCGTGGGATCCTTCACACACGTACCACACGTGGCTCACCGAGTATAACGACGGCGCGTTGGACGGATTCGATAAGATCGCCATCGATTACGGATCCGGAGCCCCGGACGATTTCGCGTACTCGTACGCGGAGAAGTCCGACGTGCGTCCGTATTGGCAGCTCGCGAAGGAAGGCGTGCTGGCCGACCGCATGTTCGCCGACCATCGTTCGCAAAGCTTTGCCGGGCATCTCTTCCCGGTCGCCGGCGCGTCCGGTCCGATCGATGCGGACGACCCCGAATACTACGCCGCCGACAACCCGCAGGGCGGTCAGAGCTGCGCGGGACCCGGAACGGGAGAGGCCGTCAACTTAGACACCGGGCGCGAGGACAAGCAATACCATTCGTGCTTCGACTTCCAAACAATTGCCGATCTCATGGATCGCAAAGGCGTCTCCTGGAAACTCTACATCGACGCGGCGTCGCGCACGAGCTACGTCTCCAGCTTCTCGGTCGTCAAGCACATCTACGAAAGCAGCGACTTCACCAACAAGGTCGTCAGCCCGGAAACGACGATCTTCAGCGATATCCAGGGCGGCACGCTGCCGGCGGTTTCCTACGTCATCGGAACGTTCGCAAACTCCGATCATGCCGGACAGAAGGTTCCGAGCAGCAACGGACCGCGCTGGGTCACGAGCGTCTTCAACGCAATCGGCAAGAGCGCGTATTGGAAGAACTCGGTCGTCGTTCTCACCTACGACGACTGGGGCGGCTGGTACGACCACGTGAAGCCGCACACGTTCAATGCCTTTGAAGCCGGTTTCCGCATTCCGCTGGTCATCGTTTCACCATACGCGCGGCGCGGCTACGTGTCGCACCGCGACCATTACATGGGCAGTCTGCTGCACTTCATCGAGGCCAACTGGAACCTGGGTTCGCTGCACACCAGCGATGCTCGCTCCGACGCACTCGACGACTGCTTCGATTTCGCTCAGACGCCGCTGCGCTACGTTCCCGTCGATGCCGGTAATCCGCTGGCCGTTCTCGTCGACGCCGACCTGGACTGGTACGGAACGCACCCCACCGATCCGGCGTTACGCGATTAACGGCGCGCGCTTAGGGCGCGAGGTTCTTCGTAACAACGAATGACCAGGTCGCCGGGCCGGCCACGTTGCCTAACGTCGCGGCAGTGCCTCCATTAGCCAACGGTATCGATACGCCGCCGCCGTAGACCGGAATGACCGCGGGCCAGGCATTGAAGATGTTGTTTCCGGAAATCTGGAACGCCGTGTACGGCGCGATCGGATAGCGCACGGTTGCGTAGCCGAGGCCGAACGCCGGCTCACCATATGAGTTATTGTGTCCGTACAGCGTCATGCCCACCATCGCATAGGCCGAATTGCCAAACGTGTATGAGAGTGACGCGTTCCCTTGCGCGTACGGGATGCGCGTGTTGAGCGATCCGACCGTGCTGCCGAATCCAAAGTATGGCGAGTACGATACGCTACCGATGCCTTCGCCGTTGAGGTTTTGGTTCGCAATGATGTTGAGGTTTTGGTTATACTGGCACTTCGGTCCTGGGTTGCTGCAATAAAAGTATTTCGGAAGATTGAATACGTAGCCGCGCTGCAGCGCGCCGGACAGGTTGAAGCCCCAGCCGACACGCGGCGAGCGCCTGAGGCTCAGCTCGATACCCTGAAAGCGGAAGTTACTGATGTTGGTATTGAGCGCGTAGTAGATGGGCGTCGTTCCGGGCGCTTTCTTCCCGGAACTCGAGACGCACATATAGGAAACTTGGGCGCACGTCAGGCCGCTCGCGGTCGTTTCGCCGAAGTAATGATTGAAGAGATTATTCTCGTACACGTCGGCCGACGCAACCATCGATGAGTCGTGGAACCGGTAATCCGTGCCGAGATCGTAGCCGAACGCCGTCTCCGGGCGCAGCTGACCGCTGTTCCTGGTAAGGGTCGCGATGCCGGTCTGCTGGTCCCACGTCGCCACGTTCGCGGTAATTTGGCTCAGCAGATCCAGGTACGGCGGCGCGATGGCGCTTCCGGCGCCGAATCGCACGGCCACGTTAGAGTTCGGCTGCCACACGAAGCCGGCGCGCGGATCGTTGTGGCCGGTCGTCGTCGTCGCGAAAGTCACGTTCCCGCCGCCGATCGAGCAGTTCGAATATGCGCCCGAGAACGGGCACGAGGTCGCGTACGTGCTGCGATACACGTTGGCATAGTCTGCGAGCGTTGCCGTCACCTGGGGCGACAGCTGCAGGTTACCTTGAAGGTGGAAGGTCGTGAACAACTGCGAGGAACCTTGCGGAATAAAGACGCTCGTGAACGTCGATTGCTCGTACGACTGCGACTGCGTGGTGTTCTGATCGATGCTGAAGATCAACTGGTTTTGCGAGTCGAACGGATGGTCGTACTCGAACGACCAGCCGCCGAGCTTATCGGCTTCAGTTTCGTTGAAGTAATCCTGAAAATAGACGGGAAGCGTCGTACCGTTGTACGTCGCAGTGCTGCTCGAGCGCGAACCCGACGCCCCGAACAGCGTTAGCGGATACGGATCGAGGATGCTCGAATTCTCGCCCTGCTGCGTCGCCCGGTAGATAGACGCGTGATAGTACCGCGCGACGAGCGTATCGACTCCCACGCCGGAGCTAACCTCCGCTTGGAATATCGGCTCGACGTTATTGAGGACGTTCGGCGAACCAGGAAAGACATAATCGACGGCGTGCGGACCGGCTGCTAACGATCCTTTGTAATCCGCGCCGGGTTGGAAGACCGCCTCGGTAATGTTGCCGGTGTTGCCGTTCTGATCCGTCGTCGTCTGCCCGTCGAGATAGCTTACCGTCGCGACGGTGGTCGGCGAAATCCGGTATTGCAGCTTCAAGAGCTCCGAGAGGTTATTGAAGTTGGAGGTCAGCGTATAGCAGCACGCGAGCAGCGAATAGCCGGTTTGGATGTTACTTTCGGTATTGGCGACGTTCGAATACGATTTGTTCCCGGAAAGCGCCGGGCCGCGTGGCGAACCGGCATTACCGCCGCTCGGATCGATCAGGACCTGCGTGCCGTTGAGCGCCGACGGCAAGTTAACGTTGGCCAGTGCGACGACGAAGCCGAGCCGTCCGTCGAGGATCGAGTCCGAGATCGCGACGTCACTCCACCCGCCGCCGTGGTTGTCGACCCCGAACTCGAAGTCCGGCGCCGGAGTCGCCGTGGGATTGCGCGTTCTAAAGTTGAGCGCACCGTTGATCGCGCCGTTGACCTCGACGCCGAAAGCGCCTTGACCCTTCACGACCTCGATATTGCTGAAGAGGAACGGGCTCAAATAACTCGTGATGTAGTCGCCGTAGCTCGATGTTGCCACCGCGTGGCCGTCGATAAACGACGCCGTCTCGTAGGACGCGGCGCCGCGGATCGTCGGCACCGTCACAGATCCGGGCGCGGCCCCGTTGGTCGATCCGCTGGCCAGCGAGATCTGAACTCCGGGGATCTGATTGAGCACTTGGAAGACCTGGTTCTGCGCTTGGTTGGCGAAGTCTTGAGTCGTTACGATTCCGACCGAAGCCGACGTCGTGTTGAAGTGTACTTGTCCGCTCGAACTGGCGACGACGGCGATCGTTTGCAGGGTCGCGACGGCGAGCGCCACGTCGACGCCGGTCTTGATCCCGGCTCCGACGTCGACGTTCGTACGCGAGTACGTTTGGAAGCCGGCTTTGGAAACCGTGATCGAGTACGAGCCTACCGCGACCTCGGGAAAAGCGTATTTCCCGGCGGCGTCGGTAACGGCATCGTAAGATCGCGGTCCGGCGAGCTTCACGTGCGCGCCCGATACCGGCTGGCCGGAGCTATCGGCGACGGTTCCGGCGATCGAACCGGAGGGCACCGGCTGCGCGGCTGTGGGCAGCGCCAGGCCGCACCCTAGCCACGGATTCATGAAGATTGAAAACAGCAAAGCCGTACGCAAAAGCGTCTTAAAGCAAAAGTTCTCCACGGTAGCAGCGTAAGAGTTCCAGACTTAAGGAGTCCTTTTAGAGGGCTTGTGCTTGCGTTAAGAAGACGCGCAAGGCCTCAATGGTTGGGAACTCCGTCTATACTTCGCGTCGAGATTCTGACTGCACGACGCGAGCCCGATCGACAGGAGAATCGCAAGGAGACAGCGTTGCAGGCCGCTACAATGCTTGGGCTTGCGTCAAGAAGACACGCTGCGCGTCGATAGGCATCTCGCCCGAACCGGCCGTGAGGCGCTTGTAGCTGCCGTTTTCCATGAGTTCACGGCTCTTGACGTTGTCGGCGAGCAGCACCGATAGGATCTGCGTGCTGATCGTTTCGGAGATGACCGGATCGAGTACGGGGGTCGCAATCTCCACGCGGCCGTCGAGGTTGCGCCCCATCCAGTCCGCGCTGGCGATGTAGACTTCTCGATCGCCGCCGTTTTCGAAGCTATAGATGCGCGAGTGCTCGAGGAACCGGCCGACGATGCTGCGCACGCGGATGCGCTCGCTGACGCCGGGGACGCCGGGCCGAATCACGCACATGCCGCGGACCAGCATGTCGATCGATACACCAGCCTGCGATGCGCGATAGAGCGCGCGGATCACCTCAGCATCGCTGATATGGTTGAGTTTCACGCGAATGCCCGACGGACGCCCTGCGCGCGCATGTTCGGTTTCGCGCTCGATGAGCGAAAGGATCTCGCGGCGCAAGGTTACGGGAGCCACCCATAAATCTTCGTAATCGGTGACCTTCGAGAACCCGGTCAGAGCGTTGAAGAGCTGGGTAACGTCGGCCCCGAGTTCCGCGCGACACGTCAGGAGACTCAAGTCGGTGTACAAACGGGCCGACTTCTCGTTGTAGTTACCTGTACCAAAGTGCATGTACCGGCGGAGCCCGTCTTCGTCTTCACGAACGACCAGCAGCGATTTGGCATGTACCTTGCGGTTGGCGAAACCGTAAACGACGTGCGCGCCGGCGCGCTCCAGGCGCTTGGCCCATTCGATGTTGTTCTCTTCGTCGAACCGCGCTTTGAGTTCGATGACGACCGCGACCTGTTTCTCGTTCTCGGCCGCCGTCAGCAGGGCGCGAACGATCGGCGAGTTCTTTCCGGAGGTTCGGTACAGCGTCGCTTTGATAGCGAGCACCTTTTCGTCGACGGCCGCCTGCTGAACGAACTGCACGACCGGATCGAACGACTCGTACGGATGATGGAGCACGATGTCGGCTTCTCGAATAGCCGCGAACATATCCGTAGCGCCGATGAGCCGCTTGGGAATCGCCGGCATGAACGGTTTGTCGCGCAGCTGCTCGTAATCCGGCAAGTTGACGATCTGCCACAGATCGTTGACGGCCATGAGCCCGTCGATTTCGTACGAATCGAGGTGCGAGAGATCGAGCGATTCGCAGAGCAGATCCCGCATGTATTCGGGCATCCCACGCTCGACTTCCAAGCGAACGGGTTCGCCGAAGCGGCGGCGGCGCAACTCGGATTCGATCGCACGCAGCAAGTCGTCGGCTTCGTCTTCTTGCAGGTCGAGGTCGGCGTCGCGCGTCACGCGGAACAGGTAGGCATCGCGTACGTGCATGCCGGGGAACAGGCCGTCGAGGTGATGGGCGATCAGATCCTCGAGCAGCACGAAGTGACGCTCGCCGGGCGGCGCCGACTCGATCCCCACGAATCGCGGCAAGGTCGGGGGAATCTTCACACGCGCAAAGTGGAGATCGACGCCGTCGCGCGTCGACTCTTCGAGCTCGACGGCCAGCGACAGCGACAGATTTGAAATGTACGGAAACGGGTGACCGCTATCGACGGCTAGCGGCGTCAGTACCGGAAAGACGTTCTCGTCGAAGGTCCGCTCGAGCGCCAGCTGCGTCTCCTCGTCGAGCTCGGAGATGCGGCGAATACGAATGCCTTCGGCTTCTAATGCCGGCAGCAACTCGTCGTTGAGCAGCCGCATCTGGGTCAGCAGCGAGGCGTGCAGCCGTTCCGAGATCGCAGCCAAGTGTTCGGCCGGCAGCCGGCCGTCGTCGGAGCGCCGCACGACCTGCGCTTCGATCTGCTGCTTGATCGCCGCCACGCGAATCATGAAGAACTCGTCGAGGTTGGTTCCGTAAATCGCCACGAATTTCACCCGCTCGAGGAGCGGATTGCGCGCGTCGAGGCCTTCCTCGAGCACGCGGTCGTTGAACTCCAGCCACGAGAGCTCGCGGCTGATGTACAGCGAGGAATCGTCGAGGGAGATGGCCGGTACGGCGGATTCGGGTCGATTGGGTTTGGCGATCATGCGCATCGTAGGGTTCGCTTCGGAGGAGCAAAACACTACGAGCCTATGTGGACGGACTTGGCAGCCCACGCCGTCGCGCACCTCGGACTAGCGGGCTCCGCCATGGCGCTGGCGCTGGCGGTCGGCCTTCCGGTGGGTGCGCTGGCCGGAAATTTCGGCTCGTTCCGCGGTCTGGCGCTCGGGCTGGCCAGCGTCGGGCGAACCCTTCCCAGCTTGGCCGTCCTGATGCTTCTGCTGCCGCTTTTGGGCGTGGGTGCTACGCCGGCGATCATCGCCCTGGCGCTGCTGGCGATACCGCCGATCGTGATCGCCGTCGATCTCGGTATCCGCGGCGTGCCGGCCGGCGTTCTCGACGCTGCCGCCGGCATGGGAATGACCGCAACGGGCCGCTTCTTCCGCGTCGTCGCGCCGCTGGCGCTGCCGGTCTCCTTCTCAGGCGTTCGAACGGCCGCCATCGAGACGATTGCAAGTGCTACGCTGGCCACGTTCATCGGCGCCGGCGGACTGGGGGACGATATCGTGCGCGGACTGCAGACCAACGATCCGGCGGTATTACTTGCGGGTGCGATCGCCGTCGCCGTATTGGCGCTGGCCGTCGAACTCGCGTTGGGCGCGGTCGGTCGCGTCCTGGAGGCACGCGCGTGATGCTTACGCGCCGGCACGCGCTCGCGACGCTCGCGACGCTTCCGCTGCTCGCGCGCTGTGCGGGCTCGGGTTCGTCGATCCGCGTCGGATCGAAGAACTTTACCGAGTCGTTCGTCATCGCGGAAATTTACGCGCAGGCGCTCGAAGCGGGTGGATTTAACGTCGTACGGCGCTTCAACTTGGGTTCGACGCAGATCGCGATGGCCGCGATGCAGCGCGGCGACATCGATCTCTATCCCGAATACACCGGAACCGCGCTCATCGACGTCCTGCGACGACCGCCGATGCAAGATCCGCAGGCAGTCTACGCGACCGTCTCGCGCGAGTTCGCCAAGCGGTACGATATCGTTTGGCTCAAGGCCTCGCCGATGAACGATTCGCAAGCGCTGGCGACGACGAAGGCGGTCGCGGCGCGCGAACGCATCGCCACGCTGTCGGATTTGGCGGCCAAGGCGTCGTCGCTGCGCCTGGCGACGATTCAAGAGTTCCTCGCGCGCGCCGACGGGCTGCCCGGGCTGCAGCGCGCGTACGGCGGCTTCCATTTCGCACAGGTTCGCACGTACGATATCGCGCTGAAGTACCAAGCGCTGCTGGACGGACAAGCCGACGTTGCGAGCGCGTTCACGACCGACGGAGCAATCGCGACGAACCAACTCGTCGTTTTGCGCGACGATCGCCATTTATGGTCGCCCTATAACGTCGCGCCGGTCGTGCGGCAGCAGACGCTCGCCGCGCATGCGAAGATTGCGATCGTGCTCGACGCGGTATCGCCGCGCATCACCGATGCCGCGGCGCAGCATATGAACGCCGCGGTCGAGTCGGATCACAAGGATCCCGCCGACGTCGCGGCGGCGTTTCTCGCCGGAAAGACCGTTTGAGCGACGTCGCGATTGGTTTCGCGAGCGCGACGGTGCAGTACGCCGGCGCCGACCGCCATGCCGTCGAGGACATTACCTTCGACGTCGCGCCGGGCGAGCTGATCGTGCTGCTCGGGCCGTCGGGATGCGGCAAGTCGACTTTGCTGCGCACCGTCAACCGTCTCGTTCGGCTCGACGCCGGCACCGTTGAGTTCTTTGGCCGCGACGTCGCGGCGACCGATCCGGTCGAGCTGCGCCGGAACATCGGCTACGCCATTCAAGCCGTCGGCCTGTTCGGGCACATGACGGTCGCCGCTAACGTCGGCGTCGTTCCCTCGCTGCTGGGCTGGAGCCGCGACGAGATCGACGCTCGCGTCGACGAGCTGCTCGCGATGGTAGATCTGGATCCGGCACGCTATCGCGATCGCAAACCGCGCCAGCTATCGGGCGGCGAGGCGCAGCGCGTCGGCGTCGCTCGCGCGCTCGCCGCGCGCCCGCGCGCGCTGCTGATGGACGAGCCGTTCGGTGCGGTCGACGCGCTCGTTCGCGCCGAGCTGCAGCGCGAGCTGCTGCGCATCGTGCGCGATCTGCAGACCACGACGCTCTTCGTCACGCACGACGTCGACGAAGCCCTGTTGCTCGCCGACCGCATCGTGGTGATGCAGTTGGGCCACGTCGTGCAGATCGGCGAACCATCGGAGCTGCTCGACCGCCCCGAAAGCGATTACGTTCGAACGCTCTTCCACTCGGGCGACGCACTCTACCGCGAATACTTCCTTCACGTGCGCGCCGAGATGCGCCAACGGTGAACTATCTGATCGAGCATCCCGCGCGAGTGCTAGCGCTCTCCGCCGCGCACGTCGAGCTGGTAGCGGCGGCATTGGTCGTCGCCTGCGCGGTCGCCTTTCCTCTCGGACTGATGGCGGCGCGGCGCCCGCGCATCGCGTCGTGGCTGCTCGGTATGCTCGGCGCCCTTTACACGATCCCCAGCCTCGCACTGCTGGCCGTGCTCGTCGAACTTTTCGGCCTCGGGCCCGCGCCCATCTTCGTCGCGCTGGTTCTCTACGCGCAGTTCATGCTCGCTCGCAACGTCGTGGCCGGCATCAACGGCGTCGATCGCGCGCAAGTCGACGCCGCGCGTGGGCTGGGGATGTCGTCCGCGGAGATCCTGTGGCGCGTCGAAATTCCACAAGCGCTTCCGGTGATGATTGGCGGCGTTCGCGTCGCGGCGATCGCCGCGATTGCGATCGCGACGCTCGGCGGCTACGTCGGAACCAGCGGCTTAGGCGTCCTGATCTTCAACGGCTTGACGTTGCATCAGTCGTCGATGATCGTTGCCGGCAGTCTCGCGGCATCGATGCTGGCGATCGTCGCCGACGCCTTGCTGCGGCTGGTGGAGCGGCGCGCGCGTAACGTCTTCGGGTGAGGATCTTCGCGCAAGAACAGCGCGCCTTGCAGATACGCGAGCGTGCTTTCGGCACCCATGTTCTGATTGAGGCCGTCGCGCGTCAGACCGTCGTAACACGAACCGACGTCTACGTCGGCTAACGCAACTCCGCCGACGTTGTTACCGGTAAACCATTCGAATGCCACCCGGGCGTCGCGGCGATACGAAACGTTGTTCTGCCAGCGCTCCGCGGCGAGGAACACGTCGACCATCGCAGCGGCTTCGAGCGGCTGCTGATCGTAAATTGGACGCTCTTGTCCTTTGCGATACCAGCCCGGCGCACCGACCGGTACGAACATGCCCGACGGCTGCGTCACTTCGACCAAGAACTGCAGCGACTCGAGGCCGGTCTCGCCGAACGACGGCTCGCGCAACGCCGAAGCGGCGCGCAGCATCGCCTCGGGTAGCCGCGCATTGTCGTACGTCAGTTCGGGCTCCCACCACATCCAGCCGGGTTCGGCCGAACGAAGGAACTCGAAACGCATCGAGGCGGCCATGGCGTACAGCGTTTCACGCGCCCATCGGTGCACGTCGGGATCGCTCGAACGATCGGGCACG
The DNA here is from genome assembly GCA_036488875.1 of Candidatus Baltobacteraceae bacterium. Lineage (NCBI taxonomy): Bacteria > Bacillati > Vulcanimicrobiota > Vulcanimicrobiia > Vulcanimicrobiales > Vulcanimicrobiaceae > Vulcanimicrobiaceae bacterium. The sequence continues at coordinate 313,930 of DASXGW010000004.1, read as the reverse complement.
GGGCGGATCGGCGCGGCGGTATCGGGGTCGACGAGCGCGGCGAGTCCGAGCATCGCATAGGCTCGCGCTCGCGTCGACGTCAACGCGCCGACCGCGTGCGAGATGTTCGCAAGCTGTTGCCACGCCGCGTTGCGCCATCGGGCGTCGACCGCGCACGTCGCGGTGACGCCGAGCGCCCAAATCAACCGTCCGACCGATTCGGGCGACGCGCACTCGTCGGTGAACTCGCCGTCCTTGTCCATCACGTTGTGATAGCACGGCGCGTCGCGCGAGGCGTCGGCGAAGAACTCGATGCAGAGCTCGCCCATGCGCTCGGCAACCGGATCGGCCTGCCCTTCGCGCAAGTACGCCACCGCAACGAGCAGCGCGCGTGCGTTGTCGTCGAGACAGAAACCCGAATCGAGATCGGGCGTCCGGCCGCGCGTAAACTGAATGATGCCGTGATCGCCCATCAGCCGATTGAAATGGACGAGCGAAGGGAGCAACGACTCGCTTGGCACGCGCATCGGCTCGAAGGGTACCGAATGCTGTTCCATGGGCGTTCCTGTACCCGCCCAATTCACCAAGCGAAACTAAATTGTTGCGGCGATCGCTTGCTTGATTTTCTTGATAGCGGGCTCATCGCGCTGATAAAACGTCCACTGCTTGATGCGCTTAGCCTTCAGGAGGCCGGCCTGGACGAGCACCTTGAGATGCTCGCTCGCGGTAGGCTGGCTGACTCCCAGCTTCTCGGCGATGAAGCCGCCGCAGACACCGTCTTTGACGAGATCGCCGTCGACCTGCGGGGGAAAATGCGAACGCGGATCCTTGAGCCAGTCGAGAATCTGAAGACGTCGGTCGTTGGCCAGCGCTCGCAGCGCCAGCTCAATAGGCATATTGCCATTTTGCTAAATCCCTAATAGAATGTCAAGATGAGAACTCAAGAACGCACCGTCGGCCGAGCGGGGATAACCGAGACGGCCGCGCTCATCGCGCCGTACGTCCGGCATACGCCGGTGATGGAAGCGGCCGCGGTTCCCGCGCAGGCGATCCTCAAGCTCGAGCTGCTGCAGCACGCCGGCTCGTTCAAAGCACGCGGGGCGTTTTCCAATTTGCTCTCGCGATCGATCCCGGGCGCCGGCGTCGCCGCCGCATCGGGCGGCAATCACGGAGCCGCGGTCGCATACGCGGCGATGCGCCTGCGCCATCGGGCGCGCATCTTCGTTCCGAGCTCGTCGTCGGCACCCAAAGTCGCACGCATACGGGCGTACGGCGCCGAGCTCGTGCAGACCGGTGACCGTTACGCCGACACGATTGCCGCACACGACGCATACGTGGCCGAATCCGGCGCGCTGGCGGTTCACGCGTTTGATCAGGTGGAAACCATGTTGGGTACCGGAACGCTCGGCCTGGAAATCGAGCAGCAAGTTCCCGAGGTCACGACGATCCTAGTTCCCGTCGGCGGCGGCGGCTTGATTGCCGGCATCGCGGCGTGGTTCGCCGGCACCGGCGTGCGCGTCGTCGGCATCGAGCCGGAAGGTGCGCCGACGCTCGCGCACGCGCTTCGCGCGGGCGGCCCGGTGGACGCACCCGCCGGCAGCGTGGCCTTCGACTCGCTCGCACCGGCACGCATCGGCGACCTCGTCTTTCCGATCGTACGCGACCACGTCGAACGCGCGGTTCTCGTTTCCGACGACGACATCACGAGCGCGCAGCGGCACCTATGGCATCACCATACGCTGGTAGCCGAACCGGGCGGTGCAACCGCGCTGGCCGCGCTGCTGTCGGGACGGTACGTACCGGCCGAGAACGAGCGTATTTGCGTGCTCGTCAGCGGCGGCAACAGCACGGCGGTGAACTTCGCATGATCGAACGCATTGAATCCGGACCGCGCATGAGTAAGGCGGTCGTTCATAACGGCATCATCTATACCGCCGGTCACGTGAACGATACCGCGCCCGACGTCGCCGGCCAGACGCGAGCCATCCTCGCGAAGCTCGAATCGGTTCTGGTACAGGCGGGGAGCGATAAATCGAAGCTGTTATCCGCGACGATCTGGCTGGCCGACGTCGCAACCTTCGATGAGATGAACGCCGTTTGGGATGCCTGGATCTCGCCCGGCAACCCGCCGGCGCGCGCCACCGTCGAAGCGAAGCTCGCGGGCCCGCAGTACCTGGTTGAAATCGCCGTCATCGCAGCACGCTGAACTCTTCACCGGAGAACGTCTATGCAGCTCAAGCCTTTCGCACTCGACATCTGGTTGGACACGTACGCGCACGACGTCCCGTTCAATCTCGCGGCCAGCACCGGACCGGCGTGGACCGCGAACGAGATCCTCGAATTGGCCGGCAATGCCGAGCGCGAACGCTATCTCAACCATCCGCTGACGTACGGGCGCGGTACCGGATCCGACGGTCTGCGCGCGGCGATTGCCGAGATGCACGGCGTCGACAGCGAGTGCGTGCAGGTCGTCACGGGAGCGTCTGAAGCGCTGCTCATCCTGTTCTGGCTCGCCGCATCGCCTGGAGCGAACGTCGTTTTGCCGCAGCCCGGTTTCCCGACGTTCGCGGCATTACCGGAGTCGCTCGGCATCGAGACGCGCTTCTATCGCATCCGGCGAGAGAACGGCTTTCGCATCGACCTCGATGAGATCGAGGCCCTCAGCGACGCCGGCACCAAGCTGATTCTCGTCAACAATCCCCACAATCCCACCGGCGCGACGGTCGGCGACGCCGAGATGCAGACATTGAACGATTTTGCCGCGGTACGCGGCATCACGCTCGTCAGCGACGAGGTTTACCATCCCATCTATCACGCAGGCGCAACGCAATCCGCCGCGAGATTGCCGAACGCCACCGTCATCAGCGATTTTTCGAAAGCGTTTCCACTTGCGGGAACGCGAGCGGGCTGGATCGTCGAACGCGATCCGCAGCGGCGTGAAGCGTACTTGAACGCGCGCCGGTATTTTTCGGTGTCGAACAACGCCGCGGGCGAGATTCTCGCGGAGATCGCGGTACGCGCGCGTCAAACCATTTGGCGCAAGTCGCAAGAGGTCGCAAGCCGCAATCTCGAGACGCTCGACGCGTTCATGACGCAGCGGCGCGATACGTTCGGCTGGATCCGGCCGCTCGGAGGGATGACGGCATTTCCCTGGCTGCTCTCCGGCGACGACGCGCGAGGTTTCTGCCGAACGGCAGCCGATCGCGGCGTGCTCCTCGCACCGGGAGATTGCTTCGGTGCGCCCGATCACTTCCGCATCGGGTTCGCCGCCGCCGGCGACCGATTCGCTGATGCGCTCGAGCGATTAGCCGGGATCGAGCAACTGATCGATCGTGCATTGACGAGGTGACTTGTCGGGGCGCCAGCGCAAGAATCGCGCGGCGTGACGAAAACGGCGGCCGGTCACGTGATCGAACGACACTTCGACGACGATCTTCGGTTCGACGGCAAACCATTCGCTGGCCTCACCGCCTTTGCGCCAGCGGCTAGGACCGCCCGGAATCGCGCGCGTGAAGCTGTGCTCCGTGACGAGCGGGCGCAGCAGTTCGCCGGCGCGTTTACGCTCGGCGGCATCCATGCTGCCGATGAAACCGACGTGATCGAGCTCCTTTCCGTCGTACAAGCCGAGCAGCAGCGACGCGATCGCGCCGGTCTTGCCGCCGCGAAACCCGCCGATCACGCAGTCGGCGGTATACGCGCGCTTGATCTTGACCGCGCCGTCGCGGCTTCCAAAGGCGTAGGCCAGATCGATGCGCTTTGCAATAACGCCGTCGAGGCGCGCGAGATCGCCCGCCAGCCACTCGGCGGCAACTTCGGCGTCGACGGTCGCCGGTGACGGCACGATCGCGCGATTGCCTTTAAGGTAGCGCGCTGCGAACGCCTCCAATCGCTCGCGCCGCTCTTCGAGCGGCCGCTCGTAAATCGAGGCGTTTTTCTCATCTACGAGCAGATCGAAGACGGTGTACGTCACCGGCGTCGACTGCGCGAGCATCTTCACGCGGCTTTCGGCGGGATGAATGCGCTGCAGCAGCAGGTCGAAGTCGAACCCGCCTTCGCTTTGCACGAAGATCTCGCCGTCGAGCACGAATCGCTGCGCTTTGAGTGCGAGCAATGCGGCGGTGAGTTCGGGAAAGTAGCGCGTCAGCGATTGCCCCGACTTCGACTCGAGCTCGACGTCGCCGCCGTCTCGAAACGCGACGCACCGGAAGCCGTCCCACTTCGGTTCGTACTGCCAACTCTCGCCTTCGGGAAGGCGCGCGACTTGGCGCGTCTCCATCGGCTCGATCGGCGGCCGCAGCGCCAGCTCTTTAAACCTCGACATCGCTCACCCCGAGCTTCTTCGCCAGCGCGATGAGGTCGAAGCGTCCGCGCTTATTCTCCAGCGGCGCCCAGAGGTCGCCGACCCGCTCCACGCGTTCGGGAACGTCGAACATCGTGAAATCCGACGACTCGCAGCCGCGTTCGACTTCCTCCCATTCCAGCGGAGTCGAGACCATCGCTTCTTCGTTCGGGCGAACCGAATAGACCGACGCGAGCGTGCGGCCAAACGAGTTCTGATTGTAATCGAGCAGAACCCGGCCTTTCGGCCGCTTGGCGACGCGGTACTCGACGATGAGCAAATCCTTATGCGCTTGTGCAATCGCGTGCGAGAGCGCTTTGGCGACCGCCCAGACGCCGTGCTGCGTCGGCCCGCGTTTGATCGCGACGTAGACGTGCATGCCTTTGCTGCCGGTCGTCTTGACGTACGGCGTCATGCCCAGAGACGCAAAAACGTCGCGCACGATGAGCGCCGCCTCGCGAACCGCTTCGAAAGGTGCACCGAACGGATCGAGGTCGATGTGCAGATAATCCGGATGATTGTAGTCCGAGCACGGTGCGTACCACGGATTGAGATCGATGCAGCCGAGATTGACGACCCAAAGAAGCGCCGCTTCGTCGTCGATGATGGGAAAGTTAATGACGTTTCCGGAGCCGTGCTCGATCGCGCACGTTTCGATCCACTCCGGACGCGGCGACGGCGCCCGCTTCATAAAGAAGAAATCGCCGGTCGCGCCGTTGGGATAGCGCTTCATGACCATTGCCTTGCCCGCAATGTGCGGCAGCAGCGCCGGCGCGACGCGCAGGTAGTAGCGCAGCAAGTCGCCTTTGGTCAGCTGGAGCTTGGGGAAAAAAATTTTGTTGAGGTTCGTCAGCGCGACGTTGCGTCCGCCAACTCGAACGGTCGCGTCATTGGGACCCTTCGGAACGAGCGATGCGGCGGCGCCCGCCGGTTTACCCTCGAACCAATAGATTGACGCTGAATTTACCGGCGCGATCGGACCACGACTGCGCGGCCTTGAATCCGGCTGCCGCAGCGAGCTTCGTCACGTCGCTTTGCGCGAATTTGTACGCCGACTCGGTGTGAATCCGCTCGCCCTCCGCAAACTCGACGTCGAGCTTGATTTTGCCGACGCGGACCTTCGCGGCGCGCTTGGCGACCAAAAACGACTTGACGGCGCCGTGCGCTTCATCGTACTGCGCGCGGTAGTCGAAGTTCTTCGCGTCGAAGTTCGCGCCGAGTTCCCGATTCATGCGCGCGAGCAGATTCCGATTGAACGCAGCCGTTACGCCGGCAGGGTCGTCGTAGGCGAGTTCCAGTACGGCGGGATCTTTCTTCAGATCCGTCCCGACGAGCAATCCGTCGCCGGGGCGCAGCGCATCGCGCAGCAGCGAAAGAATCGCGACGGCTTGGTCGGGCTCGTAGTTGCCGATGTTAGAGCCCATGAACATGGCTAGCGCGCGACGATCGAACCGGAGCGCGCGCGAAGCCAGCACGTCGAAGTAGTCGCCGGCATACGCTCGAACGGTCAATCCCGGATACGCGTCGACGAGCGCGAGCGACGACGCGCGCAGCGCTTCGGTGGAGATGTCGATCGGGCTGTAACGCAGACGTCCTTGGACGCGCAACGCTTCTTCGATCAGCAGCCGCGTCTTGACCGCGCTGCCGCTTCCGAGCTCGAGGAAATCGATGGGGGCATCCAGCACGCGAACGATCTGCCAGCCACACTCCCGCAGAATTTCGGTTTCGGCGCGCGAGAGGTAGTACTCGGGCAATACCGTTATGGCGTCGAAGAGCGCCGAGCCGACTTCGTCGTACAGGTATTTCGAGGAGAGCCGCTTCGGGCTCGCGGTTAAACCGGCCGCAACGTCTTGGGCAAACGTCGGCCTGCCCGCGGTATGCGGTACCTCGATGAGCTCAAAACGGTCCGAGACCGACGTGACGGCGCGGCGCATGGTCCTCTCCCTAATACCCCAAAACCCAGTGCGGTTTCAACCCTCAATCGCTTTTTTATCTGGCGGCAGAGGCTTCCGGGAGCCCGCGTAGGCGCGAGTGTCTAAACCCGTAGGCCAGATACACGACCAGGCCGATGACGAACCACACCGCGTAGCGGACCCACGTGCCGACTTGCAGCTGCGTGATCAAAAACAAGCATGCCAGCGCACCCGCCGATGCAAAAAACGGAAGCAGAGGAGCCCTAAACGGCCGCGCAGCGTGCGGATGAATCGCGCGAAGTGCCAAGACTCCGGCACAAACGATCGCAAACGCCACCAAAGTACCGATGTTGGTCAGTGCGAGCAGATCGGGCAGCGGGAAAACGGCCGCGAGCATCGTCACCAGAACGCCCGTGACGATCGTCATGCGAGCAGGCGTACGAAACAACGGATGAATCGCCGCGACCGCCGGCGGCAGCATGCGATCGCGCGCCATCACGTAAAAAATGCGTACTTGCCCGAGCAGCGACGTGATCGCAACGGTCGTATTCCCCGCGATGCCGCCGATGGCCACGATCCAATAGATCCCCTGGCTCTTGTTCACCGCCGATAGCGCGTCGAGCATCGCGGCGCCGTCGGAAAGCTTCGCGAACGGCATCGCGCCGACGGTGCAGAACGTCAGTGCGACGTAGAGAATTCCGCCGACGATCAGCGCCAAAATGATGCCGATCGGCACGTCGCGCTCGGGACGCTTCGCCTCTTCCGAGGCGACCGTCACCGTGTCGAATCCGATGTAGGCGAAGAACACCAGCGCGGTGCTCATGAAGATTCCGTGCACGCCGAACGGCGCGATCGGATGCAGGTTTGCCGGCGAAACGGCCGGCGCGACGACCGCAATGAAGACCACCATCGAAACGATCTGCACGACGACCAGCGCACCGTTGACGCCGGCGGATTCCCGAATGCCGATCGCGACGAGCGCGGTGATCAGCAGGGTCACGATCGCCGCCGGCACGTCGAACTGCCAGTGACCGCCCGCGCCCAAGTTCGCGGTTTGCGCCCACGCCGGGAACGTTATGCCGATGCTTGCGAGCAGGTGTTGAAAGTAGTCCGAGAGCGACGACGCGGTCGGCGCGACCGAAACGCCGTACTCCAAAATGAGATCCCACCCGATGACCCACGCGACGAGCTCGCCGAGCGTGGCGTACGCGTACGTGTACGCGCTGCCCGCGACGGGAACCATCGCGGCGAACTCGGCGTAACACAGCGCAACGCAGATGCTCACGAGTCCCGAGAGTACGTAGCCGAAGATGACGCCCGCGCCGGCGAGATGCGCACCGCTTCCGATCGTGGGAAAGATGCCGCCCAGCATGGTTCCCAAGCCGATCGCCGTGAGCGCCGGCCAGCCCAGCGCCCGCCGCAGCGTCGGTCCTTCGCGCTCCGGCGTCGTCCACGCAAGCGGCTGACGCGCGAAAAGCTGACGAAGCGGGCTCAAGCGTTTAGTGCTTGGCGCAGAGCTCGCGCAACGCGTCTTCGGCCTGCGCGTTGGGATGACGATCCAGCGGATAGACGTACATCGCGAAATACGTCGCGCCGCCGTTGGACATCATCATCTCGAGATTGTGCGGCTTGTCGGCGTTGTTGCCGGTTGACGACTCCGCACTACCCTTAAAGAACATCGCGGGTTGAGTGCCGCAGATGGACACCTGCCGCTGGGCCTGGATTTTCGTATCCTTGAGCTTGCCGCTTTCCATGATTTCCTTGGTATCGATCGGCTTCGAAAGATCGACTTGCCGCGGAGAGCGAAAGAGCATCAGCACTTCGTCGGAGTTGGCGGACGGCGTCCAAAACTGCATGAAACCCATGATTCCCGGCGAGGACTGCCAACCGGAAGGAGCGGTGAACGTCAATCCGTCCGCAGGGCTGCTCGTGAGACCGCACCCCGAGAGTGCAACGGCAAACAGGGCGCTGCTGAGAACGAACGCAACGGAGCGTTTCATAGGCGCGACGTTCGTCCCGAGGCGAGTTTTGTCTTGCCCGGCGTCTCGTACGACGCGATGCGCGCCCACCGATCGAAGATGAGCTCGACGTACTCGCGAGTCTCCGGATACGGCGGAACGCCGCCGTACCGCCGAACCGCCATCGGGCCGGCGTTATACGCCGCCAGCGCGGCCGTATAAGGATCGTCGTACACGCCTCGATAGGCCGTCACGTAGCCGCCGAGCAACTCGGCTGCGCCGCCGATCGCTTCGAATGGATCGCGGGGGTCGATTCCGACGTCCGCCGCCGTTTCCGGCATGAACTGCGCGATGCCGATCGCCCCTGCCGAAGAGAGTGCGTCGACGTCGTAAGCGGACTCTTGCAGCAACGTTGCCGCTAAGAACTCCGGAGGAAGATCGTTTTTGCGCGCGGCGTTTGCAGTCGCAGCCGCCAACAGCAGCGCTTCGGTTTGCGTGAGGCGCGGGTTGGTATGCAAGACCGCGCGCGCGATAGCCAGCCCCGGCTGCGTTACGGGCGCTCCGTCGCGAAGGAGTACGGCGCCTTTGAGCGCATCGACGCCAGATGGCGAGGGCCAGCTTAACGCGATGTTAAGAGCGCGCGTCAATTGTGCTGGCGCAACGAAGCGTTCGCGTGTATGGTGGACTGGAGAACTACAAGCGGTGAGTGCCAAAAACGCTGCTATGCAACGGGTGGGTATCATCAAGAAATGTTTGTAGCCGTCGCAGCCATCGTCACCCTGGTCGTTGGCGATTTTGCATCGACGTTCTTCTACCACGTTCCGCAACACGTCTGGTTCACGCTTCACCTGCGCACGCATCACGATCGCCGGCGCTCGTTTTGGGATCACGCCGTTATCTCCATGGATCCCGCGGTGCTGCTCGACGGCCTGCTGGGCGCGGTGCCTTACGTGCTCGTCGCGGCCGTATTGTGGCGCGTTTCGTGGCCGGGAGCGGTTCTGGGATTGCTGCTCGGCCAGCTTCACGTCTGGTGGCGCCATACGACCGATTTGGGCTGGCGCACTCCGGTGTGGCTCCGGGCCGTCCTGCGGCCGCTGGCGATCGTCCTTCCCGAGGACCACGACGGGCACCACCGAAACCCCGATATCGAGTTTGGCGACATCTTCCGCTTCTACGACGCCCCGGCGAGGGCGCTTTTGGCCAAGCTAGCCCCGACCAGCCGGCGCATGAGAAACGCCGCCGGACGCCGACCGACCAGGAGGGCGCCCGCGCAAGCCTAACGGGAGAGCCAATGACCAAACGGGCACTCTTTCTGATTTCAGATACGGGTGGCGGCCATCGCAGTGCCGCCAATGCCATTACGGCCGCCCTCGACGAGATCAAAAGCCCGTATCCGTTCGAACACCGAATCGAAGACGTCGCCGCCCACTGCGCCTTCCCGCTGACCCAGCTTGGGCTCGGCTACAGCATGGCCCTGCGCTACGCTCCGCCGGTCTACGGCGCGCTGTACTACGCGACCAACGGACGCCGCCGCTACAAGGCGCTGATTCGTTTTTGCGAGCCGCTCTATCGCGAGCGGCTGCGCGACCTGTTCATCAGCTATCAGCCCGACGTGATCATCTCGGTGCATCCGCTGCTCAACCACGCCGCGTTGCGGGCGCGGGCCGACGCGCACATGCAGCACGTACCGGTCATCACGGTCATTACCGACCTAGGCAAAGTGCACGAGTCGTGGCTGGTGGCCGAAGCCGACGCCGTCGTCGTTCCGGCGCGCGAAGTGTACTCGCGAGCGCTTTCGCGCGGGGTTCCACCCTCGCGCCTGCGCCTGCTCGGACACCCGATTCATCCCCAGTTCGACGACGTCACCGGATCCAAACAAGAACTGCGCGCGTCGCTGGACTTGCCGCAGGACGAGCTTATCGTCATGCTGATGGCCGGCGGAGAAGGCGGCGGAAAGCTGCTCTCCACGACCTTGGCGCTGGCTCGCGCGCGTTTGCCGATTCACATGGTCGTCGTTTGCGGCCGCAACGAACATTTGCAGCAAAAGCTCACCGAAATGAGCCGGTCGCTTCCGACGCCGATGACGGTGCTCGGATTCACCAACAAGATTCCGGAGTATTTCCGCACCGTCGATCTGCTCGTCACTAAAGCCGGACCGGGATCTCTCGCCGAAGCGAACGCGGCGCAGCTGCCCGTCGTCGTCTACGATTACATTCCGGGCCAGGAACGCGGCAACGTCGACTTCGTCCGCAACAACGGTTTAGGCTTGGTCGCGCTGCACGGTGCCGGCGAAGTCGTCAATGCGGTGCGTACGCTGATTCGCACGCCCGAACGCCTGGAGTCGATTCGCGAAAATCAAGAAAGCGTTGCGCCGCGCCGCAGCTCGCGCCGCATCGCCGCGCTGATCGCGCAGATTACCAACACGGGAACGGTTCCGGCGCAGGACGACATGCCGGCCGGCCCGCTGCGCCAAGCCGCCGGCGTCTAAGGCTGGCCGTTCCAAATAAAGCCGCCGGGAAGAATTTCCGGCGCGCGCGGTGTTTGCGAGAAATCGAAATCGTGGCGTAAGTCGCCGAGAATCTTTTCGTCTTCGCGCACGTCCGGCCGCGGATCGGGGCGCCCGTTGGTGCGCGGATCGATGCGTTCGCCGCCGAGAAAATCGTCTTCGATGAACTTCACGTACGCGTCGTGACTGAGCGTTTGGTGATCGATGAAGCCCTTGCGCGCGTAGGGACTGATGACCATTGCGGGCACGCGGATGCCGTAACCGTTTTGGTCGACGCTGGGCGGCGCGACGTGATCGTAGAAACCGCCCCAGTCGTCCCAGCTCAAGAAAATCGCCGTGCTCTTCCAGTCGGGACCCTGCATGATCGCGTCGATCAGGCCCGTGACGTACGCCTGGCCTTTGCTCACCAACGCCGGCGGATGCTCGCTATATTCGTGCGCCGGCGCGATCCACACCACGTTCGGCAGCGTCCCGTTCTTGGCGGCAACGTAAAACTGCCGCAGATCCATGACGTTCTTGAGCTCGCCGTCTTGTTTGACGGTGTCGAAATACGGCAGCACGTTCCAGATGCCGCGCGTGCGTGCGTTCATCGGGACGGCCTTGCACTGCTCTTGGTCGTACGCGCAGTCCGGCTCGGTGCCGGCCATCACGTAGTACGCCCAGCTCACGTGCTTGCGGTGCAGCAGATACGTCAAATCGGTCCAAGCGTAGTCGGGATGTCCCGGCTGGTGCAGGCGCGCGACCTGCACGCGAAAGTCCGGCGGCAAATCGGGGCTCTCCGGAGCGTTCACGCAGCTCGACGCGTCGTGCAGGCGCGAGCAGCTTGCCGACCATTCCGAAACCATGAACAAGTGCTGCGGCAGACTCCACGACGCGATGTTTTCGAACATTTTGTCTTGCAAGACGAAGTCGCGGGCGTACCGCCAATAGTTCGGGAGCTCGCGTTCGTCGTGATAACCGAGCACGTCGTTCGCGCGGACCGTGCCGCCGCAGTTCGGGTTGGCGGTATTGGCGCAGTTCTTGCGCGAGTGTGACAAGACGCGAAGGAAACCGTCCATCTTTCCGCCGTCGACGGCGTTTCGGGAAGCTCCGTAGTTATGCGGGCCTCCCCGGTTGCGATCGCGCGGATCGTGATAAGGGCGCTGGCACGCCGAGCCGTCGGGTGGAGGCACGCATACCGTAGGTTGACCGTTTTTCATCGGGATGCCGTCGGCGCCGGGAAACGTGCCGAAGTAATGATCGAAGGAGCGGTTCTCCTGCATGATGATGACGACGTGCTGGATTTTGTGAATCGGGTCGGGAGTTGGAGTGACGCCCGCAAGCGCGAGCGTCGCCAGCACGATAAGCGCGAGTTTCATAGTCCCTTACGCTCCGGCTTCATCTCCACTGCCGAGCCCACCGCGAAATGCCATCGTGGCGGCTCCGACCTGCCCGGCATCGTTACCCAGCTGCGCGACGACGATCTGGGTTGTGCCTTTCGGCACCATCGTCGTTAGCGCATCGACCGGACCGCGCACGGCATCGAGCATGAAATCGGCCGCGGTGGAAACGCCGCCGCCCAGCGCGATCATCTCGGGATTCACGAACGCGATAATATTGGCCAGACCGATGGACAGATCGGTAATGAAGTTGTTCCACGCCGCGAGAGCGTGCCGGTCACCGGCCTGCGCCGCTTTGCGAATCTTCTTCGAGCTGAGCTTGTCGCGATCGACGTCGAGCATCGTGCTGCGCGGAAACGACGGCGCCACTCCAAATGCGTGGCGGATCAGCCCGGTGCCGGACGCCTGTGCCTCAAAGCAGCCGATCTTGCCGCAAGAACAGACGAAGCCGTCACTCGGGCGAATTTGGTGGTGGCCGATCTCGCCGGCGCCCCAGCGGTTACCGAGCACCAGCTCGCCTCCGACGACGATGCCGCCGCCGATTCCGGTGCCCAGCGTGAGCAGAACGAAGTCCTTCGTCCCTTTTCCGCTGCCGAACGTGTACTCGCCGAGGGTCGCGCAGCGGGCGTCGTTGCCGACGAAGACCGGCAGGCTGAACTTCTTGCGCAACGCTTCGCCCAGCGGCACGTCGTGCCAGCCGAAGTTCGGGCTATAGAGAACGGCACCGCTCCGCGCGTCGATGTTTCCAGGGGAGCCGATGCCGATACCGGCCACTGAACTGCCCGCGTCCTTGACGGCCGCACCGATCGTGTCGTTGAGCGCCGAGATGACGGCGTCGTATCGCAGGTCCTCGAGATCCAGCTCGTGCTGCTGATGAATCGCCCCGTCGTCGGTAACGACCGCCGCGGTCACATGTGAACCACCGAGGTCGACTCCAATAGCCGTCCGCATGGTGGGACCCCTTTGTCCCTCTGGTTAAACAAGCCTTCATGGAGACTATTGACCTCATCAACCTGCGGAACTTCACGCGGCGCACCGGACAGCCCACGCATCCGGAACTCCTCGATCCTCGCCCGATGGAGCACGTAACCAAGATTGAAATCGACGAAGAACACGTCACCGTCGAGTTCGACGAGAAGATCGAACGGTATTACAACGTCAACGAAGTCACTCATCGCGAGTGGGTGTACAAGTATAACGACGATCCCGAGTTCGTAAAGGCGGTCGCGAAGGTTATCGACCTCGCGCGCAAGCACCTCAAAGATCTTCCGTACAACGTCGCGTGTCCGCCGGGATGCGCGGAGTGCTGCAGCGGCTACGAGCCCTTCGTGAGCAAGGCCGACGTGAAACGTATCGCCGATCACCTCGGCATGACCTACGACGACGTGATGAGCGAATATATCGTACCGCGGCCGTCGGCCGACGGCTTTACCGTCGGATGGGTACGCAAAGTCACCGACGACATCGGCGACAAGTGCGTGTTCCTCATGGGATCGCGCAGCGGCCGGCACTACTGCGGCATTTACGAGGCTCGCCCGAGCGACTGCGCCGACTTCACGCCGATCGGCTGCGACGACGTCGATACCGAGCTGCCGCGCAAAACCCCGTGGAAAATCGGCGCCGCATTCCAGCCAAAGCACCGTCGCGGCCGCAACGGCAAGCGCATGTAGCGTCTGGGCAGTAACGGCCTAACGTTTCGTCGTACGCAAGACCTTCCACAAGGGAGGTCTCGCGGTGCCGTTTCGATTCGTCTTCATCGCACTTATTTCAGCGTTGCTAATTGGATCCGCCCCATGCGTCGCTAAGGCGCAAACCGTTAGCCTTTCGTCGTACGAAGGGCTGCATTGGCGTTACATCGGCCCGATGCGCGGCGGTCGAACCGCTGCCGTTGCCGGAGTCGCCGGCGATCCGTTCCTCTATTACATCGGCGTCGTCAACGGCGGCATCTGGAAAACGGTCGACGCCGGACGCACGTGGGAACCGATATTCGATTCGCAGCCGACGGGATCGATCGGCGCGCTCGCCGTGGCGCCCAGCCGCAAGCGCATTATCTACGCGGGCAGCGGCGAGGGATTGCAGCGGCCCGATCTTGCGGTCGGCGACGGCGTCTATAAGTCGACCGACGGCGGCGCGACGTGGAAGAACATGGGACTGCAAGACGGTCAACAGATCGCCGGCATCGCCGTCGATCCCGTCAACTACGATCGCGCGTTGGTTGCGGTACTCGGCCATCCGTACGGTCCTAACGCCGAACGCGGCGTCTACCGCACGACCGACGGCGGCGCAACGTGGCAAAAGGTGCTTTACAAGAACGAGAACGCCGGTGCGTACGCGGTGGCGATCGATCAGCACGACCCCAACGTCGTTTACGCGACCCTCTGGGCCGCGCGCCAAGCACCGTGGGAGATCGGCAGCTCGTTCGAAATCGACGGCAGCGGCCTCTTCAAATCGATCGACGGCGGCACGACCTGGGCGCAGCTCACCGACGGCCTGCCAAAACGTGTCGGGCGCACCGAGGTCGCGATCGCGCCGAGCGATTCGAAAGTCGTCTATACCTACGCCGACGTCGAAGTCCGCGGCGACGAAGGCGGCGCGCTCTATCGCAGCGACGACGCCGGCGCGCATTTCGTGAAGGTCAATGACGCCGCGCCCATCGCCGAGCGCGGCGACGATCTCGTTTCGATCGCCGTCGATCCGCGCGACCCCGACACGGTGTACCTGACGAACACGACGACCTATCGTTCGAACGACGGGGGCAAGACGTTCCGCGCGATCAAAGGCGCGCCCGGCGGTGACGATTACCACGCGATCTGGGTCAACCCCAACGACCCCAAGGTCTTCATTCTCGGGAGCGATCAAGGCGCGACGATCACGCTGGACGATGCGAAAACGTGGAGCTCGTGGTACAACCAGCCGACCGCGCAGATGTTCCACGTGTTCGCCGACGACCGGTTTCCGTACTTAGTCTGCGGCGGACAACAGGAGAGCGGCTCGGCGTGCGTAAGCAGCCGCGGCAACTGGGGTGAGACGACGGAGCGAGATTGGCATCCGGTCGGCGCGTTCGAATACGGATACGTCGTCGAGGATCCGCTGCATCAAGGCACGTTCTACGGCGCGAAAGTCGAGAAGTTTACGGAACGCACCGGCCAAACGCAAGAAGTCGGTCCGGTGCCGCTTCGCTCTAAACGCTACCGCAACGTGCGCACCGAGCCGCTGATCTTCGATCACTTCAACAAGCACCGGCTGTATTCGGGCGCCAACGTCATCTTCGCTACCGACAACGGCGGCCAGAGCTGGCGTGCAATCAGCCCCGACCTCACGCGCGCTAATCCGGCGGTACCGAGCGTCATCACGGCGTTTGAGTCCGACGATCCGCAAAACGGGAAGGCTCGCGGCGTCGTCTACGCGATCGCACCGTCGTACCGGCACGCCGGAACCATCTGGGCAGGAACCGACGACGGGTGCATTTGGATCACGCGCGACTACGGAGCGCACTGGAAGAACGTTACTCCGGCCGCGCTGACGCCATGGAGCAAGATCGCCCAAATCGACGCGTCGCGCGTCGACGACAACACGGCCTTCGTCGCCGTGAACCGCTTCCGCCTCGACGATCTCCGCCCGTACGTCTACGTTACGCACGACGGCGGCGCGCATTGGCAGCTGCGCGTCGACGGATTGCCCAACCAGCCCGTGAACGCGGTGCGCCAAGATCCCGTCGTACCGCAGCTATTATACGCTGCGACTGAGAACGGTGTGTACGTTTCGTTCGACGCCGGCGCACAATGGCAGCCGCTGCAGCAGAACCTGCCGCACACGTCGGTGCGCGATCTCGTCGTGCACGACAACGATCTCGCGATCGCGACGCACGGCCGCGGATTCTGGATCCTCGACGACGTCGAGCCGCTGCGGGCGCTGGCGCGCAACCCGCACCTGGGCGCCTTCCATCTCTTCGCGCCCGAACTCGCATATCGCGTGCACTGGAGCACCAACACCGACACACCGCTCCCACCCGAAGAGCCGACCGGACAGAATCCGCCCGACGGTGCGATCGTCGATTACGCGCTCGACTCGTCGGTACAGAACGTCTCGATCGCGATCTACGATCCTCGCGGAACGCTCGTGCGCCGCTACTCGAGCGACGACCCGCCCCCCGCGCCGATTCCCGATCTCGACAAGCCGTCGTTCTGGGAGCGTCCGTTCACGCGTCCGAGCACGCTCGCGGGCATGCACCGGTTCGTCTGGAACTTGCGCGAGCCCGATCCTAAGGCCGTCGCGCAAGATCTCTCGATGGGCGCCGTCCCGCACGACACGCCGCGAACGCCGCAAGGCGTGCTGGTCGTTCCCGGCCGCTATCTCGTACGTCTGACCGTCGACGGCAAGAGCGTCGATCGCAGCTTAACCGTCGCGCTCGATCCGCGCGTGACGGTTTCCTCGGCGGCGCTCCGGCAGCAGTACGACCTCGCGCACAAGATCGCGGAACTCATCGACCGTTCCTACGAGGACGCGCAACGCGCGAAAGGCGGAGGCCATCGCGACGCCGCCGGTGCGTTCGAGACGATCAACGGCGGACTGAGCTTCTTGCTCGCGGCAGTCGACGACGCCGACGCCCCTCCGACGACGCAGGCAACGGCCGCCGCGACGGTACTCGAGAGCCGCCTGAAGGATGCCGAGAAACGGTTACGATAAGGTGCTCCCTATGAAGAGCCTTCGTTTAACCCTCACGGCGGCAGCGCTGGTGGCACTCGGTGGTGCGACGCTCGTCGCAGCGCACGCGGCGACCACTGCGGTGACCGTCGACATGAAAGCCCTCAACGGATCCGGCGAAACCGGCACCGCGACCTTGACTCAAGGACCCGACGGCGTCAAGGTTGTCGTTTCGCTCAAGAACGCGCCGGCCGAGGCGCAGCCAACGCACATCCATATCGGCACGTGCGCAAACATCTCGAAGGCGCCCGAATACGCGCTGGTCAGCCTCGAAAACGGAAGCTCGACCACCGTCGTCAAGGGCGTTTCGCTCGACGACCTGCTCAAAGGGCACTACGCGATCAACGTGCACAAGAGCGCGTCGGACCTCGGCACTTACGTTTCGTGCGGAGACATCAAAGCCTCATAAGGACCATCGCATAACTCGGCGAACGGAGGACGTTGCTATGCAGCGTCCTTCTTTTGTTTCTCGATTCGGAGAGCCGCCCGAAGACCGGCTTCCCGACGATATCCGTGCGATCTACGAAGCCAATCGCGCCAAGATCGGCTTCGTCCCCAACGTCTTTCGCGCGTACGCGCGCCGGCCCGAGCACTTTCGTGCCTTCATGGGCTATCACGACGTGCTCATGAAGGGCGAGGGCGGCTTGAGCCGGGCCGAGCGCGAGGCAATCGTCGTTGCGGTATCGTCGGAAAACCGCTGTCAATACTGCCTGACCGCTCACGGTGCCGCTCTGCGAATCCTCGGAAAGGATCCCATTGTGGCCGAGCAGATCGCCAACAACTGGCGCACCGCCGATCTCTCTCCTCGCCTGCGAGCGATTCTTTCGTTCGCGTCGCGCGTAAACGAACCGGCCTTCGCGGCGTCCGATGAAGAGATCGAAGCGCTGCGCGCGGCCGGCTTGAGCGACGACGACGTCTGGGACGTCGCCGCGATTGCAGCCTTTTTCGGGTTCTCGAACCGCATGGCCGGTCTCATGGACATGCGCCCGAATCCGGAGTTCTATTCGATGGGGCGTCAATAATGTTTCATCATCCTGCAGTTCGCAACGTCAACGATATTCAGGCCCAACAGACGTCGGTTACGGAGAAGCTGTGTCAGCGCATCGCAGCTGGGACCGGCGCTCCGCTGACGCTCGTCGCAGTGATTGTCTTTCAAATCATCTGGATCGTGGTCGGTCAGATCACGAAGATGGATCCGTTTCCGTTCGTCTTTATGTTAACGGTCTCGAACGTCGTTCAACTGGTCCTGATCGTGGTGGTCGCCGTTGCCGGCCGCCAGCAATCGCTGCACGACACTATTCGAGCCGACGAGGACCACTCGACGATCTCACGTCTGCTCTATCACCAGCAAGCGCAGGAAGCGCTGCTCCTGCAGATCGCGGAAAAGGCGGGGATCGACACGACGGAGCTGCGTGCTACCGTCGCTAAGCTCGCGCAGCCCGACGCGCCCCGATCATCGCCGTCATCGTAACGACCCAAGCGCACAAACCCAGAAACGCGCCGAGCGCGCACGCATTCTTCGAAGGCAAGAGTAAGCCCGCGGCCAATGCGGCGACCGCAAGTTGGAACAGGACGAACGAAAGCCACGCGAGCCGCGCGTCGAGCAGTTCGATCGGGCGTGTCTCGTCATCCTCGCCGCGGTAGATCGTCGATACGAGACGAACGCCGATGTGGAAGACGTGCGCGTCGACCATTTGCGCGACCCACCCCATCAGCAAGACGAAGACGTACGCAGCTTGCCACGGATGCCCTAAAAGAACGCCCGCTCCCAACACCATCGCGACGGCGAGCCACACGAGTGCCGCCGCGACGAACGCTTTCGGCGGACCGTGCGGATTCGTCGATCGCAGGAGCACGTCGCTCGTATCGACCACGTACGCGGCCGCGCCGAGCGCGAGCAGCGCCGCACCGATCCACGTCATGGTTTCCGACCCTAGAGCCAGGCCGGCCGGCAGCACGAGTGCGCCGACGAGCGTCGCGGTTCCGACGACGATATGCATTGCGGTCCAGCGCGATCGCGTACCCGTGATGGGCCGCAGCGTG
Source organism: Candidatus Baltobacteraceae bacterium (assembly GCA_036488875.1). Lineage (NCBI taxonomy): Bacteria > Bacillati > Vulcanimicrobiota > Vulcanimicrobiia > Vulcanimicrobiales > Vulcanimicrobiaceae > Vulcanimicrobiaceae bacterium. Next base: position 295,109 of record DASXGW010000004.1, on the reverse strand, counting down.
CATGCCGACACGCCGTAGATCAGCAACGTCAGCCAACCAAATAGCGCGACGTTCGCATGCGCGCCGGGAAGCCGCGAGATCCACGACACACCGAAAGCGCCGGTCAGCGCCCACGCCAAGCTCAGTCCCAACGCGATCGCCAGCGCCAACATCGCAAGCGTCATGGCGAAGGCGCGCGCAACGGCGCGATCGATGCGATCCTCCGAGCGGAACGCTCCGGCGAGCGTCTCCCACGCGGTGACCAGGTACGTGAGGAGCGCGATCGCGACGACCGACGCAGCGATACCGAGCGCGGGCACGGCGACGCACAGCGTAACGACGAACGCCGCGATCGCCGCGGCGGCGATGCCGACGCAAACGCGTGCGAGCGATTCGTGCTTCCACGTCACGTCGAGAAACGCCGGGATCGCGTGGAGCAGAATCGAGAACGCGGTCACGGTAATCCATCCTAAGGCAACCAGATGGATCCACGCGATCGCGGGCAGCACCGTCGGATCTGCGTGTAACCACATTGCAATCGAGAGGGCGAGCAGCCACGACGCGCCGTGGCAAAGTTGGCCGAAGAGCAGCCCCGCCGGCGGTATCCAATGTCGCCTAGCGAACATGCGCGAAACGAACGCTAACCGACGATGGCCGCGAAATGTTTGCCGTCGACGTTGCCGCCGCTAATGACGGCTCCCACGCGTTTTCCGTCGAGACCGGCGATGCGGTGATGCAGCAGCGCGGCGATGGCTGCGGCACCGCTCGGCTCGACGACGAGTTTGAGCCTCGCAAAGGCAAAGCGTACCGCCTCGCGCAGTTCGTCGTCACTCACCGTGACGATGGCGCACGCGTGGCGCCGCGCGATTTCGAAAGTCAACTCGCCCGGCGACGTCGTCTGCAATCCGTCGGCAATCGTTTTAGGAACGCCGATCGTTACGCGCTCGCTTCGTGCGAGGGATTGCGCGAAGTCGTCGCCGGCCTCCGGTTCGACACCGTAGATCTCGATCGCCGGATCGATGCCGTGCGCCGCCAGCGCGGTGCCGCCCATTAACCCCCCGCCGCCGACCGGCGTTACGATTGCATCGAGCGCTCCTGCGTCGGCAAGCAACTCGAGCGCAGCCGTTCCCGCGCCGGCGACGATGCGTGGATCGTCGAACGGCGGAACGATGGTGGCGCCGCGCTCGGCGGCGATTGCTGCTGCGATCTCTTCGCGATGCGATCGCTCGCGCTCGTACAGCACCACCTCGGCGCCATATCCGCGCGTCGCGTCGAGCTTGACGGATGGAGCGTCGGTGGGCATGACGATCGTCGCCGGGATGGAGAGCAGCCGCGCCGCGAGTGCGACGCCCTGTGCGTGGTTACCGCTCGAGAATGCAACGACGCCGGCGCGCCGCTGCTCCGGCGAAAGCGACGACAAGAGATTGTACGCGCCGCGAAACTTGAACGCACCCATGCGCTGCACGTTCTCGCACTTGAGGTACACCTTGGCGCCGCAGCGCTCGTCGAGGGTTCGCGAACGGACCGCCGGAGTATGATGCGCAACGCCGCGCAGACGCTCCGCGGCGGCTTGAACGTCGGAGAACCCGACCGGAAGCGGCGTTAGGTCTGTCCCTGCACCATGTGGAAGTGCCAATCGACGACTTTCCCTTCCTCGTTCAAGCGCATCGTTTCCAAGTAGTCGTGCTTGTCGAATTTGACGGTAAAGCAGTGCTCCCCGGGCGAGCAGCCGTCGGTCGTCTCCTTAACCGAGCGCAGCGACCCTTGCTCGGAAAGCTCGTCGGACCACTCGGCGATCTGGACGCGCGTGATGTGCGTACCCTTGGCAAGGTCGTTCTGAACCGGTCCGAAGTCGTTGTTCATCGCCGCGCGCGTCAACTTCTCGGCTTCGCGCTCGTACCGATTTTGGAACGAACACGCCGTCAACAGCGCGACGGCGAGCAGGGCAAACGCTCTTTTCATGCTACAGCCTCCTTGGACGTGTCGGCCGAGAATCGCACGAAACTCAACGCCGGGTTCCATTCGTGGGCGAGACGCAGGCTCCACTCGCTTTCGAAGAGCGCGACCGGACGCCCGTCCCAGTCTTCCACTAACCGCGCGTTCGAGGGCAGCTGCGCGCGCGCAATCGAGTCGCGCTCGCCTTCGACGTGCCGCGCCAAGGTGAAGGGCAGCGTCGTAAAGACCGTTTTGACGTTGTATTCCGACTCCAGGCGGTACTTGGCGACCTCGAACTGCAGCTCGCCGACGACGGCGAGGATCGGTTCGGTCCGCATCGACCCCCACGGATAGAAGACTTGCACGGCGCCCTCCTCGCGCAATTGTGCGATTCCTTTGCCGAACGATTTATAGCTCGATGTATCGATACTCCGGACGGCCGCGAAATGTTCCGGCGCAAAGGCCGGGATCGCGGCGAACTCCACCGGAGGTCCGTCAAAGAGCGCGTCGCCGATCGCAAAGACTCCCGGGTTGGCCAGGCCGACCACGTCGCCGGCAAAGGCGACGTCGAGCGACTCGCGCTCGTCGGCGAAAAGGCGCATCGCGCGCGAGAGCCTGACGGCGTTGCCGGTTCTCCCGTTGCGGACCGTCATGTCGCGCTCGAACTTTCCCGAACAGACGCGCACGAAAGCGATGCGATCGCGGTGCCGCGGATCCATGTTCGCCTGAATCTTGAAGACGAAACCGGTGAACTCTTCGTCGTCGGCGGCCACTTGCGATCGCGGCACCGGCGTGGGAGCCATTTCAACGAACTCGTCGAGAAAGAGCTGTACGCCGAAGTTCGTCACCGCGCTGCCGAAAAACACCGGCGTACTCGCTCCGCGCAGCATCGCGTCACGATCGAACCGTTCGCCGGCGCCTTCGAGCAGCTCGATGCCCTCGAGAAACTGCGCGTGCGTATGCTCGTCGACGAGCGCGGCGAGCTGCGGATCGCGGACGTCGGTGACCGACAGCGTCGCGCGCGCAGCACCGTGAGCGGATCGTTCGAACAAGTGAACGGCATGCGTACGGCGATCGTAGACACCCCGGAACTGCTCGCCGCTGCCCAGCGGCCAGTTCATCGGATAGGCGCCGATGCCCAGCACGCTCTCGAGTTCGTCGAGCAGCTCGAGCGGATCGCGGCTCGGACGATCGAGTTTGTTCATGAACGTGAAGAGCGGGATGCCGCGCTCGCGGCAGATCGCGAACAGTTTTTTCGTCTGCGGCTCGACGCCTTTGGCCGCGTCGATGAGCATGACCGCGCTGTCGGCCGCCAACAGCGTGCGGTACGTATCCTCGCCGAAATCTTGGTGGCCGGGCGTATCGAGCAAGTTGATGACGTGGTCGCGATACGGAAACTGCAGAACGGTCGACGTGATCGAAATTCCGCGCTCGCGCTCGAGCGCCATCCAGTCGCTGGTCGCCTGACGCTGCCGCTTCCGCGCCGAAACTTGACCGGCGACGTGAATCGCTCCGCCGTACAATAGGAGCTTTTCGGTAAGGGTCGTCTTACCGGCGTCGGGATGCGAGATGATGGCGAACGTTCGCCGCTTGAGAACTTCTTCTGCGATGCTCATTGTCGGTCGTTACCGTTGTGCCGGTTGGTACACCCGAAGCTCCGTGCCGCCGCCCTCGATGCGCAGCAGGGCCAACGTCTGCGCGGTACGGTAGAAGCGAACCTTCGGCGGAATGCGGAACCGATCGGCGCCCCGCGAGACGAATGCTTCGTCGCCGGTCAGCGAAATCGTGCAATCCCCGTAGCGCAAGGCCGCCGGAGGCTGCACCGGCACCGAACCGGCCGGCAAATGCGCCACCGTGTAGTCCGCCGATCCGGTCGTCTCCGACACTTGTACCAAGCACTCGGGGAGAGCCGACAAGGCCCACGGCGCGTCACCCTGCAGCGGTACGGAACCGGCGCCCCCAAGGGGAGTCGACGCCACCGGTTTTGGCGGAGCCGACGCGTACACCGACGCGATTTTGATCCGAATCAAATCGCGATTCATCCACCCGGCAACGGCGATCGCGACGGCAAAAACGATGATGGTCGAGATGAAAAGGTAACGAAGCACTCAGGACGAGTGCGCTACAGCCACATGCGCGCCGCGCCGATGCAATAGTCGCCCATGCCGTAGTACACGTCGAAAACGCGTTCGCCGAGATCCGTGCGCGGATCGATGCCGGTAGGGAAGACGACGTTGTTGACGACGCCGACGCGCTCGCGTTCGTCGAGCGGTTCGAAGATCGGCGCGGGCGAGCGATAGAGAATTCGATCGGGACGCTCGACGTCGTGGATGACGATGCCGCTGCTGTAGCGCAGCGACGGTTTGCCGCGCGGACTCTTGACGGCATCGACGCCGTGGAACAGCGACATCCAGCCTTCCGCGATCCGCACGGGCGGCGTTCCGCCGCCGATCTTGATCGATCCCCAGTTTGCGTCGGGCGAAAGCACCAGCACGCTTTCGGTGACTTCGAGCAGGTTCGAACGATCGCGCATGACCGCGTCGAGCGGCACGTACGCGATGCGAATCGATTCGCGATCCTCGAACGGCATGCGTTCGATCATCGGTATGGCTGCGCGTCCGTCGACCGCCGACAGATGCAGCATTGGACGGTGGTAGAACGCCAGCGAACGCACGCCGCTCGGCGAGAGCACCGGTTCGGGGAAGAAGGCCCCGTCTTTATCGTCGCCGATCGAAACGCCCGCGCCCTCGAATCGCACCAATCCCAGACGTTCCCAGCGATACGCATCGCTCGAGATCGCGATCGCAATGCGCGGACCGAGCGGACCGAACGCCGTGTACGACATGACGTAGGCTTTGAGCGCCGGCACGAAAGTAACGCGCGGATCCTCGCATCCGTAGCCGGGATGCGGGCGCAGCTCGTAGTCGGCTTGCGGCTCGAGCGCGTAGCCTTCTCGCTTGACGTCGAAACCGACGTCGAGCGCCTGCGTACGCACCAGACCGACGCGCGAAATATTGCCCGTTTCCACGCAGCGCGGATAGAGCAGCAGTTCTCCGCCCGGCGCGCGAGCCGCCGCGGGATTGAGAATGCCGCCGGCCTCGGCGGGTTCTCCGTTGGGTTCGAGGACCAAGCCCAAGCGCTCGACGCGGACGTCGAGTTCGAGAACCGGCTCGGGTTGGCGTAGTGGCCGTGGAGAAAGCACTGGTGAAGGTATCGTCCTAACTGGTCGCAGCCTTAGGGGAGAAAGGTCGTCGCGATCGGTGCGGCGCTCGGCGTGACGACGTCGACCCGAACTCCGCGCCGATAGACGCTGTTGGGAACGATCCACAGCGTGTACGTGCGATAACTCGGTGAAGGTTCGCCGCCGTCGGCGGGATCCTGTTCGAACGCGACCACGCGCACCCGCTGGTCGTTGGCGCGGATCGACTCGATGATCTGTTTGTAACCACTGCGGTCGTGAGGCCCCATAAGTAATATGACCCCAAACTCCCCCTTGAAGTGTACCGGCGCGTGTATACCCAACTTCGCCAAATCTTCGGGGTTGCGGACGATGAGGATTTGGTCCCCGCCCAGCACGGTGGTCGTCCCCTGAGAAAGGGTCTGCACCCGTACTTCGCGGCATCCGACCAGGAGCAATAGGCCCAAAACGGCCCACCAGCGCTTCACGGCCCACCGCCTTCGCCTGCTTCCCGCGCCGGCCTCCCCCGAAGGCAAGATTTCATACGCCTCCAATCACCATGTCTTCAATGCCGCAGCCCGAAAAGGTCATTGTGCTACGGACTTGCGGCGGCTACGCTGGAAGTCAACCGTGAAGACCCTGCGATATCTCGCCTGGGCGACGGACCTCGTCGCCTTGGGAACCATCATGCTGGGAAGCTGGACCCGCATCAACGGCGCGGGCCTGACCTGCCCGGATTGGCCGCTGTGCCAGGGTCGCGTCATGCCCCCAATGGCCAACGGCACCGTTTTCGAGTTCACGCACCGCGTGTTTGCAGTCGGCATCGCACCGCTGGTGGCCGGCCTCCTGGTTGCAGCGTGGCGGCGGCGCGATCGCTCGCCGTTCATCATGCCGACGATGGTTGCGATAGGTCTCTTTTTCTTCGTGCAGGTGTTGCTTGGCGCTGCGACCGTGCGCTTGGGTAACTCTCCGATTTCCGTCGTGCTGCACTGGGGAACGGCAATGGCGTTCGTAGCGGCGGTCTCGGCCATGGGAATCTTTGCCGCAGCAACCGACTCCGCGCATGAGAGCTGCGGCGGCACCCGAAACGCGGTAGCGATGGCGGGTGTGATGGCCGGGACTTCGATCATTGCGTTTCTTACCATGTGCGTCGGTGCTTACGTGAGCTCCAGCGGCGCTGGCCTCGCGTGTCTCTCGATTCCGGGCTGCGCCGGCAACGTCGTCGTGTATACCCAGGGACAAGCCGTGCAGATGCTGCATCGCATCGCAGCCGGAGGGACGCTCGTTTGTGCCGCCGGATCGCTCGCATTTGCGTTCGCGCGGCCCGCGAGCGCGCGCGTACGCGCGGCCGTTTGTGCGGGCGTCGCGCTGGTCTGCGTGCAGGTACTGCTCGGATTGCTCAACGTCGCCTTGCGATTACCAACGGATTTGCGCGAAGCGCACGCGATCAACGCCGCGCTGGTCTTCTTATCGTTCGTCGTCGCCACCACGTTTGCGATGCTCGACGCACGAGCGTTTTCCGCGCCGCAAACCGAAGCGGTGCGCGCGTGATCGCCCGGATCGCCGATTACTACGAGCTGAGCAAGCCCCGTATCATCGTCTTGCTGCTCGTCACGACGCTGGCCGCGATGATCATGGCGGCGCGCGGCGTGCCCTCGTTGTGGCTGATTCTTTGGACCCTGCTCGGCGGCGCGCTTTCGGCCGCTTCGGCCGGTGCTCTCAACTGCGCCTACGATGCCGACATCGACGCCATCATGCAGCGCACGCGTCTGCGCCCGATCCCGCAAGGACGAGTGTCGCGCCGCGATGCCGTGATCTACGCACTGCTCGCCGGCGCGCTCGGGTTTGCGATGCTCTACGTCTTGGTCAATCCGCTTGCGGCATGGCTTTCGCTGGCCGGCAACGCGTACTACGTCGGCATCTACACGATGTGGCTCAAGCGCATCACGCCGCTCAACATCGTCATCGGGGGCGCGGCCGGATCGGTGCCGCCACTGGTCGGATGGGCCGCCGTAACGCACGCGATCGGCGGCCCGGCGCTCGGACTCTTCGCGCTGATCTTTCTGTGGACGCCGCCGCACTTCTGGTCGCTCTCGCTGATGACCGAGCTCGACTACGAAAAAGCGCGCATCCCGATGTTCCCTAACGTCTACGGCGAAGACCGGACTAAGCGCGAGATCGTGTACTACAGCATCATTCTCGTGTTGGCGTCGCTCGCGCTCTATCCGTTGCACGTCATGGGCGCGCTGTACTTCGGCGCCGCCGCCGTTTTGGGTGGAATCTTTCTGCTCGAAGCGTGGCGCACGTGGCGGGAACGCGACGGCAAGGTGTACGCACGCCAACTGTTTCGCTATTCGCTCGTTTACCTCGCGCTCATGTGCGCCGTCATGGTGATCGACCGCATTATCATTTCGTGACACGGCTTCTCGTCACGCTGGGTTTAGGGGTGTTCGCCGGCGCGCTCGATTTGAGCGTGCTTTCCCCGGCACTCCCCGCCATCGGACGCGACCTGAGCGTACAAACGAGCGATCTGGCGTGGATCTTTACGCTGTATCTGCTCGTCACCGTCGTGTCGATCGCCATCGCCAGCACGCTCGCGGATCGCTACGGGCGGCGCGTCGTCTATCTCGGATGCATCGGCCTCTTTGCCGCCGGAAGCATCGTGGCGATCGTCGCGCCGACGTACGGAATCCTTCTCTTCGCGCGCGCGTTGCAGGCGCTGGGCGCCGGAGGCATCTTTCCCGTCGCAACCGCCGCGATCGGCGACGTCGTTCCCGCCGAGCGGCGCGGAGCGGCACTCGGGATGGTTGCCGCGACGTGGGGACTTGCCGCGGTTATCGGTCCGCTCGTGGGCGGACTCATCGCGCACTTCATCGCGTGGCGGTGGATCTTCGTTCCGAATCTTCCGCTGGCGGCAGTCGTTTTTTGGTTTGCGCGGCTAGACGTTCCGGTGGACGCGCCGCGGCGGCGCGAACCGCTCGACGGCGTCGGTCTGCTGCTGTTGTGCCTCGGTTTGCTCGGCGTCATGGACGGATTGATCGCGACGCGTCCGGTCATCGGTATCCTCGGAGTGGGGGCACTCTTTGCCTTTTGGTTATGGGAACGGCTGTCGGCCCATCCGATCGTTCCGCTGGAACTGTTGCGCGCACCGCAGCTTACCAAAACGTACGCCCTGGAGATCGTGATCGGCGTGCTCGAAGGCTCGCTCTTCTTCATTCCGACCGTGCTCGTCGGCGCGCAGGATCTTTCTTCCGCCGCCGCAGGCGCGATAGCGGCGCTCGGTGCGCTCACGTTCGTCATCGTCATTCCGGCGTCGGGTCGCGCGCTCGATCGTGTCGGCAGTCGCGACGTGCTGCTGGTCGGTACCGTATTAACGGAAATCGGGTTAGCGATCTTCGCGCTCGGCTTTGAATCCATGGGACTCGCGGTGTTGGCGATGATCGTTGCCGGAGCCGGATTCGGCGCGCTGCTCGGAGCGCCGACGCGCTACATCGTTACGAACGAAACGCACGAGCGAACGCGCGCGACCGCGATCGGCTTGCTCAGCCAATGTCTCATCGTCGGTCAGATTTTCGGCAGCTCGCTTGCCGGCGGTCTCATCGGCATGGGCAAGAGCGAGTTAATGGGCTACCGTCACGCCTATCTGGCGTTTTGCGCCGTCGCGTTTATCGCGATCGTCCTTACCGCGATGCTCAAGCCGCGGCGGGGCGAGCGTAGCGAGCCCGCCGCCGGCGCGGCTTGAGCCAGGACCCGCTCAAACGCCGACCAATCATGTTTTCGTATGGCCACCCATCGGGTCGAGAACCAGCCGCCGCCGCTCGAAAACTATAACGTCTTCCTAAGCGATCGCGCGCTGGTCGAAGCGCTCGCGCGCGAGGCACCCGGTGCGTCGTCGAACGAGCTGACGACGCTCGGCGCGCTTGCCGGTAAACCCGAAACGATCGCGCTTGGGTTCGACGCCAACGAGCACGAGCCGGAGCTGCGTACGCACGACCGGTTCGGCCGTCGCATTGACGAAGTGCGCTTTCATCCCGCGTGGCACGAGTTGCTGCACAGCGCGACTGCGTACGGACTGCACGGCACGCCGTGGGAGGACGCGCAGCCGTATCCACACGTTCGGCGCGCCGCGAAGTTTTTCGTGTGGTCGCACGTCGAGTCGGGCCACGGCTGCCCGATCTCGATGACCTATGCAGCCGTGCCGGCAATACGGCTGCAACCGGAAATTGCGTCGGCCTGGGTTCCGGCCTTTGCGCGGCGCGCTTACGATCCGCGACTCGTGCCGCTCGCCGAGAAAAACGCCGCGCTCTGCGGCATGGGCATGACCGAGAAACAAGGCGGGTCGGACGTTCGCGCCAACACGACGCGCGCCGTGCCGGCGTCCCGGCCTGGTCCCGGGAACGAATATCTGCTCACCGGCCACAAGTGGTTCTGCTCTGCGCCGATGTGCGACGCGTTTCTCGTGCTCGCGCAGGCCGGTGCGGGGCTGACGTGCTTTTTCGTTCCGCGCGTGCTCGCCGATGGAAGCCGAAATCCGTTTGCGATCCAGCGTCTCAAGCACAAGCTCGGCAACCGCAGCAACGCGTCGAGCGAAATCGAACTCGACGGCACCCACGGCTGGATGATCGGTGAAGAGGGACGCGGCGTACGGACGATCGTCGAGATGGTCAACCATACGCGGCTCGATTGCATCGTCGGCTCCGCCGGACTGATTCACGAAGCGCTCGTTCAAGCGATCCACCATGCGACCCACCGCAGCACGTTCGGCGCGCCGCTGATCGATCGTCCGCTGATGCAAAACGTTCTAGCCGACGTCGCGCTCGAGTCCGAAGGGGCGATCGCACTCTTTATGCGCGTCGCACGCGCAATCGACGACGCACCACACGACGAGCGCGCCGCTGCGCTCAAGCGCATCGGCACCGCGGTCGGAAAATACTACGTCTGCAAGCGGGCGCCGGGCGTCGTCGGCGAGGCGCTCGAGTGTCTAGGCGGCAACGGTTACGTCGAAGAGTCGATCATGCCGCGCTTGTACCGGGAGGCACCCGTGAACTCGATCTGGGAGGGATCGGGTAACATCAATGCACTGGACGTGTTACGCATCGTTCGAAAACAGCCCGAGTCACTTGCGGCGTTGCGCGCCGAAATCGAACCCGTCGCGGACGACCCGCGCGTTGCGGCGGAGTTGTCCGCCCTCGAGCGCGACGTGAGCGACGTTTCCGCGCTGGAAGTCCGCGCGCGGTCGGTGGCCGAGCGGCTGGCGCTGCTGTGGCAGGCGTCGCTGTTGGTGCAGCACGCTCCACAGGCCGTTGCCGACGCGTTCGTCGAGAGCCGCCTGGGGCGCGGCGGCCGCACCATGGGAACGCTCAACGCGACGGCCGCGGTCCGCGAGATCGTGGAACGCGCGTCGCCGCACGGAGTACCCATTCCCGTATGAAACCGACGCTCGACGCGCGGGCGCGCTTTCTCCCCAGCCGGCCGTGGACGGAAAAGGAGCGCCGCATCGTTTGGTGCGGCCTCACCGGACGATTTTCACTTGCGATCGAGCCGCTCATCGGCATGTTCTTCATGGCGTTCATCACGCTGGGAATTATCTGGCGCGCGCATCACGTGCCGGCCGACGCGACGCTCATCAAGATCGCGTGGATCTTCGCGCTGGGCTTCATCGCCTTCTTTGGTTACTTCGTCGCCGTGCTGTTCGCGCCGTTCACGGCGTACGTTCAAACGTTCAGGCCGATCTATACCCTCGACGGTTACGTGCGTTACCGGCACCCCGACGAAAGTTCGGAAATCGACGGCTGCGGTTACGTCGCCGCACTCTTCCCCGATCAAACCGTCGCGTGTGAGTGGGAGTGGCTCGGGAAGAAAAAGCTTCCCGATCTCACGATTCCCGCAATGGTCGAGTTCTCGGTCTACGGCGGCGTGCACAAGATCGACGGCAAACCCACCGGACTCGTCCCCGACGACGATCTTCCGCCGCTGGCGATCGGCATCGCCACCCGCCACGGCTACCGCCAGGATTTGCCCTAGCTCACGCTACTTCTCGTCGTGATGGAAGCGCGACTAGGAGGAACTGCAGCCGTGAGTCCATTAGAACTTCGTATGGCCCATCTAGAGGGTGCCTACGAACAAACGAGTCAGCGCCTTGCCGCCATCGATCTGCGTTTCGATGCCATCGACCGCAGATTTGACGCCGTCGACCGCAAGATCGACGATTTACGTACCGCCGTCTATGACCGGATCGATTCCCTCAGGCTCGATCTCAATGGCAAGATCGATCAACGCTTTATGTGGACGGTAGGCATCATTGCCGGCACTTGGCTTACGACGATCCTCTCGATCTTCTTACACCATTAACGCGTGAAGTTCATGGCGCGGCTCGCGCCGGACGCCGCCGCCGAACGAACGTGCCGGCTTCCTGATCGGGCATCGCTTGGATGCTCGGGACCGCGGGCGGCGGCAAGGATACGACCCGCTGCTCGACGATGCGCAGCGCATCGGCCGTAGGCGGCAGGGAGGGAGTGCTCGCGTCGCCGGGCTCGCCGAAGCCGAAGGCCGCGGTGAGATCGCCGCAGGTGTCGCGCCGCCATTGTGTGAGGTTGGCCACTTCTACGCCGAAGCGGGCTTCGATCAGTCGCAAGGTCGAGGTATGGTCGAACGTCGTGCCGCAAACGTAACCGCCGCGCGAAAACGGCGAGACGACCAGACACGGAACGCGAAAGCCCAAGCCAATCGGTGCGCCGCCCACATATTCGCCCGCAGTGCCCGCCGGCGGCGTGGGCGGCGCGACGTGATCGAAGAGCCCGTCATTTTCATCGTAGACGAGGACGAACGCCGTGCGCGACCACAGCCTCGGATTCGACCAGAACGCTTCGAGAATCTGACGTACGTAGTTTTCGCCGGCCGCCGGAAGCATGTCGGGGTGTTCGCATGCGTCGTAGGGCGGAACGATCCAAGTGACCGACGGAAGATTGCCGGTTGCGATGTCGGAGAGCAGCGTCTGCACCGAGCGCTGCCTGACGGCGTTCTCGTAAAGCCCCGAGGTCTTCGGCGCGTCTTGAAACGCCGCGAAGTTCATGATGACGTCGAGACCGACCGGGAATGCGACGCTGACCTCCGGGCGATAGATCTTCCACGAGACGCCGGCGCGCTCCAAGCGCTGCGCGTAGGTTTCCCACGAGTAACGCGTGCCTCGATTATTCATCGCCGGGCCGCCGTAGGCGCCGTCGGGATCGATCGTGCCGGTCATCCACATGTAGCGATTTGGGTTTGTCGGCCCCAACACCGAGCTGTGGTAGCCGTCGCAGATCGTAAACGCGTCGGCTAGCGCGTAGTGGAACGGCAGATCGGAACGACGATAGTAGCCCATCGTGAGCGGAGCGCTGCTGCCGTCGGTCTTGCGGTGTGCCGGAACCCAGGCATCCATGCGTCCGCCGTTCCACGAGGCGTGCAGCGCGTTCCACGCGTGGCTGAGATCGTGCAGGCGCTGCGCACTGGTGGTGAGCGTGTCGAGATGGAAAGGGAGAACGTAGCCCGCGGTGGAGTGTGGGTCGGGCTGGTAGAAGACGGGGCGCCCGTTTGGAAGCAGCGCAGCTTTCGCATCGGCGAAACCGCGCACGCCCGAGAGCGTACCGAAGTAGTGATCGAACGAACGGTTCTCTTGCATCAAAATCACGATATGATCGATATCGGTGAGTTTCGACGGCAGCGTCTGCGCGAGCGCGGGGCGCGCCCACTCGACGTATGGCGCCAGCGTTGCCGCGGCGACGGTTGAGAGAAAGCGAAGTCGTGAGGGCGCGCTCATGGGGCGCGCTATTATTTATGTTGTCCTAGAGGGACGCGCAAGGTCGTGTTGGCCGGCCAGTGGTGGCCCCAACCCGAGCTCATAACCGAGGCACCGCCGATGAAGAATATGCCGATGATGCCCACGATCGCCACGTAGTATACCATCGTCGGAACGCCGCGGCTTTCGGGAACTTTACTGAAGTCGAGACGCTCATCATCGCGAACGATCATCGTCCTTACGCCTTTCCGAACGTGCCGATGACGCCGGCACCGGCCAACAGTGCGACGATCGCACCGACGCCGAGCAGGAGCAGCATAAGCTTGAAAACGTGATTTTCAACGCCAGGCGTCTTCCAATCTTTCCACAGCGCGTAGAACGCGACGATGCCGACGATGACGCCGCCGGCGATGGCTCCGACCTTTTCCAAGATCACGATGTTCATGCGGCGGTCCTTATAACAAGTAGAAGATCGAGAAGAGTACAACCCAAATAACGTCGACGAAATGCCAGTACAGTGTCCCGGCGGTGATACCGAAATACTTTTGGTACGTGTAGGTGCCGCCGGCAGACTGCAGCAGCAAGACCGTGAGATAGCACACGCCCATGAAGACGTGGAAACCGTGCATGCCGGTCAGCGTAAAGAACGATGCGCCGAAGATGCCGCTGCCCGCCCACGTCACGTGCTCGCTGAAGATCAAGTGATTGTACTCGTATCCCTGACCGCCCAGGAACATCGCGCCGAGAATGATGGTCGCGATCAGGCACCACATGTACTTCATGAAGTTGCCGTGCTTCCAGTTCTCGAGCGCGTAGTGCATCGTCGCGCCGGATCCGAACAGCACCACCGAGTTCCACGCCGCAAAGGCGACGTCGAGACGCTGTATCCCCGGCGGCGGCCACCCTTGCCCGCTGTTACGCAAGTAAAGATACGCAAAGATGAACGACGAGAACAGCACGCAGTCGCTGATCAGGAACAGCAAGAACCCCTGCAGACGCAGCTCGCGCGTTTCGATGTAGAGCTGATCGGCTTCGCCGTGCCCGTCGTGGGGAATCGCCGCTACTGCCATTAGTGGTGCGCTCCCGCGAGTTGCGCCGGCGGCGCGTCGGTAAGCTCGTCTTCAAGTCCCGTGTACGGCAGCGGCTGCGAGAAGTCGTACGGCAGACCGTAGACCGTCGGCACGCGCTTGAAGTTGTAGTAGTTGGGCGGCGACGGGATCTGCCACTCGAGGGTGCGCGCACCCCAGGGATTGGGCCCGGACTTCTTGCCGGCGCGAGCGCTGTAGATCACGTTGATGAAGAAGCACAGGATTCCCAAGGTCATGATGTACGAGCCGACGGATTCGAAGCGGTTCCAGAACTGGAACTGCGGATCGTAGGTCGCCACCCAGCGCGGCATGCCCTCGAAGCCGAGCCAGTGCATCGGCAAGAACGTCATGTTGAAACCGACGAAGAACAGCCAGAAGTGAACCTTGCCCCACGTCTCGTTGAGCAAACGTCCGGCCATCTTCGGGAACCAGTAGTACATACCGGCGAAAACGCCCATCAAGCTCCCGCCGACGAGCACGTAGTGAAAGTGACCCACGACGAAATACGTACCGTGCAGATCGAGATCCGTCGGCACCGCCGCGAGAAAGACGCCGGTGATACCGCCGAACGTGAACAGCGCGAGGAAACCCATCGCAAAGAGCATCGCGGTCGTGTAATGGATCTTGCCGCCCCACAAGGTCGCGATCCAGGAGAAGATCTTCACGCCGGTCGGAATGGCGATCGTGAACGTCATGATCATGAAGAGCACTTGCAAGAACGGCGCCAGGCCCGACGTGAACATGTGGTGCGCCCAGACCATGAAGCCGAGCAGTGCGATCGCCATCGACGAGAAGGCGATGAGCTTGTAGCCGAAGATCGGTTTGCGCGAGAACGTCGGCAGCACTTCGGAGATGATGCCGAAGAGCGGCAGAATCATGATGTAGACGGCCGGGTGCGAGTAGAACCAGAACATGTGCTGCCAGAGCACCGGACTGCCGCCTTTGGTCGGGTCGTAGAAGGGCACGCCGAAGACGCGCTCCATGAAGAGCGCCGCGAGCGCGGCCGCCAGTGCCGTCGTCGCGATCATGAGCAGCGGCGCGGTGGCGAACTGTCCCCAGCAGAATAGCGGCATACGCGTAAACGTCATTCCGGGCGCACGCATCTTGAGGATCGTCACGACGAAGTTGATACCGGTCAAGGTCGAACTGACGCCGACTAAAAAGATCGCCGCACACCACATCGTCGTTCCTGGAGCGCCTTGCAGCGACACCGGCGGATACTCCGTCCAGCCTGCCGAGGGCGCGCCTATGAGGAACGACGAGAACAACATCAAGCCGGCAACCGGGAAGATCCAGAAGCTGAGCATGTTCAGCCACGGGAACGCCACGTCGCGAGCGCCGATCTGGATCGGAAAGACCAGATTGCCGAACCCGCCGGTCGCCAGCGGAATGATGACTAGCCACACCATTGCGCTGCCGTGCACGCTGTAGACTTCGTTATACGTATCCGGCGAAACGAAGCCGCCGTTGGCATTGAGGAGCTGCGTTCGAATCGTCTCGGCCAGCAGACCCGCCAGCATCATGAAGACGAAGCCGGTGATCAGGTACTGAATGCCGATGATCTTGTGATCGATCGAGAAGACGTATCGCTTGATGAATCCCTGCGGCTCGGGATGGATGTGATCGGCGATTCCGCCTGGATGTGCAGCTGCTACTGACATAACCCTTTGTGTGTCCCCCGGTTACTTCAATGAATCCAAGAATGCGACGAGATTGGCGATATCTTTGTCTGAGAGCCCGTTGGTGGTAGCGTTGGGCATCGTTCCCATGCTGCCCGTAAACCCTTGCTGCAAAATCTTCGCAACGTTGTCCGGTGTCGCCGGATCGCCGTTGACGAGATTGGGATGCGACGGATCGTGCAGCACGCCCTTGAGGCCCGGTCCGACGAGCTTCTGATCGAACGGCGCGAGCGCGTGACACGCCGTGCATTTCTGCGAGAACAAGGCCTTGCCCGCGGCGGCGTCGCCGCCCGTCAACGCAATCGTGCCGCTGGTCGACGGCAGCGCGTTGCTCACGTGCGCGTTCTTCTCTTGCCAATCGTGATACCACTTTTGGTACGACGCCATGTCTTCGACGACGACCCACTGTCCTTGACCCGAACCCGGTCCCGGCTGGGAAACGAGCGCGTTCATCCTGGCGTGGAGCGGCCCGCAGAACTGCGCGCAAACGATGGGGAAGCGGCCGAGCGTATTCGGCGTTAATTTGATTTCCGTCACCATTCCGGGAATGGTGTCCTGCTTGAGGCGCATCGCCGGTATCCAGAACGAGTGAATAACGTCGGACGAGGTGAGGTTCAGCGTCACCGGCACGTTGATCGGCAGATGCATCTCGCTGGTGACTTCGCCGTTGATCTCGGGATAGCGGAACGTGAACTCGAATTGATGCCCGATTGCCTCTATGACGAGGGCGCCTCCCGCGTTGTTGCTTGGCAAGATGATCTGCGCCCAAATGATCCAGCTGACGATCGCAATGATGGCCACAAACACAGTGGGGCCAACCGTCCACCAGAACTCGAGCTTATGGTTGTCGTGAATCTGCACGCCGATGGCGTCGGGCGGATCGTCCTTCCGCGCACGGAACTCGATTGCAAAGTAGAGGATGTAGCCGCAGACGAAGATGTACAGCGCGCTTCCCGTGGCAGCCAAGAACCGAAAGAAGACGTCGACTTGGTACGCGGTGACGATGATCGAAGGAACCCAGCTCTCGATCGGCGCGTAAATCCAGTAGATGATCGACGCGATTGCCGCGACGCCCA
The DNA here is from genome assembly GCA_036488875.1 of Candidatus Baltobacteraceae bacterium. Lineage (NCBI taxonomy): Bacteria > Bacillati > Vulcanimicrobiota > Vulcanimicrobiia > Vulcanimicrobiales > Vulcanimicrobiaceae > Vulcanimicrobiaceae bacterium. The sequence continues at coordinate 278,397 of DASXGW010000004.1, read as the reverse complement.
GGACGGCCGTGACAAGCCAAAAGCTACGCCCGAGACTTATCGGTGGCGATTTGTGCTCAACCAAGGATCGCTCTCTCCTCTTTAAAGGACGCTAACGGTAGCGGTTTCGCGCCGTATCGGTAGACCCTGCAAACTCTCTTACTAGCCAGTCTACGTTAGTAATGGCGGTTCCGACTACGACTGCATCGGCACCGGCGTCGAGCGCAGCCCGTACCTGATCCGGCGAGTGCACGCCGCCTTCGCAGACCACGAACCCGGTGTCGCCCAGAGCTTGTCGAAGGGCGGCGACCAACTCCAGCGCCGGTAACGGGGTTCCGGCCGTCTCGGAAGTGTAGCCGCAGAGGGTTGTGGCTACCACGTCGGCGCCCAGCCGCGCGGCGGTCCTTCCTTCCTCTAGGGTGGCGCAGTCGGCTACTGCGAGTCGCCCGGCCGCGTGAATCGCCGCGACGAGCGTTTCGAGCCGCGCATCGCCCGGTCGCTTCCGGCCGGTCGCGTCGAACGCGATGAGGTCGGCGCCCGCACCGGCGATCGCGGTCACTTCTTCCAGCGTCGGCGTAATGTACGGCTCGTAGCCGGGATACTCGCGTTTGATCAATCCGACGATCGGAACTTGAACCCGCCCTCGCACCGCGCGGAGATTTGCTACGCCTTGCACGCGCACGCCGACGGCGTCACCTTCTTGAGCTGCGCGCGCCATCGCGGCGATGACGTGCGGGTCGTCGAGCGCCGAGCCAGGCCACGCCTGAACCGAGACGATCAATCCGCCCCGCAGCTCGTCGAGCAGACTCAGCTCGCTCACGAAGCGATCTCGATGCCGGAAATGCCGGCTTCTCGGTAGGCCAAGAGCAGCGCCCCGGCAGCCGGATCGTACTTGGGGTCCACGATTTGGGCGGCGGGGAGCCATCGCTTCACGTGGGCTCGAACCTCTTGCGTAAACTCCGCGCTGGAAAACATTCCGCCGACCAGGGCGACGCGGGCAGGCGCGCCGCGAACGACCGATTCGCGGACGAGCATCGCAAGGGCGTTCGCCCCTCCCAGCACGTCGGCTTTATCGGGTTCCGATGCAAACGACGCGATGCGAGCGCGCGAGATTTCGCCGGCATAAAACGCACGCGCCAGCGCGCGCAGCGACGGAACGCCGAAGTACGTGCAGATCTTGTCGCGCGCGTGGTTGGGATCGACGCCATGATCCTCTCCATACATCGCTGCGCGAATCGCGTTAGATGCGAACCAGAACGCGCTGCCCTCATCGCCGAAAAGATATCCCCAACCGCCGAGCGTCCAGCCCTGCTTGCCGTCGGTTGCGTAGACGACCGAACCGGTGCCGGCGATCACGACGATGCCCGGACGTCCGGCGAGCGCGCCGGCGTGCGCGATCGGCGCGTCGTGCATCAGGACGAAACGCGTTCCCCGAAGCTGCGGAACTTTTCCGTACACGCGTCCTTCGTAGCCGCTGACGCCGGCAACGATCGCCTCGAAGTGCGTATCGGCGTCCAGGCCCGCGTCTTTGCACGCCGCGCGCAGGGCATTCGATAACGCGTCGCGCATGCGCGTCGACCCGGCATCTTGACCCACTTCATCGGCGGGACCGGCGATGCCGCGACCGAGAATGCGTCCGCGCTCGTCGCCGACGGCTGCGGCCGTCGTCGTTTGTCCGCCGTCGATGCCCGCAACGTATTTCACGGCTCTAAAAACTTTCGCGCGTAGTCGTTGGCGGCGTGCTCGCGTGCGATGCGGTCCGGGATGACGACGATTTCGCCGATACGCTCGCGGTGATGGTAGAGCTCGTGACCGATCGCCAAGGTCACGAACTCGCCCAGCTCTTGCGGCGTCAGCTGCTCGGCGATGCGAACGTTGAGCCGGATCTCGGGAACACCGGGATCGTACTCCGAGCGCAGCTCGTCGAGACCCCAGTCGCCTAAATCGGCAAAACACATGGAAACGCCGTACGTGCGCGCTAGCGCGATCGCCTTATTCACGGCGCCGTTCCTTCGCGTTGAAGATAGACGCCGTCGGCGATGAGCTGCGCGCGCAACTCTTTAGTGTCGACGTCGCCGACGCGAACGCGCCGTTTACGCGCGAGTGCGGCGGCCGTGCCGGCGGCTTGTCCCAACGTCATGACGGTCGGCGTCAAACGCGTCGACGCCAGCGCTTCGTGCGTGGTGGAGATGCAGCGTCCGGCGACGAGCAGCTGCTCGCGATTGACGGGCACCAGGCAGCGATACGGAATGTCGTAGCTTTGGCCGGGAGCGAGGCGCTGCGTCGTCGTTCCAGTACCTGCCGGGTTGTGAATGTCGATCGGATACGCGCTGCACGCCACCGCGTCGTCGAAGTGCCGGCCTTGCAGCACGTCGTCGCGCGTCAGCGTGTAACGCCCGACGATGCGCCGCGATTCGCGAATGCCGACCTGCGTGCCCGTGGCGGCGATGCGCGCGTTTTCGAAACCCGGAACGCGCGACCGAAAGAACTCGAGCAGCTGCATCGTTTGGAGACGCGCTTCGATCTCCGCGCGCGTCAAGTCGCCGGGATCGAGCGGATCGATGTTGACCACGCGCGTCATGTTTACCGTGACTTCGTCCGGATAGGGCGAGATGAAGAACGAGACGAGCTCGCGCGGAAGGTCCACGACGCCGTCGCGGCGCGCTTCTTCCCACAACTGATACAGCCCGGCGATGGCCGTCAACGCGCCCGGAGTGCGCTCGTGCGTCTTGAGCGAAGTGCGCATTTGATCCGGATGCATGCGAACGTAGGTCGACAGCTTCGAAAGATCGACGTGACTCAGACGGAACATCAAAGTCGCCGGCTGAACGCGGCCGCGCTCGTCGCCCTGCTGCGTCGGCACCCCCGCCGACGCCGCCACGAACGCGTCGGCGGTCGAGTCGATGACAACGCGCCCGAAGTACTCGCGCGTTCCCCCGACCGTCGCGAACGTCGCGCCACGGACGATATCGCCGTCGAGCTTGGCGTCGAGCACGTAGGCGTGTAACATCAGGCTCACGCCCGCCTCGCGCATCATCTCGAAGAGCAGCGCTTTGTGAATCTCGGGATCGAAAGGCGTAATGGTAGCGACGTAATCGGACGAATCGTGCAGATGGCCGGGCGACGCGCCTTTACGCACCAAGCGCTCCACGATCTCCTGTGCGATGCCGCCGACGATGCGTTGGTCGCCCGAGTGGAACGTCATCCATGGCCCGACCATCGCGGCTGTCGCCGTTCCACCTAAGAAACCATAACGCTCGACCAAAAGCGTGCGCGCGCCGTGGCGCGCCGCCGCGAGCGCGGCCGCGCACCCGGCGTTACCGCCGCCGACGACCAGCACGTCGAATTCCACCACGGTCGACCTTCGCCGCAGGCGGTCACCGCCTTTCTCTCCAAGTGGACCGGCGTGCAAACCGAACAGAGCGCCGAAGAGCGCAACTGGGCGATGGCGGCGCACTTGTCGGCCCTTATCGCAGTGGCGGGTTTGCCGTTTGGCCACGTGATCGGACCGCTGGTCGTTTACCTGATCAAAGGACACGAGTCGCCGTTCGTCGCCGAGCACGCGCGAGCGTCGCTGAACTACCAGCTCACGATATCGCTGTTTGGACTCGTGGCAATCCTGGTCGGCGTCTTTGGCTTCTTCGGCTTCATCTTCGCCGCAGCGTCGCAGCCCGCACACTCGACGGGCTCCGCGGCAATGGGAATCGGGTTCGTCGGAGCCTGGGTCTTGGTCGGCGCGATCGTCGTCGCGCTCTTGCTGCTCTCGCTCGTCTTCATCATCATGGGAACGTTGGCGGCGGGCGCCGGACGGCCGTACAGCTACCCCTTTGCCATCCGCTTCGTGAAGTAAGCGCGCCGCTTTACAGGGAGGAAAGGCCTCGGGGCGATATTGACCCCCATGCTGCTATCGAGAGTGAAGCCTCTTTCGCGCATCTTAGCGGAAGGCGCGAACCATGATCAGGGCCTGAAACGGTCGCTGGGACCGTGGCAACTCACCGCGATGGGTATCGGCGCCATTATCGGCACCGGTATCTTTGTGTTGACCGGCGTGGCGTCGGCGACTCGGGCGGGCCCGGCACTCACCATCTCGTTCGTCGTGGCCGGCATCGTCAGCGCGCTCGCTGCGCTGTGTTACGCCGAAGTGGCGAGCAAAGTTCCCATCTCCGGGAGCGCCTACACGTATACCTATGCAACCATGGGTGAGTTTTTCGCGTGGATCGTCGGCTGGGGACTCGTGTTGGAATACGCGCTCGGCGCTGCGACCGTGAGCGTCGGGTGGTCGGGCTACTTCACCAACATTCTGCAGAATTTATTTCACCTCACGATCCCGCAGCAGTGGCAACACAGCCATTGGGACGCAACTCCGGGATTTGCCAATTTACCGGCAGCCGGCATTATTTTTGTGATCACGGCATTGCTCGTCAAAGGCACAAAAGAATCCGGTACGGTCAACGCGATCATCGTGGCCATCAAAGTCGCCGTCGTGCTCTTTTTCATCGCGGTCGGCATCGATCACATCAACGGCGCAAACTATCACTTGCCGCCGGGACCGGCGACGGGTGCCGGCGGGTACTTCCCGTTCGGTTGGGGCGGCATGCTTGGCGGCGCGGCGTTCATCTTCTTCGCCTATATCGGCTTTGACGCGGTCTCGACCGCTGCCGAGGAAGCAAAAAATCCCGGTAAGGATTTACCCTTCGGCATCATCATGAGTTTAGTGATCTGCACGGTTCTCTACATCGTCGTCGTGGCGATCCTCAACGGACTCGTGCCGTTCAACGAGCTCAACGTGTCCAATCCGGTGGCGTTCGCGCTCAATCACGTCGGTTTAACCGCTGCGGGATTGATCATCTCGTTTGGAGCGATTGCCGGCCTCACGACCGTGCTGCTGGTCATGATGTACGGTCAGACGCGCGTCTTTTACGCGATGTCGCGCGACGGACTGATACCGCCGCTCTTCGTAAAACTTCATCCGACCTTCCGGACGCCGTGGATCTCGCAGATCCTGTTCGGCATACTCATTGCAGCCGCGGGTGCGTTCTTCCCAATCAGCATTCTCGGATCGGTCACGAACATGGGAACGCTCGTGGCGTTCATTCTCGTGGCGATAGCCGTACCGATACTGCGAAAGCGTCATCCGGACTTCAAGGGCTCTTTCGAAGTGCCGGGAGGACCGTATATCATCCCGCCGCTAGCGGCGATTACCGCGTTAGGGCTGATCTACTTCCTCAAGGAAGGCAACCCATACGTGTGGGGATTCTTCCCGCTGGTGTGGCTGGCGTTTGTGGTCTGGTTCGCCGCCGGAATGATCTTCTATTTCAGCTACGGCCGCAATAAGAGCACCGTCGCGCTCGAGGAGGTCGAAGGACTGGCGATCACGCAGCCTCGCGTCAACTAGCTCGCCAGCCAACCGGCCTGTCAAGGGCCATCTGGGGAACGTCCCGATTCGCCCTAGGCCTCTGTCGATGACAGGGGCCTAGCAAGCATAATGGGCCTACGCCGACGGGCGGTTGTTTTCGTCGGCATAGGAGTTGCACGTCATGGAACCAGCCATCGTCTCCCTCACGGGCGAGTTCGATATTGACCGCCAGCACGAGCTGCGTGAAGCGCTCGGGCCCTTCTACGAGAAGCCTTACCTGATTGTCGATTTGAGTCAGGTCAGCTATATCGACTCGTCGTGTTTGTGCGAGTTCATGCGCATGCGCCGTTCGCGTTCCGATGCCGGCGCGCGCCCGGCATGCTTCGTAGTAGACGAACAGCGCTTTGGTCGCTTATTCCGCTTCCTGGGGTTAGACGAGGTGTTTCCGGTCGTGCACTCGCTCGAAGAAGCGTTCGAGCGCGTTCCCGATCGCGCGATGGCAATCAACGCGTAAAGAACAAGCAACGCGGGACCTTTAGTACCCCGGTCACCCGGCGTGCGTCGCCGATAACCGGGAATATACTAGGTATCCCGATGCGCGTGCCAACTTACGCGACCCTGGTCGCTCTCTCGGTCCTCCTCACGGGCGCGGTCCCCCGAGCCGATGACTGCAGCGCGATCATTGCCGCGGTCGACGCACGCAACTCGAGTCTGCCGAATTTCACGTTCCATGCCGACGTTGCCGTGAAAATGCACCACTTCCCGTGGATGGGTTTTCATCTGTCCGGCGACGGCACGTACAAGAAGGGTCACCGTTACTGGGTGCACTTCACGCAGATGCCGTTCTTCGCCAAGCAAGTGCACGACATCGACCTTTCGATGCTCGACCCCACGCTGTGGCCGGAAAACTATGCGTATGAGGCGGACGGCATCGACGGCGACGACGCCATCTTCGATCTGCAGGCATTGCACGATCCGAACTTGCAGAAAGCGCAAGTCGCGCTCAACGACCAAGGCGCCGACTGGGTCGACGCAACCTATAACGACGGCATGCACATCCACATGACGGTCAAACCCGGGCAGACCGGAGCGTACTTGCTTCCGCAAAAGATGGACATCTCGGTCGACTATCCGCACATGCCGCTCTCGGCCAACGCCGATTTTACCGGCTATCAGTTCGACAACGTAGCAGCGATGCAGTAACGGGCTACGCCTGACGCGGCAGCGTCAGCAGCGCTACCGGCTCCGATTCCCGGCATCCCTCGAGCTCTTCAAGCGCGAGCGCTACCGCTTGTTGCGCGCTCGCCAATCCGTCGTAGGTCGCGATCCGCTCGCCGCGCAGAAGATAGAGCGCCGGCAGCGCGCGACCGACGTCACCGAATCGCGTGCTCCGCTCGATGGCTCGATACGCGCTCGCTTCCACCGTGCCGGCCGTCGCGACGAGCACGCGTGCGCCCCGCAACACCAGCCGCACGATACCGCGATCGTCGACGATCGCCAGCGCGCCGTCGAGCGTGTAGCCGGTGAGCTCGGCCGTGAGTTCGACGCGCTGTAAGGCCGCCGCATCGCCGTCGAGACTCTGCGACGCCGCGGCGCGACGTGCGTCCTCGTCGCATCGCTGTGTAAGCACGGGCTCGGCGAGCGCGGTCGCCCCCGAAGCCGCCGCGCGCACGCGGTTGCGCTGCGAATCGATTTCGACCGTCACCTCTACGCGATCGGGCGACGCTCCGGCAGCGACGACGCGATCGATCGCTTCCCTGCGCAAGCGCGCGATATCCTCGGGCGTGGGCGCGACGATGGTTCGTTCGACGACGTCGCGCACGAGTGCCAGCGCCACGCCGACTGGAGCGATCACTTCGGCGTCGCGCGCGATCCGATGACGAAGCCCCATCGCCTCGGCGGCGTAGGGGACGATCGCGCCGGCACCACCGCCGCCGCCGACGATCGTCACGTGCGCGCGCTCGAGGCCATAATCGGCAATCAGCTCGTCGATCGTCGCACGCAGTTTGGCCGCCGCGACGTCGAGGACGGTGCGCGCCAGCGCGTCGCCGCGCGCACCGGCATGCGCCGCGAGAATCTCGAACGCGCGTTTCGCACCGGCGGCGTTTCCGTTGGCAAACGCACCTTCGGGGATGCAGCCGAGCGCGTTTGCCGCGCAGCTCGTCGTTAGCGCGATTGCCGTGCCGTCGCGTGCGCGGAGAATGGCATAGTCTTGCGGATCGCCCGGCCACGGCGCGACGGTTTCGACGAGCGCGCCGTCGAGCAGCGCCTCGTCGCAGAAGCACGCATACGCACAGCCGGCGATGTGCGCGCTGCGCGGACCGACGTCGACGACGGTGCCGTCCGCGATCCGAATCATGCTGCCGCCGGCAACGCCGAGCGTGCGCACGTCGACCGTGCGCAGCATCGTTCGGTGGCCACCGATGCGCGCCGGCCGCATTTGCGGACGGCCTTGACGAATCGCGGAAATATCGGAGCTCGTTCCGCCGACCTCGATGAAAATGCCGTCGGTGAGATTCTCGTAGAGCAGCGCGCCCGCAACGCCTGCCGCAGGTCCCGAGAGCAAGGTGAGAATCGGGCGCCGCTCGATTTCGCGCACGTCCATCACGCCGCCGTCGCTGCGCATGATCATCAGCGGCGCGGGAATCGAGGCGTTCTTCACCGCCGCCGCGGTCATTTTTGAAGTGCGGATCATCCGCGGTAGAATCGCGGCGTTGAGTGCGGCGGTACGCGTGCGCGCGCGCAACCCGTACGTCGCGCTGACGTCGTGACCGCTGGTCGCGTCGACGCCGCGCGTCCGCGCGTAGTCGACGACGCTCGCCTCGGCCGCCGGCCGGTCGACGCCGAACGGCTGGCTCGCGACGATCGCCTCGGCGCCATCGCCGATGGCGCGGTCGACCGCGCAGCGTATCGCCGCTTCATCGCGCGATGCGGCAAACACGAACGTGGGAGCGAGCGATCGTCCCGGCGCGAGCTCCACCGGCGCGAAGCGAATCTGGCGACGCGCGAGCCATCCTGAGGGCCCCAATAATCCCACGACGCCGACGCGCGCGACGTCGCCCTCGAGCAGTGCGTTCGTTGCTTGCGTGGTCGAGTGCGCGATGAACGCCACGTCGCCGGGATGCACGCCCGCGCGATCCAGCAGCCGCCCGATACCGTCAACGATACCGGCGGCAACGCCTTCGGTGGCGCGGTGCGTCGTCGGTATCTTTACCGATGCTACGAGTTCGCGCGTCGCTACGTCGATGGCAATGACATCGGTAAACGTTCCCCCAACGTCGATGCCAATCCGGAGTTTGCGCTGCGCGTTCATTGTCCGTTGAGAATCGCGTCGAGAGGGTCGGTAATGTCCGCGCGCTGCTGCTTTTCGTACTCGGCTTGATCGAACAGATAGTCCGGGAGCGCCGACGGAAAGACGATCTTGTTCACCTCCATGTTGATGTCGTCGAAGACCTCATCGGCAGCGTCGGTCCAGGTCCAGTGCTGCCGCGAAACGATCCAGTACTGCCCGATCGGTGCGAAGATCGAGGTAAACGTCGATGGGCTCGAAGGCGCGAGCGGCACAGGGCGGTAGCTGCCGTCGAAGGTGGCCTTCCATAAGTCGAACGTCGTGGTATCGATCCACAGGTCGCGCAGATTATGGCGCTGCGGATCGGACAGCGGGCGCAGACGAAGATGGTAGCAGAGGTGCCCGTCCACGGTTTCCATGCTAACCGCTGCCGCCGAGCCCGTCGAACCGGCGGCTGCAAACGCGTAACTCGGCGGCCCGTACGCGACGACGTGAGCGATCGTTTTGAGAGGCTTGGGAATGTCGGGCAAAGCGGGCTCGCCGGCTCCCTGCGGGGCCATGAGATTTTCGCGCCGTGGAGACCATGCAAACGCGCCTAGCTGATTGAGCGCGATCAGCGCGGGCGGAAGCCGATCGCTCCCAACCGGATACTCCGTAACGTTTTCGACGCCGTCTACGCTCCTATAGGTATAGCGCTCCGCGAATTCGGCTTTTCCGCCGCGTCCGAGCACTGGGCTCGTGAAGTTCTCGTCACGCGTAGCGATCTCGACGGCGTACGGCGCAACCGGGTACGAAGCCAACCGCGTAAACGCTCGATCGAAGATTTCTTGCGGCGCCGGAGAAGCGGATGGCGTTGCGGTTGCGAGCGCCGCAAGCAGCGCGACAATCACCAGTCGGCGATGAGGACGAAGGTCACCATCGCAAGCTCGAGCTTTCCGGCGTTTTCGAATTTTTCGAAGACCGCCTTCAAATCGGCGCGCAGCGCGTCGGCTTCGGGGCCGACGTTAGGCAAGTACGACGCCGACGCTGCGCGGCCGAGCAGACCGTCGAGATCGAGCTGCTGACGCGCGGTGAACGCGCTGCGCGTGACGGCGGCCTTCGGAAAGTGCGCGAAGGTCGCAAGCGCGTGCATGCGCATCGTTTCGGTGTCGTCGCGCGCGTACGTCCGCACGACGTCACCGTACGCCCTCGTAAATTCATCGCGCTCGTCGCGTTCGTACTGCAGCATTGCGGCGCGCCGTCGCGCGATGCGCCGCATTTCGCTCATCGCAAACGGCGTCGCAAACCAATGAAACGCTTGACACGCGACGACGACGTCGACGCTTTGGTCGAGCAAGCCGGTACGATCGGCAGTACCCGCTTGCCAATCGACGCGCGGGTGATCGACCGAGGCTTGCCGCATGTCGGCGTTCGGCTCGACGGCGATGACGTGCGCGCCGCGACTGGCAAACAGCCGCGACGATATTCCCGTGCCGGCTCCGACGTCGGCGATTTCCAACCCGCTGGGGTTACCCAGACCGTCGAGCACGGCATCAATCGCCTCGTCTGGATACGACGGGCGATATGCTGCGTAGGCTTGCGCTCGGTCGCCGAAACGCTCGGTCGATTGCATCTGGTCGCTCACCTGTACGCTGCTTCGATTCGCCTTACGCCGACCCGAGCCCGCTTGCGGCCACTTCGTCGTACAAGGCGGCCATGGTTTTAATGCCTCCAAAAAACTGTTTGAGATTGAACTTCTCGTTGGGCGCGTGAATGCGGTCGTCGGGAAGACCCACGCCGACGAGCACCTGGGGCAGCCGCAGTATGCGGTCGAAGGTCGCGACCGGCCCGATCGATCCGCCGGTGCCGATGAAGACCGGCGCTTTTCCAAAGCCGGCTTCCATAGCGGCCGCAGCCGCAGCAACGATCGGGTGATCGCGCGCGATAACGATGGGCCGAACCTCGCCGCCGTCGCTCACGTTCACGCGAACACCCGACGGCGCGTGCGCGAGAACGTGCTCGGCAACGGCGCGCCGCACCCGTAGCGGATCTTGTTCGCCGACCAATCGCGCGGACAACTTGGCTTTGGCCCAGCTCGGCACGATCGTCTTATAACCCGGGCCCGAGTATCCGCCCCACATGCCGTTGCACTCGAGCGTCGGCCGGTACCACATCCGCTCGAGCGGCATTCGGCCGGATTCTCCCGCAAGCGTGGGGACACCCAACTGTTCGGCCTCGCGCGATTCGTCGAACGGCAGCGCGCGCAACTCGCCGGCCAGCACCGGATCGAGCTCGCCGACGCCATCGTAAAACCCGGCTACCGTAACGCGGCCTTGCGCGTCCTTGAGTCCGGCGAGAATCGACGCCAACGCCTCCAGCGGATTGCGTACGACGCCGCCAAAGTACCCCGAGTGCACGTCCTCGGCCGGACCGCGCACCTCGATTTCCCAATGAACGAGACCGCGCACCGACGTGGTGAGCGACGGCACGTCTTCGGCGAATACCGACGTGTCGGAAATGACCGCCGCATCGGCTGAAAACTGACGCCGATAACGATCGACCGCGGCGTCGAAGTTCGGCGATCCGATCTCTTCTTCACCTTCGACCACGACCTTGACGTTGAGCGGCAAGCGCCCACGCGTTTGCAGGTGCGTTTCGATCGCGGCCAGATGCATCAGCACCTGGCCCTTATCGTCGACGGCACCGCGGCCAAAGATCTTTCCGTCGCGCACCGTGCCTTCGAACGGCGGGCTCGTCCACAACTCGATCGGATCGACGGGCTGCACGTCGTAATGCCCGTAGATTAAAATCGTCGGCTTGCCGGGAGCACCGAGCCACTCGCCGTACGCAATCGGGTTGCCGTCGGTTTCCAACACGCTTGCCTCGAGGCCGATCTCGCGCATGCGGTCGACGATGAGGGTGCAGCAAAGCCGCACGTCGCCGGCGCGTTCGGGATCGGCCGATATCGAGGGCATCGCGATCCAACGCTTGAGTTCGTCGAGACGCGCGCTTTCGCGTTCGTCGCAAAAGCGCGCCAGCACCGGATCGATCTTAGCCATGGAACGGTTCCCCCAAAGCGACGTTCTGTGTAATCCCGTTACGAACGATCTCGAAGTCGTGCGGCTTCCCGTCGTACGCGCGCTGCTGCGCTTGATACGTGCCGTACTCCCACCACCACTTGCCGTCTATCTTGTTCACGACGTCCCCGGAGCGCAGCCCGGCGGCATAGGCCGGGCCGCCGCCGCGTACGTAGAGACGCAAGTTTCCGTCGACGGTCTTGAATAAGGTATAGAAGTACGTGGGAGCGTCGCCCGGTACCCACGCGACGCCGTCGCGCAACAGCGTTTCGCCGCGCTGCGGATTGGCCGTCATCCAGCCGCGCAGGCGATTCACGCCTTCACGCGCCAGCGCGGCAGCGTCGCCGCTTCCTGGCGTTCCCGCGAAAACGCGGTGATCGTGCCACTCGTCGACGATCCACCCGCCGCAGTCCTCCAGGCGTAACCCGACGTCGAGATCCGTGCCTTCGATCAGCGAAAACTGAGACGTCGACACGTCGACGTACGCGGCATACGGCTTGCGCGTACAGTCGCTGGTGTTTGGATCTCCCGATACCGCAAACGCCTCCCATTTCGCATCGCGCAGGGCGTCGACGACCGACGCATCCGCGGCACCCGCCAGCGCCGACCGGTCGTTGCCGACGGCGATACGATCGCGCGCCTGGGCGGAAGCGAACAGACCCGCAGGCAGCGCGTCGGCGCGCGCCGGAGGGATCGCCGATGCAAAGGCGCGCGTTCCAAACAGGGCCGGCGTGGCGACGACGCACAGAATCGTGGCCGCAATGGCCACGGCGGTTTGGAACGGCAGCGTCCGCTTGGTGATCGTTTCGATGTCGACGCCGGTGAAATTGGCAACCCAGACGTTGGCGGTATTGGTGGGATCGCACACGTTCTGCACCTGCACGACCGCCATGATTGCGGCCACGAGAACCGGCGCAGGCAGTGCGTGCGAGGCGAGCAGCACGGTAAAGACCGCGATGCCCACGCCGAACGGATTGAGCGGCCCGCGATAGAGCGCGAGGGGACTCGCAACGCCGAACACCAGCACGAACGCGATCGGATTGCTCGCCCACCCTCCGGCTACCAGCGCGTGCAGCGCGCCGGCAAACTCCGGCTTCTGCGTGGCGACGAACAGCATCCCGATTCCCATAAAGAGCAGGAGCGCGGGGGCGACGTCTTCGACCCCGCGAATGGCCGCGGCCACCAGCGTTTGCACCGCATCGCGCGGCCGCGCGATCAACACGCCCGCAACCGCTGAGATCAGAAACGCCGGTGCCGCATCGACGTGCAGCGGCGAATAGTAGAGCGCGATCGGCAGGATCGGAATGACGAGCGCCACCGCGGGAACGCCGGGTTCGTCGTCTTCTCGTTCCGCTCGGACGGCCCACGTCGCGTACTCGCGCTCGCGGCGAAACGCCACGATTGCGTAGATCAACAGCGCGATCGCATCGATCGCCGCCAGAGCGACGGCGTAGAGCACCATCTGTTCGCGCGCCACGTGAAAGTACGTCGTGTAGAACTTCCAGTTCGCAATGTTAAAAATGAAGCCGAGCGCGAACGACATCAGGAACAGCGTCGCCGCAGCGGTGCGCGGTACGCCCGTCGTCATGAGAATCGGCAGCACGATCGACCCGACCATGATGATCGCGCCCAAGCCCGAAAGCGACGTGAAGAGCACGGCGACCACCGCACATACGACGATCGCAAAGAGAAACGGGCTCTCGCCGCCGTACTCGGCCGCGAGATTGATCATCGCGCGCGCGATCCCGGTGTCGAGCGTCACACGCCCGAGTAATGCGCCGAAAACCACCGCAACGTACACCGGCGCCAACGCGGCCGAACCGCCGACGATGACGTCTCCCAACTGCGACGCCGGAACGCCCGCCGCCACCGACATAACGATGGCCATCGCGGGAACCGCGATCAAGGCCGGAAGCCACCGCAAGTACATCGCGACCGCAAAAAAGAGAAACACGATCAGAACGAGGGCGGCACTCACCTGATGATATCCTCGAGCGGCGGCAGCGCCTTCTTCGGGACGTAGTCGTCGTAGAGTGCGCGGTAGAAGGCGTCGCTCAACGATATCGCGCGCTGCGCGGCGAGATGGTATCGTTCGAGGTTGCTGGCCAGGTGGCTCTCGCGGCTTTCGTACCGCCACGCTCGCGCGTACAGCGGCGCGAGTTCTTCGTAGGAGTCGCGCAGCTCCCACATCCAATATTTGCACCACAACAGGTCGCGCACCGAAGGTCCGCCGGTTTCGCCCGCATGGGCGACCGCGTCGGCGTACAGATCGCGCACTTCGCGCGTGATTTGAAACTTGCGCGCGAGCGCATCGTAGCGGCGCGCTGCCAGGAACATCACGAAGGCAGCGTTGGCGTGCAGCGGCGGCCGCGTATCGTAGAGGTGCCGTTCGACCGATTCGGCATCGAGACGAACCGCGCGCAGATCGGCCGAGCTCATGCGCGCGTTCGCAGCCGCGTCGAAGGGGTCGGTCCAGAAGAGCACGTCGCTCGGATTGTCATACGCGTTGGGTGCAATACGGTGCAACGCGTCGCCCAAGCGCACCGCGTCGCTGCCGAACGTTGCGTCGCCGGCTCCAAAAAATGCCGCCCCGAAGTCGCGCTCGAAGCGTTGGGGATCGACGTCGTCGCGTTCCCACGCCGAGGCGGCGGCGTAAAGCACCGGATACCACGTCGCTTCGTAGAGCGTTTCGCCGTCGTCGTGCCAAGTCGATTCGTAGAGGCCGAGGACGCGCGAACGCTTTCCCTCGCCGATGAAACGGTTTTCAGTCGCGAGCGCACCGTCGACGTCGGGAAAAATTTGATTCCAATTGGCGTCGCCCGGATCGACCATCTGTGCGAAGCCGCTGCGCGCGATCAGGTCGATATAATGCTGGAAGCTTGGCTCGAGCGTATAATGCCAGTTGACGATCGCGGAGCTGCGCGGTAAGCGGGGAGCCATCGACGGGTTGTTCTCGAGCGCGTCGTCCCAGAACATGACGCGCGCGCCCGACGGCGCGATCAACCGGTTCATCGCCGACACGTGATCGACGAAATCGGACGCAGAGACGTCGGCTTCATCGGAGCCGATGTGAAAGAACGGCGGGTGGGGCACCGCGGCCAACTCTTGACCGATAACGCGCGCGAGATACGCTTGCCCGGGCGCGGAGCCGGGAGCGATGAGAAAACCGTGCGACGTGGCGGCTGCGTCTGCGTACTCTTCGACCCGCAGCGTACCGTGCATGTGCGCGAGCGTTTGCTGCTGCGGAATCAGCGCGACGTGAAAGCGCTTGGCGTAGACGGCGAGATCGTGGAGCTGCGCCGGCGTGATGCCGTCGAGCGGCGCCGGCAGCGGATCGGTTGGGCTGAGGAAGACGTGCTCCATGTACGGCGAGTAACCGTTCATCTTAAACGCGGCGATCGTGCGAATCCGTTCTTCGAAGTAGCGCATCGTGGGCAGCGGTCCGCGCGACACGTCGTCGGAGAGCACGCGCCAGCGAAGCGCCGGCCGGTCTTCGACGCGCACGCACGGGACCGTCCACGACGCGCCGTCGCGTTGAGGCAGCTGCGCGAGCGTCATGGCGCCGTAGAAGGCACCGTCGGCGTCGCCGCTATCGATGACGGCCCGTCCATCTCGCACGGTGAGCCGATACGCCTGCGCGCCGAGGCTGCGATCGCGCCGGACGAGAATCGCCGGTGCGTCGCTCGTCCGCAGCCGCCCCAGGCCCAGGGCCGTCCACCGCTCGTCGAGTTCGTCGCGAGCGCCGCCGTCAAACCGCGGCGCGACCGTACGCAACGCGGCGGCGGAAACACGGCACGGGAGGAGCTCGACGCTGGCCGGCCGTGGAAGCAGATGCAAAAGCACGAGCGCTGCGAGCGTCACACTCGCGCGTTAGTCGCATCCGGACGGGAGTCCTCGCCCCGCCTGCTTAACCTGTCGTCATGAAGCGCTTAGGAATCGTCTTGGCGGCCTGCGCTTATGCGCTGGTCCTTGCCTGTGCCTTGCCGTCGCTCGCCGGCGACGACAAGCAGTTACAGAACAAAAAGGGGGCCGTCTCGTATCAGGCGCCCAACAAGACGCCGGTCCCGGTGGGCGTCAACGCCATCGTCGGCGTCAACGACCAGTACACCGCCATTACCGGCGCGGATTCGCTCGGCGCAGTGATTCTGCCGGACAGCTCGCAAGTGATGGTGGGCTCGGATTCCAAAGTGCAGCTTGCCTTCTTCAATCAGACGAACATCGCCAACGCGAAGTTCGTCTTGTACGACGGCAAAGTGCGGTTTGCGGTGCAGCATCCCAAAGGCGCACAAGCCAACTACACGTTCCAAACCGCGACGGGTTCGGTCGCAGTGCGCGGCACGCAAGGCGACATCGCGTACGACGACAAGGGCAACATGCGTGTGAACGTCTACGAGCTCTGCGACAAGAGCATGCCGGTTCGCGTAACGTTCAAGAACGGCCAAGTCTTCAGCGTCATCGCCGGCCAATCGCTGGCCGCGCAACTGGTCAACGGCATCATTCGAGCGCAGGTGCAGCAGCTTACCCAGCAGCTCATCGACCAGTTCTCGCCCGAGTTCGGCGTACCGACGAGCTGGGACGCGGCCCAAGGCAAAGTGGTCGCCTACGCGCAGACGCAAGTGAACGGCGTCGTGAACCAGGTTCCGGGCAGCAATCTGATACCGGGCGGAGTAAACGTCGGCGGCCTGTTCGGCCACAAGAAGGCGACGCCGTCGCCCTCGCCGGCACCGCAACAGACGCCGGCAACCTGCCACTAGGATAGAGGAAGCCGGCGATGGCGGTGCTTCTCGGTCTTGCGATCGTTATCGCCATCGGAGCAGCCGTATACGCGTCGATTTTCTTTCGGCGCTATATGACCGAACGTGAAGAGCGGGGGCGTGTCGTCGCGCTCTTCTCGCGCTACGTTCCGCCGCCGGTCGTCGAAGAGCTGCTCGCGCGCAACGACCCCCGGCTCTTCACGGCGCGCGAATATTACGCGACGATCCTGTCCTGCCGCATTCACAACTTCGCGCTCTTCGCCGAAGACTTGTCGCCCGAAGAGACTCTCACGTATCTCAACGAATTCTACACCATCGCCGGTAAAGCGGCGCAGCGCAACCACGGTATGATCGAGTCGCTGCGCGGCGACACCGTCACCGCCGTCTTCGGCGTTCTGCTCGACGAAACGTTTCAAGAAGAACGCGCGCTGCGCGCCGCGCTGGATATCATGCGCATGGTCAAGGCTATGGAAACGCGTTGGCAAGGACAAGGCCGCCGCGCGTTCACCGTGGGAATCGGCGTGAACTCCGGGAAGATCGTCGCCGGCGATACGGGCTTTCAACATCGCCGGGAGTTCGCGGTCATCGGCAACCCTGCCGACGTCGCGATGCGGCTTGAAGCTGCGTCCGAAGAACTCAACGCGACGATCGTCGCGTCGGAAGCAACGTACGATCCCGTCCGCGAGACGTTCGTCGGCGTTCCGACGTCGTCGCTGCCGCTGCGCGGTTTGCGGCGCCTGCACAACGCGTACGTGATTCGCGGGCTGCGCAAGAGCGCCAAGGACGATCGTCTGACGCTGCCCTCGCAAAGCGCGTTCAAGCGGACGGTCGTGCAGCCCGAAGAACCCCTGGAGCGTCCGCTTCCGGATCCGGAACCCGCGCCCGACCCCTCGCGGGTCGACGCCGCACCCAAGCCGCCGAACGTGATCGACAAGCGCGTGAAAGATCCCGTGATCGTGGAGCGGCCCTCGTTCAAGGGTATCGAGCCGAAGCGCACGCCGGTGCGTTTCTCCAGTCTCGACAACGCCGAGCCGGCGCTGCCCGAGCCGCCCGTCGTCGAGACGTACGAAGACGACGACGGGCCGCCGATTCAACTTCCGCCTTAGCGATTCACCGGGACCCCGCCGCACAACACGTCGTCGCGATGCGGCCCGATGCCGATGCTCGAGAAGAATGCGGCAGCGTTGGTATTGTAACCCGGACACGCGACGAACTGCGGATCGGCCCGTTGTTCGAGCCGGACGCGCGGATTGACCGCAGCGACCGCCCACGCGCCTTCGTCGCGCCGATGCAGCAGCACGCCGGTTTGCGCGTCGCGAACGGCAACCGCGCGCGCGTACGCGTTCCAGTCCACGATGAACGGCCAACGTCCCGGCCGCAACGCCGTATCGTTGAAGACGAACAACATCACGACGAGCGCGCACGGCACCATCCACGGCGCCCATCGCGGAGCGCGACGAATACCGAACGCCGCGGCGAGCGCCGCAGTCGCCAGCAACGGCGCGGTGTAGTGGGTTCCGATGCGGCTGGGTTCGTAGGGGTTGTGCTGCGCGAACACGATCTCGGCCAACAGCGGAATCGACAATGCCAGCCACCGGCCGACGAACAGCGGTGTAAACGCAAACGGCGCAAGCAGCAGCGCGATCAGCGTCAGCTTGCCGCCCGCGTCCTCGACGGCAAGTGCGTAACCCGGCGCGTTCGAGTGCCCTCCGAACATAAGTTCTACTCCCCAAAACGCCGCCGCGTTGAGCGTCGCCAAACCGAAAGCCGCCGCGCCGATTCGACGATCCCAAAAGAGAAAACACGCTGCGGCAAACCATGCGACAAAGAGAATCTCGTCTTCTTTGACGCCCATGAGCAGCTCGGCGCAGAGCAGCGTGGGCCACAGCGCACGCCGCCGCGCGCAGAGCGCCGCGCTAACGGCGAGCACCGGCACGAACACGTTTTCCGAAAAGTTATCGTACGTGAACCCCTGCGCCGACGGGGACAGCAGGTATGCGATGGCCAGCAGATTTGCAAGCTTGGGCGAGACGCCGATCTCGCGCGCGAACAATGCCAGCGGTATTGCGGCCGATGCGACGATCAGGGCCTGCGCGACAATTAGCGTTTCGCCGCGCGGGAACAGCGCAATGAGCGGCACGAGCGCGAACAAGATCCACGAATCGTGAACTTGCAGATGCGGACGCCACTCGCCGAAGTTCCATGACGACCCGTCGCGCATGTTGGAGATCGTTTGCAGAAACGTCCCCATGTCGGCGCCGTAACGCAGCGCGTAGAACTTATTGAGATCCAACGCGATGTAGACGACGGCAAATACTCCCATCGCCCAATATACAGGACGCATATCGCGAACCGGGGCTTTCAACACTAACTGCTCATCATCCGATAATAGATCAGCTACAAACCAACGTTACAATCCTTCCGTTGCGCCCGTAGCTCAACGGCGTCGCAGGGGTTTGGGCAACCTTGAGCATGAGTTGCGAGTATGCTAATATGGGGTTGCCCGTCTGCGAAAATTGCTCTGCGTAAGAGCTACAAGCGAGAGCGGATCAAGCTCCTTGATCCGCTCTCGCCCTATCCGGTGGCCTCTTCGAATATGAGCGAGGTCAGGTCCGTATGGTGGGGCGAACTGCAACGCGTCGATTTGGTCCCTAACGTCGAGCTTCCGCTTGAGCGAATATTCGCCCAAACCTGTTTTCACGTCGTAACATCGATGACCTCAACGATTTTGGGCAGCGTTTCGGCGGCGGTGCCGCGCAGCACGCAGTCGACGCTGTCGCTGATCGCGGTTTCCTCGGGATTGATTTCGGCGATAAACGCAGAGCGGTTGTGGTGCGTAGCGAGCGCCGCTGCGGGATACACGACGGCACTGGTGCCGATGACGAGAATGACGTCCGCTTTTGCCGCAGCCGCTTGGGCGCGTTCCCAGGCCGCACGCGGGAGCGCTTCGCCAAACCACACGATATCGGGGCGCATGCGGCCGCCGCAGGCATGATCGATCTCATCGAGCGGCAGCCCGGCGGCATCGAGCGGCCGACGTTCGCCGCAGCGATCGCAGCGCGCTTCGCGCAGATTACCATGCAGTTCGATGAGGTTGCGCGTTCCGGCGCGCAAGTGGAGCGAGTCGACGTTTTGCGTCGCCAGCGCGAAGCCGCGCGTTATTTGTTCCAGTTGCGCCAGGGCGTAGTGCCCCCGGTTCGGACTGGCGCGACGGTGCGCGGCAAGGCGTTCGTTGTACCAGGTCCACACCAACACCGGGTCGCGCGCGAACCCTTCGGGCGACGCCAGCTCCTCCACGCGATGCGAGCGCCACAGGCCGCCGACGCCGCGAAACGTCGGCAGGCCGCTTTCGGCAGAAATCCCCGAGCCCGTCAGGGCGAAAATGGACCTCGCGCCGCGCAGCCTGTCGACGAGCTCTTTCACACTACCAAAGCGCCGGATCGAGCGAAAAGACGGTCGCCCGAGCGGTCACGTATAGCTTACCGTTTTTGAAGCTAATGCCTTGGGGCGGTCCATTGTGAAACATCCCGTAACTCGACACTTTACCGTCCGGAGTGATTCTGATCACCGCTCCGTGAACGCTATCGACGGTGTACAGGTTCTTGTTGTCATCAAACGTGTACTGCCCCAACCACGCCGGGCACGGTGTATAGCGGTCAACTTTCATCGCGCCCGAATATACGACGCGCCCGTTCGTGTCGAATTTCACGAGCCGGCAACGATCACCCACCCAGGGGACCCAGAAATTTCCATCGGCGCCGAGGAAGAACCGTACTCCTCGCCCGCGGCCGGCGATTAAATGATAGGCCGTCACCTGGCCGCTCGGCGTCACTAAGCCGTAAGCGCTCTTGGTCCCGAACCACATTCCTCGGCCAAGCGGGTCGTCGACCAAACCTAACGGAGGCTCGGTGAAACTTCCGACGTTCGTCACGATCCCAGAAGAAGATATCGTCAGAAAGTATGCCGGAAAGTCATAAGAGTAGTTTACGGCCGCCCACGTAATGCCGCTTTTATCGGTTGCCATCGACGTCACGAAGCCGAGGTTCGGAAGCGTCATTTCCGCAATCGACCCGTCCGCCGCGAGACGATTGATGATTCCCTGATGCGCGTGGGTCGACTGGCCGAGGCACCACACCAATCGGTCGGCACCGATGATGCACTGTGGATCGGCCGGCGCAAATTGCGCCGATTTCACGCGAAAGACGTTTTCGAGTTTTCCGCCGGTTGAGAATCGGCCGTACACCGGCCGGTCCGTCGGCGGAAAATGCTTCGGTTGGATCGGACTCCAGATGTCGCCGTCTCCTAGGGTCATCGAACCGTCGAGTCTGACGTTTGCCAGTTTCCCGGCGGGCAGCGCCGTGCGCCTCGTGTAGTGTATGGGGTTCAAATGCATTGACGCGATCGTCACGGTGATGGTATCGCCGTGCCCGTCAAACCGAATCGTCGGAAGCTTCTGAGACGAAGAGTATAGATAACGACAGTTCAGCACGGCGTGCGGTTTGGACGGAGAGTCGTCCGTTACGCTCACGACGACGGGGTGCGCGTACACGCCTTGGGCTGGTTTGCCTTTTTCGTTGAAGGCGAGCGCCTTCAGCGGCCCGTTAGCCGGCGTTCCAATAGTGAAGAGGAGGTCGTCGGTATCGATACCTAGCTTAGCCACATGCGCGACGCCGGGCGGCGGCGCCGTGGGACAAGCGGCAGCGCCTTTCGCGACGGAGTCTACCGGGGATTGTCCCGGGAGCAGCCGGCTCGCCCCGCAACCCGCTAGGGCAAGGCCGGCAAACGTGGCTGCTATTAAGGAAATTCGCATCGTCGGCAGTTTGCCAGGTGACCGACCGGAGGCCTGCCCTCTAACATCCGGCGGCTCCGGGCCACCGTTAAAGGAAGATGGAAGCATGCCGACGCGAAGCCCCCGGAGGTGATCGATGATGCTGCCGCGCTCGTCGCGCGAGTAAGGCGGCGCGACATGCGAGCCTTCGAGGCGCTGTACGACGCGCATCATCGTATCGTTTACGGCGTGGCGCTGCGCGTCCTTGGTGACGCTCACGGAGCCGAGGACGTTTTGCAAACCGTATTCTTGAAAATCTGGAACTCGCCCGAGCTGTTTCGCGGCGGCAACTTCGGCGCGTGGATCGTGCGCGTGACGCGTAACCGCGCGCTCGACGTGTTGCGCGGCCGGGCGGCTCGCAACGAGGGGGAGCTGCCCGAAGCGCTCCCGGAAGAGGAAGCGATCGAGGACGTCGCGTTCTCGCACATCGACGCCGCACGCGTGCGCGCCGCGCTTGCCGGCCTTCCTCCCGAACAACGCGAGGCGATTGAAATGGGTTTCTTCGACGGCATTACGCACGACGAGATCGCGCGCCGCTGCAACATTCCGCTCGGGACGATCAAAACGCGCATCCGGTCGGGCCTTCGCAAGCTGCGTGCGATGCTCGAGAACGCGGTGGTAGCGTGAACGACCGCCCCGATCACGCGATGCTCGACGAAGTCGCGGTCTATGCGCTTGGCTCGCTGCCGGCGGCCGAGGCTCGGCGCGTGCGCGCACACATCGCCTCGTGCCCGCAGTGCCAAGACGAGTACCATCGCCTGCGCTCCACGGCCTCTCTCGTGGGATTGGCCGCCGAAACGGAAGGCGACGCACGCAACTGTCCCAGCACGCTGCTCAAACCTCGCATCATGCGCGCCATCGCCCAGCAGCCGGCACCCGCTCGTGCGACGTCACCAGGGCCGAAGATGTGGCCCGCGTATCTGGTCGCTGCGGCGTGTCTGGTCATCGCGATCGTCTCGTCGATGGCGAACATTTCGCTGAGCGCTCAAAACCGTCAGATGCAAGCCGAACTATCGCGCAGCGCCGACGGGACCAAGAAGCTCGCGCAGTCGCTCAATCAAACGCGCACGACGCTTGCCGACTTGTTGAGCGGCGACGCAAAGCATTACGACGTCGACGGCGGCCAGATCGTTACGCGCGGCAGTCACGTGTACATCGCCATGCGATCGCTCCCGCAGCCGCCGCACGGGAAAGTCTACCAGGCCTGGACGCTCGCCAAAGGCGCCAAGAAGGTTGCGCCGTCGTACACGTTCGTTCCGGACCCCAACGGCATTGCGGTCGTTACCCTTCCCGTCGACGCGCGCACGATGGCTGCCGTAGCGATTTCCGTCGAGCCCGAGGGCGGCAGCAAGCAGCCGACCAGCAAACCGATCGCCATCGTTCCGCTGACGTGAGCGCACGCTGACCGGCACCGTACGCATCGAGCCCCTCTCTCCGGCCAACGAGCGCGCCGCACTCGCGTACCTTGGACGCGAACCGTACGTGAACGTTTTCGTCACGTATCTCATGCTCTTCGACCTCTCGTCCCCGACGCGACAGCGCTTGCGCGTTGCGTTCGAGGGCAACCGCGTCTGCGGGGCCGTCTACTTCGGCCGCCAGCTGGCGCTGGCGTGCGACGACGTCGCGCTGGATGCCGTCGCCGCGGAAGCTCGGCGCCATCGCGGCGAGCGCATGATCATCGGCGAGCGGTCGACCGTACTCGGCTTTTGGGAGCGCGTACGCGGTTGGCATCAAAAGCCGCGGATCATCCGCGACCGGCAACTGGTGATGGCAGTCGACCGAGCAGAGTTGCGATGCTTCGAAAGCGGGGTCGAAGTGCGCAAAGCGCGCCCGAGCGATTGGAAAGAGATCGCCGAGGGGTCGGCCGCGTTGATCGAACAAGAGCTCGATTACGATCCGCGCGCCGCGTCGGCCGACTTCAACGCCAACGTTCGCGAGATGATCGAGCGCGATTTGTGGTGGGTCGGCGAGAGCGACGGCCGTCTGTGCTTTCTCTGCAACGTCGGTCCGTGGTGCCATAAAACCGCGCAGCTTCAAGGCATTTGGACGGCGCCGGATCTTCGCGGCCGCGGTCTGGCTACCGCGAGTTTTTCGGCAATCTGCGACCGGCTACTCGACCACTCGCCGACGCTCTCGCTCTACGTCAACGATTTCAATCGCAACGCGATCGCGCTCTACGAACGGGTGGGATACCGGCACGTCGCCGATTTTCAAACGATCCTGTTCTAGGACCTAGAGCTTTCGTTCGACGTTTTGGACGCCTTCTTCAACGGCTTCCTCACCGCGGCGGACCATCTGCACGATCCAGTGAATGGTCGCGTACACGCCGACGATCGCAAAGACGAACACGATAACCATGAACCACGCGGCGGTCTCGGCGATTCGAACGAAGGTGTGTTCCATAGTTTTCTCCTCGAAGGCTAGACGATTCGTCTCCCCAGCGGCTTGCCCGTCAGCGACGCAGCCAGCTCGTTGGCGTTGCGCGCGACGATTCCGTAGATCGAGAGCTGCGGATTGACGCCCAAGCTCGTCGGAAATATCGATCCGTCAAAGACGTACAGATTTCCCGCAAAGTGGTGACGTCCCGCTCCGGAGACGACGGCGTCGTGTTCGTCGTTGCCCATCGCGCAACCGCCCATCACGTGCGCGCTCACGACGCGGCATCGCAGAATTTCCATCGGCAGCTCGGCGATGGCCCCTTTGGCTTCGTTCCACGTGCGATACGGACGTGCCGATTCGTGAACCGGCATGACGGTCTTCGCACCCGCCGCGAACTGAATCTCGGCCATCGTGAGCAGCGAGCGGCGCATTCCATCCCATACGTAGGGCGTGATATCGTAATTGAGCACCGGCGAGTGGTCGTGCCGCAGCTGGACGTCACCGCCGGGACTGGCGTCGTTGAAGCCGTCGCGCATCAGGGCAATGATGACTTGCGTGTTCGCAAAATCGGCCATTTGTTTCGATCCGGTGTCGCCGAATCCGGGCATCGTCACCGCCGCGAGCAGCGGGTGAATCGGCGGCACCTCGAGTTTATATCCGATCGGCCCATCGATGGGCTGCGTGTGCAGGAAGTGGTCGGAGTAAATCGATTGCGGAGCGCCCGAGAAACCGTTGACGGTCTCGGGCATAACGGCCGCCGAGAGAACGACCGGATGCAGAAACGTACGCACGCCTAGGCGACGATGCGGATTAGGGATCTGGCTTCGCAGAAGGAGCGCCGGCGTGCCGATCGAGCCGGCGGCCGCCACGTATGCTCGCGCCGTGACCGTGATCTGGTAGGGCCGATTCTTTTCGTCGCCCGGTTCGAGCGCGCTGCAGGTCAACCCCGACACGTCGTCGCCGCTGAGCGTAAAACGTTCGGCGCGCGCGTGGTGTACGAGCACCGCACCGCGATCGAGTGCAGACGGGATCGTCGTGACGAGCATCGATTGTTTGGCGTTGGTCGGGCAACCCATGCCGCAGTACCCGAGATTCCAGCAACCTTTGACGTTGCGCGGAATGACCGCAGTTGGAATGCCGAGCTTTTTGGCCCCGCGCCCCAGGACGGCGTTGTTTTCGTTGGGCGGGACTTCCCATGGGTGGATCGAGAGCCGGCGCTCGACCAGCTCGAACCACGGATCGAGAAACTCCGGCGCGTACGTTGCCAAGCCAAAGCGATCGCGCCAATACGCGAGCGTCTCGGGGGGCGTCCGAAAGCTGCTCGTCCAGTTGACCGTCGTCGATCCGCCGACGTTGCGGCCTTGCAGAATCGTGATGCCTTTATCTTTGGTCTGGCGCGCGGCCGAGGATTGATAGAGCAACGGATACGCTTCACGCTCGAGCATGTGGAAATCGCTCGAGCTGCGCAGCGGCCCTTCTTCGATCATGACGACGCGCAGGCCGGCCTCGCTCAAAATCTCGGCAGTCATTCCGCCGCCGGCTCCGGTTCCAACGATGACGGCGTCGGCTTCCAAGTGCACGTCGCGGTCGATCGTCGACGCGTCGATCACGTGCCAACCGCGCCGCAAACCGGCGGCGATCGGATCGGGAATGGACGTCGTCATACCGCCGGCGGCCCGGGATAGCCGATGCGTTCCCACGACGCGCCGTTACCGTACCACGACGCCATCACGAGCTGATGCAAGGCCAAATATCCGCTGCGAAACAGCGCGACGCCGCTGAAGCGCCACCGGTTGAGGAAATCCGCCACCGTGTTCGACGACGCGTTTTCCCACGAGCTCCAGACGCCGGCCGTCAAAGCCCGCGTCACGGGAAACTTCAGCAGCCCAAACAGTTGTCCGAGTTCATCTTGCACGGCTGGAGGCAAACCGGCGACGGCAACGTCGACACCTCGCACGACCTGCACCATCGCGACGCCGTGCGCGGCCGCATCCGGCGGTAAGGCGCCGGCTAGGATGACGGCACTAACGGCGGCGATGAGTTCGCGATCGCCGCCCGAGAGCGCTCGATACGAGTATCCCGGATCGTCGAACGGTCCCAACGCCGTGCCGGGACGCGCACAGCCGCCGAGCGCGAGCAGCGCCAACCCGCCGAGTCCGGTATGAATCAGCTCGCGGCGAGTGAGGCGCGACACTATCGTGAAGCGCCGCCGGCGGCCAGAGCCCCGGCCGCTCCGGAAAGCACTGCGTCGAGCACGCGATCCATTTCCGGCGCCGAGGCCTTACGGCCTTTTTCGAAATGGCGATCGAAAAGATCGCCGAGATGCGCCCGCACTTCTCGCTCCCGATTGCTCGATGCGGCCAGCGATAAGGCGGTACGCGGCAGTTTGTGCTTCTCCCGCACCGCATCGGTAACTCCCAGCAGCTCGGCGGCCCGGTCGAACGCGCAGCAGTCGCACGCAAACAAAAACAAGATCTCGTTGAGTTCGATGGCGTTACGGATCGTCGGCTCCCGCCGCAAGCGTTCGCGAGCGGCGATCAGCGTCGCGCGGGCGAGCTCGATCTCTCCCCGTTCGAGACGCGCTTGCGCGATGTGGATCAAACCGACCGTGGCTTGCGCGACGTTGCCCAACCGCTCGAAGATGATGAGGCTCTCGTTGGCGTACACCAGCGCTTGCTCGTAATCGCCTTCGATGATGGAAATAGCGGCCAAATTCGAGAGCGCGATGCCGGTCTGCGGCGAGATGCCCAACTCGCGAAAGAGCGTCAGACTCTCGTTGAACAACGCGCGAGCACCGGCGACGTCCGAAAGCGTCTCGGTGGCGAGCGCTCCGAGATTCATGAGAACGACGGCGACTCCGCGGCGATCGCCGGACTTTCGATACTCTTTGAGGGCGCGCTGAAACAAGGACTTCGCTCGCGCGTCATGGCCCAGGTGGAAGCTCGCGGTGGCCAGCCCGTTGAGCGCGCGCGCCAACGCGAGGGTGTCGTGGCCGCGCTCGTGATAGGCGACGAGACGTTCGCTAAGCTCGGACAGCCGCATCATGTCGCCGCCGAAAAGCGCGACGGCCGCGGCGGCGTTGAGCACCTCTGCGACTTGCGGACCCATCGGCAAGCCGACCGCAAGCGCGATGTCCGTCCAATGGCGCCCTTCGGCCAAGCGTCCGGTCTCGACCCAGAACCGGTGCAGCGCGATAACGATATCGGCGCCCGCGGAAACGTCGACGCGTCGGTTGAGCGCGTACTCGAGCGCGCCGTCGAGATTTTCGACCTCGGCGCGCGCCTCGTCGACACCGCCCTCCACGTTACCGCTCTGGATGCGGGCCGAAGTGCGGCGCGCAACGGCTCGAAAGTATCTAATGTAGCGCCACTGAATCGCCGCTCGTTCCAAACGTTCGCGCAAAACTTCACGACCATAGCTTCGCGCGCTGTCGACGACGAGATAGCGCGCCGCCTCACCCGAGTCGAAGCGCTTGACGAGATTCGCCACGACAAGCTCGTCGAGCGCGTCGGTAACGTCCCACGGTTCGAGGTCGCCGCCCGAACAAATATCGCGCGCCGCGCCCGACGTAAAGAGTGCCGGAAAGACCGATAGACGCTCGAACAGACGGCGCGCGTTGTCGCCGAGCTGCTCGTAACTCGAACGCACCAGCCCGTCGATCGACGTATCGGTGTTCTCGCGTTCCAGAATGCCGAGCACGTGATCCACCGGCATCGCTCGCACGCGCGGTCCGGTCAGCTCGATGGCCAACGGAACGTTTCCGAGAATCGTGCAGATCCTCTCGATCGCATGGCGATCTTGCTCGCTCGCGTCGAAAGCTTTGTTTGCGATTTGGGCGCGGTCGACGAACAGCGCGACGGCATCGCCCAAGCTCGGCGCCTGCAATTCGACGGTCTCCTCGCCGTCGGCACCCAACGGCTTGTCGCTCGTCGCGAGCATGACGACGTCGGACGCGCCGCGCGCGATCGCGCCGCACAAACCGGCGACGTGTGACGAAATGTCCCCGCAATCGTCGAAGACGAGCAGGGCGTTGCGGTCCTTGAGCGCGTCGAGAAGCGTCTCCCGAGGGGAGAGATCGGCGGTTTGGGCAACGCGCAGCACGGCCAGCACGGCTTCTTCCAACGCAGCTCCCGAAACGACGCTGCAGTCGATGAGCCAGGTACCGTCGGGATATGCGTAGAGCCGGCGTTGCGCGGCCGCTACGGCAACGCGCGTCTTTCCGATTCCGCGCTTTCCCACGAGCGTGACGATGCGCGAACGCTTGATCGCCTCGTTGAGCGCCGCAATTTCTGCCGCACGCCCTAAGAGCGCGGTGGCTTGCGATCGAATGTTGGTGCGCGCGGCCGGTTGAGCGAGCGTCGCCGTGGCGCCGCCCAGCGAGTCGACGTGGATGCGGTCGCGTCCGGCGGTTTTCGCCGCATAGAGAGCGCGATCGGCGGCTTTGAGCAGCGTTTGCGGATCGGCGATCGCCAGGGCTTTGCAGCCCGCGACGCCGATGCTGGCGGTCACGCGTCCGATCGGCGATTCTGCATGCGGAACGTCGAGCGCCCGCACCGCGTTGAGCACGCGTTCGGCGACGACGGCCGCACCGGTAGCGTCGGTCTGCCAGAGGATGGCCGTGAACTCTTCGCCGCCGTAGCGCGCCAGCAAGTCGCTCTCGCGAACGATGCACGACTGCGCCGCCTGCGCCACTTGATTGAGACACGCGTCGCCGGCAACGTGCCCGTAGGTATCGTTGAAGCGCTTGAACCAGTCGACGTCCATCACGAGCACTGAGAGCACGCCGTCCTCGCGCTGGGCGCGCGTCCAATCTTCGTGGAGACGTTGATCGAAGGCGCGCCGGCTCGCGACGCCGGTCAAAGAATCGCGCGAGGCAACCGATTGCAGTGCCTCCTTTTCGCCGCGCATCGTCTCAGCTTGCACGGCGACGGCGACGTACAGCGCGCACGTTTCGATCAGATGCAAATCGTCGGGCGAGTACGCGCACTGTTCGGTCGTTTGAATCGAAAGCACGCCGATCGTCTCGTTGCCGAAACGCAGCGGAACGAAGATTGCGCTCTGCGACTCGTCGTCTTTGACCTCTTTGAGCGGAATGATGGGACCGCGAATCTCTAGGCGCGTGCGAAGAAAGATCGGCTGTCCGGTATCGATCACCCGCTGCGTCTGCGAATCGGCGCTGATCTTGCGCCCGCTTTGCGGATTGTGGACGGCGTTTCCGTGGTCGTAGGCAAAGTCGATGAAGACGCCGTCGCGACGCTTGATGGCAATGAACACCACCGACGCCTCGATGAACTTGGCGAGCATGAGACAAAAGCGCTCGAACGTCTCGGATATACCCGAGCCGGTCGAGAGGATCTCGGCGGTTTGCCGCACGATCTCCAGATTCCGTTCGTTACGGTTCATCACAAGGCTCCAGACCTTATCCGTATTTTCGGCACGGCGGAGGGCCTGCCCTCACCCCGAATGTGTACGCCCCATGCCCGATCGCGGACGCGCGTCCCAGCCATGGATCCTCGCGGCGACGATCCTGGGCTCCAGCCTCGTCTTCATCGACGGCACCGTCGTGGCGATCGCCTTGCCGGTGCTCCAAGAAACGTTTCACGCCTCCGCCACGTCCGCGCAGTGGGTGGTGGAAGCCTACACGTTAGTGCTCGGGGCGTTAATGTTGCTGGCCGGCGGCCTTGGCGACCGTTATGGACGGCGACTCCTTTTCATATCCGGCGTCGTCGTGTTTGCCGCCGGCTCGCTTCTTTGCGGCTTGTCAACCTCGATGACGATGCTGATCGCCGCGCGCATTTTACAAGGTCTTGGCGGAACGATGCTCGCGCCGGCCAGTTTAGCCCTCATCGGCGCCTGTTTCGAAGGTGCGGATCGCGGTAAGGCCATCGGAAGCTGGTCGGGTCTAACGGCGGTCGCGACTGCGATTGGTCCCGTTGCCGGCGGCGCTATCGTCGATCACTTTGGATGGCGGTGGGTCTTTTTCATCAATCTTCCGATCGCACTTGCCGTCGTGCTGCTGACGTTGCGGCACGTTCCGGAGAGCCGTGACGAAGGCGAGCGCGGCACGCCCGACATCGTCGGGTCGCTGCTCGTCACGGCCGGACTCGCCGGCATCGTCTACGCGTTCGTCGCTTCGGGCCAAGACGGCTGGGATGCCATGACGTTTGCGAGTCTTGGCGCCGGAGCGGTGGCGTTGGCGGCGTTCGTGATGTTCGAAAGCAAAACGCTCAATCCGATCCTTCCGCTCTCGCTCTTTGCGCGCCGCGATTTCACCGGCGTCAACGTGCTGACGCTTCTGCTGTACGCCGCGCTGAGCGGTCTCTTTTATTTCGTGCCGTTCGTGATGATTCAGATCGACGGCTATCCGGCCACGCTCGCCGGCGCGGCGATGCTGCCGTTCATCGTGTTGATGGTGCTGCTCTCACGCTTCTCCGGAGCGTTGTCGTATAGCTTGGGGCCGCGTACGCTGCTCGTCGCGGGTCCACTCATTACCGCCGCGGGTTTTGCCCTGTTTGCCGTGCTGCCGAAGCTGCAGTTCTGGAGCGGCATCGTTCCGGCGATCGCCGTCGTCGGGTTGGGAATGGGGCTGACGGTCGCACCGCTGACCGCGACGCTCTTGGAATCGGTTCCCGAGGGCCGCGTCGGCCTCGCGTCGGGTATCAACAACGCGACGTCGCGCGTCGCGGGGTTACTGGCAATCGCCGTGCTCGGCGCGCTGTTGAGCGCCGTCTTCAACGCGCGATTGGATCCGCGTCTGGATTCCCTGTCGCCGCAGCAGCGTCACGACGTGCAGGCACAACGCAGCGCGTTAGCCGCGGCGCAGTTGCACGACCCGGCCGAAATTGAGGCGGTACACGATTCTTACGCCGAGGGATTTCGCATGGTTGCGTTTGCGTGCTCGGGCCTGACGGTGCTCTCGGCCGCGGTTGCGGCGCTGACGCTGCCAAAGACGCATCGCAAGTGATCGAAGAGGTTACGCTGCGGACCGCCGACTCACGCGATGCCGACGGTATCGTCACGCTGATGAAAGGCGTCGCGATGGAAGGTCGCTGGATACGAACGCAGTGGCCGTTCGACGAAGCCCTGCGCGTGGAACGCGTTCGCGGAAGGCTGCACGATGGCAGCGTTGCCTGCACCGTCGCCGAGCGCGGCGGTAGAATCGTTGGGCAGATCACGTTGTTTCCGTCCGACGAAGTGGCGGAGTTCGGCATGTTCGTCGACGCGAGCGAACGCGGCCGCGGTCTGGGGCGCCGGCTGCTGGAGGCCGGCGAAGCGCTGGCTCGTGAGCGCGGCTATTCGATTTTGGAGCTCGAGGTGTACGCGCACAACGACGCCGCAATCGCGCTGTATCGAAGCAGCGGATTCGAAGAGTTCGGCGATCGATATCCCGAGCTGCGTTCGTCGGGTGAGCCGTACGACGTCATCCGAATGCGGAAGGTGAGGTAGCTACTGCCAGATGCCCGCGATCGGAGCGGCGTGGCAATCTTGGTCGATGCAGGGTAGATTGAAGAACGACTCGATCGTACGCAGCACGCCGTAGTGATCGACGTTTTCTTTGTCGACGCTGCCGGGTTTCACCATCGGGCCGACGAGCACGGTTGGAATATGGTTGTTTCCCGTATCGGGGTCGGCCTCGTCCCAGGTAATGATGAGAAGCCCCGCATTCTTCGCGTTCCAGGCGACGATCGGCGGTAGGTTCTTGGCGAGCCAGTCATCGCCCTGACGTGCGCTGCAGTCGTGCATATCGTTGCACAAATTGGGAACGAGAAAGTCCACCGTGGGCATGTTCGCAACGGGTAACCCGTGGTACACCAGGTTGTCGGAAGCCGGTACGTTGTCGAAGTTCACCCATGGATCGTGTTTGCGGGCGTACAAGCCGTTTGCGCGGCAACCCATAAATCCGTCCTGCGGCATCGACTCGGCGTATCCAACGAACGTTTTGCCCACGGCAATGAGCTCCGAGCCGAGATTCTGCGTTGAAAACGTCAACGGACACGCATCCGACGTAATGCCGTGGGTCGAACCCGAAAAAAGCGCCAAGTAGTTGGGCTCGCTGGGATGCGACACGGCGTGGCTATTGGTCAATAGTGCGCCATGCGCGATCAGCACGTTATTGAGGTACGGCATGTCGGGGCTTCCAACGATATTGTCGTAGTTGCGATTCTCCATGAGCACGACCGTGACGTGGGCAACGTGCGGCGCGGGCACCTTGGGCCCTAGCGCCGCAAGCAGCAGCGGCAACGCGAGAAGCGAAAGCATGGCGATCCTTCCTTTATTTCATCGTCAGTGGGCGGTAGCGCAGGCGGTGCGGCTTAGCCGCTTCTTCGCCCAGCCGTTTACGTTTGTCGGCCTCGTACTCCTGATAGTTTCCTTCGAAGAACTCAACACGCGAGTCCCCTTCGAACGCGAGAATATGCGTCGCGATGCGGTCGAGGAACCAGCGGTCGTGACTCGTCACCAGCACGGTACCGGCGAACTCCGCCAGCGCATCCTCGAGCGCGCGCATCGTCTCCACGTCGAGATCGTTGTTCGGCTCGTCGAGCAGCAGCACGTTCGCGCCGCTCAAGAGCGCCTTCGCAAGATGCAAGCGGCCGCGCTCGCCGCCCGACAGCGCGTCGACCGGCTTCTGCTGATCGCCGCCTTTAAAGTTGAAGCGTCCCAGATACGCGCGCGCCGGCATCTCGAATTTGCCGACCTTGAGCAGATCGAGACCACCGCCGACTTCCTCGAACACCGTTTTGTGCCCGAGCGCTTCGCGGCTCTGCTCGACGACCGCGAGCTTCACCGAGGGACCGATGAGGATCTCTCCGGAATCGGGCTTCTCCCCGCCGGCAATCATTCGAAACAGCGTCGTCTTTCCCGCACCGTTTGGCCCGATGATACCCACGATCGCGCCCGCCGGGATGGTGAACGACACGTTCTCCATCAACAGCCGGTCGCCGAACGCCTTGCTGACGTCTTTGAACTCGATCACGCGATCGCCGAGCCGTTCCGCAACGGGAATGAAAATCTCTTGCGTCTCGTTGCGACGCTGATACTCGTAGCTCGAGAGCTCTTCGAATCGCGAGATGCGGCTCTTGCTCTTGGCGTGACGCGCCTTGGCGCCGGCGCGCACCCACTCGAGCTCGCGTTTGAGCGCTTTTTGGCGCGCCGATTCGGCCGCTTCTTCTTGCGCTAGACGCTCCTGCTTCTGCTCGAGCCAGGAGCTATAGTTACCCTTCCACGGGATGCCGCGACCACGATCGAGCTCGAGAATCCACTCGGCCGCGTTGTCCAGGAAGTAGCGATCGTGCGTGACCGCAACGACCGTTCCGGGAAAGCGCGACAGAAACTGCTCGAGCCATTCGACGCTCTCGGCATCGAGATGGTTCGTCGGTTCGTCTAACAGCAGCATATCGGGTTTCGATAAGAGCAAGCGGCACAGTGCGACGCGGCGCTTCTCGCCGCCCGACAACGGGCCGACCTTTGCGTCCCACGCCGGCAACCGTAGCGCATCCGCGGCAATTTCCAGCTGCGCTTCCAAGTCGTCGGCACCTTCGGCGAAGAGAACCGCCTCCAGTTTGGCCTGCTCTTCGGCGAGTTTTTCGAAATCCGCATCCGGCTCGCCGTACGCCGCAAAAACGGCGTCGAGCCGCTTGCGCGCCTCGAACAGCGACGACAGACCTTCCTCGACCGTCTCGCGGACCGTTGTATCGGGGTCGAGCTTGGGCTCTTGCTCGAGGTACCCGATCGTGATTCCCGGCATCGGCTTGGCCTCGCCGTCGATCTCGGTATCGATTCCAGCCATGATGCGCAGCAAGGTCGACTTGCCGGCACCGTTGAGGCCGAGAATCCCGATCTTGGCGCCCGGGAAGAAACTCAGCGAGATGTCTTTGAGGATTTGACGCTTGGGCGGCACCATTTTGCCGACCCGGTACATGCTGTAAACGAATGACACGACCCGCTCTTTCTAGCGACGCCGTGCCGGCCCTGGTATAATACCCTGGTCGTATGGATGCTGCCGCTCAATACGCGTTTGCCTACGCGCTGACCACGACGGCCGGCGTTCGAGCCTTGCTTGCATTGGCCGCCGTTTCGGTCGCGGCCCATATCGGCTGGATGCACCCGCCGGGCGGATTCGAATGGCTCGGCCACACGATGGTGATGTGGATCCTGATCGGCGTCGCCGGCGTCGAAATACTCGCCGACAAGGTTCCCTTTCTCGATCACGTCGTGCACTTCGTCCAGATCGCCGGCAAACCGGCGGCCGGCGCGATCTTAGTCGGCGGTTCGGTTCACGCGCAATCGCACGAGATGCTTATCGCTTTGATGGTGGTCGGCGCGCTCAACGCGCTCGGCATTCACGTCGCGGTCGCTTCGATGCGCGGCGCGTCGACGGTCACGACCGGCGGTATTGCAAATCCGGCGATGAGCTTGATCGAGGACATCGGTGCTGCCGTCGCGCTGCTCGTCGCGTTTTTAGCGCCGTTCGTCGCGGCGGTGCTCGCGATCGTCTTTACGATTGCGCTCGTTTTCGCCGTACGGTGGCTACACGCGCGCGCTTTCCGCACCCAAACGCCATAGACACAACAACAGCGCGGCCAAACCGCTGAAGCCGATCAGCGGCGACCACAACATTCCCACGAGCATCGCCAGCGACGAGATCGCTACGAGGATCGGCCACGCGCTGTGCGTCGTAAAGATCCCGAGGGCTTCGCCCGCCGCGCGTTCCGGCGTTTCTTGCGGATCGTCGCCGGGCAAATCGGCATTCTTTTCGGCGATGACGGCGTAAGCAGCCGTGAAGGCGAGCGCCGCCGCCATGCAGCCCAGCAATACCGTTCCGGTCGCTTCCTCGTGCGCGATGAGCCAGTACGCAACTCCCGTGACCACTCCGAAGATCGCGGAGCCGGCAAAGAACGCGACGAACGTCTTCATACCCGAGAGATCCCCCGTTCCTCCATCAGGTCCCACGCCGGCAGCTTGCTGCGGATCGGCGGCAGCTCGTGGAAGTTGAACTCCGGCGGCGGCGACGACGTCAACCACTCCAACGAGTAGCCTCCCCACGGATTATCGCCGACGGGCTCGCGCTTCAGACACGAAATCACCACGTTAATGAAAAACAGAATCACGCTGATTGCGATGATCGCGGTTCCGATGCTCGATAAGCCGTTGAGCAGCGCCAAGTGCGCGACGTCGGGATAGGTCGAAACGCGACGCGCCATGCCTTCGAGTCCGGCAAAACCCATCGGGATGAACGTCACGTTGAAGCCCAGGAAGAACAGTGCCGCGAACCACTTGCCGAGCCGCTCGTCGAGCTTCACGCCGAAGATCTTCGGAAAGTAAAAGAACAGCGCCGCAAACAGCGCGAACAGGCTGCCGCCGCCGAGCGTGTAGTGAAAGTGCTGCACGATGAAATAGGAGTCGTGCGCCATGTAATCGAGCGGCGGCGAGGCGATCATCACACCCGTAATGCCGCCTAACAGGAAGTTCAGCAAAAAGCCTATGCATAGCAGCATCGCAGTGCTGAACTCGATCGATCCTTTCCACATCGTTCCGATCCAGTTTACGAATTTCACGCCGGTAGGAATGGCGATGAGGAACGAAATGCCTGAGAAGAACGGATTGCTGACCGCGCCGGTGGTGAACATGTGGTGGGCCCACACACCCAACGAGAGGCCGGCTATGGCAAACGCCGATAACACCATGCCGACGTACCCGAAAACGGGTTTACGTGAAAAGGTCGCGATGATTTCCGCCACGACGCCGAAGTACGGCAGGATCATGATGTACACTTCGGGATGACCGAAGAACCAGAACAGATGCTGATAGAGAATCGGATTTCCGCCCGAAGCCGGATCGAAGAAATGGCCGCCCATGTGGCGGTCGATCAGCACCATGGCCATCACCGCCGTCAGCGCCGGGAACGCCATCAGGATGAGAATCGACGTCGCCACCATCTCCCACGTAAAGATCGGCATGCGCCAGAACGTCATCCCCGGCGCGCGATAGCAAACGATCGTCACGATGAAGTTCACCGCGGTGAGAATGTTCGAGATGCCGGTAAGGGTCAAACCGATGAGATACAAGTCCTCGCCGGCGCCGGTGCCGATCGTGATCTCGGAGAGCGGCGCGTAGTTGCTCCAGCCGGCGGCGGCTGCGCCGCCGTAGGTCGCAAAGCCGGCAAAGACGGTTAAGCCGCCGACGACGAAGAGCCACAGTCCCGTCGCGTTGAGCCGCGGAAACGCCATGTCGGGCGCGCCGATCTGCAGCGGAATCAAGAAGTTCGCGAGGCCGATGGCAAACGGAGCGATGACCAAGAAAATCATCGCCGTTCCGTGCATCGTAAAAATCTGGTTGTACTCGTGCGTGCCGACGATCGTGTTGTTGGGATGCGATAGCTGAAGCCGGATCATCCCGGCCAACGCTCCGGCAACGATGAAAAACGCCAACGTCGCCACGATGTACATCGTGCCGATCTTCTTATGATTGGTCGTCGTCAGCCACTCGATCATGGGGCCTGCGTTCCGTTTGAGGCGACGTACCGGTCGAACGCCGCTGCGGGCACCACCTTGACGGCGAAGGTCATGAACGCATGGTCGAGGCCGCAATACTGCGCGCAACGGCCTTCAAAGGTGCCCAGGCGGTTGGGCGTGATGTCGAAGACGTTGGTCATTCCGGGAATCGCGTCGCGCTTGAAAAGAAACGCCGGCACCCAGAACGAGTGATTGACGTCGACGGTCGTGAGATCGAACTCGGTGAGCCGCCCGAGCGGAAGGTAGAGCGTCGGCGGCCGGCGCGGCGTTCCGGTTGCCGTCAGGCTCGTGCCGAGATACTTGAACTGCCACGACCAGCGGAAGCCGACCACGCCGATCTTCTCCTGCGGACTGCTCGCTACGCGGTCGATCGGCCGTTCCACGACGAACGTTTTTGCGAACAGTCCCAACACGATCAAGAACGGAATGATGGCGTAGGTTAACTCCAGCGGCGTATTTTTTTCGAACTGTTGGGCTTGCCCGGGACGACGGCGATACCGAAACACGCACCAGAAGATCGCAACGTAGACGTAAATGCCGACCAAGATGCCGGCGCCGATGAACACGTACCAGTCGCCCGCCATCGCGACGCCTTGAACCGACGCCGGATCGAACAGCCACTTCATGGTGTTGGTGTGATTACCCAGGCGTAAGCAAGAAGTACCGCGGGTACGACACACGCATGTCGAGCAATGCGAATGGTAGCGCGCGCTCGCTTGCGCCATTGCCGGTTCGCGCCCATCCACTCGTGCTGGGCGTCGTGGTCTTCCTCGCTTCGGAGTTCATGTTTTTTTCCGGGCTGTTTGCCGCGTATTTCAACCTGCGAGCGAATCGCACGAGCTGGCCGCCGCCGATGGTGCATCTCGATCTCGTCGAGTCGGCGTCGGGAACGTTCTTACTGTTCTTGGCCAGCGTCGTGATGTATTTTGCGACCAAAGCGATGGATCGGCAGCGTATGCGGGCGGCGCGCTGGTGGACGCTCAGTGCGATCGTCGCCGCCGTCGGCTTCGTCATCCTCTCCGTCCACGGCTACACGAGCAACGCGTTTTGGCCTTGGACGAATGCGTACGGCTCGGTCTATTACTCGATGACCGGCTTTCACTTGCTGCACGTCACGGTCGGAATCGGGATCCTCACAGCGCTTCTGATCGGCATGAAGAGCCCGGCGCTCACGGTCAATCAGCGCGCCGGAGCCGAGTCCATGGTGTACTACTGGCATTTCGTCTTCATCGTCTGGCTCGGCATCTGGTCGACGATCTACTTCGTCCGATGAACCGGCGCGAACTCGCAATCGCCTTCGCGCTTTTCTTGACCGTCATCGGCAGCGGCGGCTTCATCGCGGCGTACGCGACGGGCGGAAACACGCTGTACGAGGGGCTCGGTCTCGGCGGTGCGGCGCTGGGACTGTGTTTGGCCGCGTTGGGCTGGGCGTTTTGGATTCTGCCCGCGGAACAAGTCGTCGACGAGATCGTCACGTACCCGTCGCCTCACGATCAGCGGGTCGCTGCGGATCTGGCGATCGAACGCGGTATCGAGAAAATCTCGCGGCCGCGTCTGTTGCTCGCGATGCTCGGCGGAGCGCTTGCGTGTTTCGGCGCGGCGCTGCTCGTCCCACTCCGATCGCTTGGCCCCAAACTCGGCGACACGCTATTCCACACGGCGTGGCGTAACGGCAGCGTGGTCGTTCGCGACGACGGAACGCCGGTCAAGGTGAGCGATCTCGAAGTCGATTCCGCGCTGCTCGTGTTTCCGCACGACGCGGTCGAGGATGCAGCATCGCAAGTCACCCTCGTTCGCGTTACCGAGTCCGAGGCTCCGCAGACGCACGGGTACATCGCGTATTCGCGCGTGTGCACGCACGCCGGCTGCCCGGTCGCGCTCTACCGTGCGCCGGATCGCCAGTTGCTGTGCCCCTGTCACCAGTCGCTCTTCAACGTTCTCGCGGACGGTGCGGTCGTATCGGGTCCCGCAGATCGAGCGCTGCCGCGTCTTCCGCTCGTCGTCGGCGACGACGGCGTGCTGCGCGCGACGGGCGATTTTTCGAGCCCCGTCGGACCCGGCTTCTGGGAAGAAACGGGCGGATGATCGTCGAGAGGTTCGCAGACTGGATCGACGAGCGTTTGGGCACCGCTCACTTCGTCCATCACGCGCTGCGCAAGGCGTTTCCCGACCACTGGTCGTTCATGCTGGGCGAGATCAACATGTACGCGTTCGTCATCTTGGTGGCGACCGGAACCTTTCTCGCGCTCTTCTTCGATCCGAACACGTCGAAGACGATCTACCACGGACCGTACTGGCTGCTCGACGGCCAGCAGATGTCGCACGCCTACGAATCCACGCTCTATCTGAGCTTCGTCGTCAACGGCGGTCTGCTCTTACGCCAAATCCATCACTGGACGGCATTGATCTTTTTAGCCGGCATCGTCGTGCACATGGCGCGCATCTTTCTGACGGGAGCGTTTCGCAAGCCGCGCGAGATCAACTGGGTTCTCGGAATCGCGCTCTTCGGCGTTTCGATGTTCGAGGGTTTTTGCGGCTACTCGCTGCCCGACGACTTGCTCAGCGGCACGGGATTGCGCATCGCCGACTCGGTAGCGCTCTCGGTTCCCGTCATCGGAGCCTGGCTGTCGTTTCTCTTGCTGGGCGGCAACTTTCCGTCGCAGCAAATGATTCCGCGCCTGTTCGTGGCGCACATCTTCATTTTACCGGCGGTTATTGCCGGACTCATAACCGTCCATCTCGCGATCGTCTGGCGCCAGAAGCATTCGCAGTTTCCCGGACCGCTTCGCACCGAAGACAACGTCGTCGGTTCGCCGATGTTTCCGGTGTATGCCGTAAAGTCGTTGGCGCTGCTTGCCGTCATCGTCTTCGTGGTGTGCGCGCTCGGCGCGACCACGCAGATCAATCCGATCTGGCTGTGGGGACCGTACGACCCGTGGAAAGCGTCGAGCCCGGCGCAGCCCGACTGGTACGTCGGGTGGCTCGAGGGTGCGCTGCGCATCGCGCCGCCGTGGGCGTGGCACCCGTTCGGACGCACGATTCCGTCGGTGTTCTGGCCGACGGTTCTGCTGCCCGCGATCGTCTTCGGCTTTCTCTTGCTGTGGCCGTGGATCGAACGCGCGATCACGCGAGACCATCGCTCGCACCAGCTGCTCGACCGGCCGCGCGAAGTGCCGTGGCGCACGGCGCTGGGTGCGGCGCTGCTCACGTTTGGCTTTGCGTTAACGGCGGCCGGAAGCGACGACGTCCAAGCGCGTTACTTACACGTCTCGATCGTCGACATCGTGCACTTCTATCAAGCGTTCACCTTGGGCGGACCGTTGCTCGCGTTCGTCGTCGCGTATGCGGCAGCGTCCGAGCTGCGCGAAAAAGGCGGCGTTCGTAAAGCGCACCGCGTCAGCCTCAAGCGTAATACGCGCGGCGGCTTCGAAGAAGATTCGGTTCCGTGAAACGCACGGCGCTTTTGCTTGCGGCGGCGGCCTGCTTCGCCGGCGCGGTGCTCGGGCCAATGGAAGCGCTCGCCGATCGTTCCTTCGCGTGGCACATGGCGCAGCATTTAGTCCTACTCATCGTGGTGCCGCTGCTCGTTCTCTCGTCGCAGCCGTTCCCGATCGTTCGCCGGTTGATCGGCGACGCGCGCACGGTCGCGCTGTTGCGCGCAACGCGGCCGCTTCATGCGATCGCGTTTCCGCCGATCGCGCTGGCGATTTTCGTCGCGACGCTCTGGGGCACGCATTTTTCGCATCTGTACGAGGCGGCGCTCGGCGCAACGCCGGTGCACGCCGCGGAACACGCCCTGTATCTCTTCGCGGGGTTCGTTTTCTGGCTGCCCGTTCTCACCGTGGCGCCGCTGCGGCCGATCGCATATCCGGCACGCTTACTCTATCTCATGGTCGCGCTGCCGCAAGGCGCGCTGCTGGCGATCGCGCTGGGTGCGGCGCGCAGGCCGCTCTACGAGCATTACGCGCGCATCATGCCGGCCGCGCAGGCGGTCGCCGATCAGCAAAATGCCGCTGCCGTGATGTGGATCGCCGGCGGTCTGGCGATCTTTATCGCGCTGCTTGCGACGGTGGGAACGTGGGCTGCCCGGGAGCTGCGCGCGGCGGACGGAGCCTCATATTGACTGCACGTATGCCGCGATATCGTCAACGTCGTTCTCGCTCAACGAGGCCGGATAGAGCTTGGGCATCGGCGGCATTGGATCTTTTATCCACGAGACTGTCGTCGCAAAGTCCATGCGCGCCGATTCGTAGTGCAGCGACGGTCCCGGCATGTCTTCTTCCTTACCGGTGGCTCCGTGACAGGAGCTGCAGTGCTGCCGGAACAGCAGAGCGCCGGCTTCTTTTTCGCCGCCGCGCACGGTCCGCGCAACGATCGTCGATCCCTTCTGTCCGGTTGCGGGCGTACACGCCGCCGTCGCGAGCAGCGCGACGGCGAACAGGGTAGCACAGAGTCGTGGCATCTCTCCGGCGTTGTACCCAAAGCGCGATTGCGGGTCTCGTGCTGGCGTTAGCCACGCTGGGCGCGGGCAACGACGACGGCGCGCAGCTCTACGCGCTTCACTGCGCGACGTGCCACGGCGCTCGCGGCGAAGGCTCGACCATCGCGCCGTCGCTCGCGGGCAAGTCCGCAGCCGACGTGCACCTGATGCTCGATACCGGCCGAATGCCGGCCGGTGCGCCGTTCGTCAACGAAATGCACGTCGCACCGGTGTTTACGTTCGAGCAAATGGATCGCATCGTCGATTACGTCGAAAGCCTCTCGCCGCACGCCGATCATTCCTTGCCGCAGGTCGCGCTCGGCACCGGCGACGTCCGGCGTGGTGCCAAGCTCTTCATCGCCGATTGCGCGCCGTGCCACGGCACCGTCGGACAAGGCGATTCGGTGGGGCAAGACAACGTCGCGCCGCCGCTGGGAAGCGCCACCGTGTTCCAAGTTGCCGAAGCGATCCGCGCGGGACCATCGGTCATGCCGCGCTTCGGGCGCGACTTGCTCAGCGAGCAAGACGTAACGGACATCGCGCGCTACGTAAACTACGTGCAGACCGCAGGCGGGGGCCAAGACGGTACCGATCCCGGCGGATTCACGCTCGCCCACGTGGGGGCGGTCGCCGAGGGTTTCGTCGCGTGGTTCTTTGGAATCGGCTTTTTGGTGTTGTTCCTTCGCGAGATCGGATCGACCGAGTAACCCTATAAGCTTCCCGATTGTTTGGTCATTCCGCCGTCGATGATATAAGACGCGCCGGTAACGTACGATCCTGCCTCGCTCGCCAAGAACACGCACAAGCCCGCCACCTCTTCGGGCGACCCCATGCGGCGCAGCGGAATCTCCGAAAGCAGCTCTTCGACCTTATGCGGATCCTTCTCGAGGTTCTTTTGAATCGGTGTGTCGATTGCGCCGGGACACACGTTATTGACGGTGATATCGAGCGGAGCGAGCTCGACGGCGATGGTGCGCATCAACATCTTCATGCCGCCCTTCGAGGCGCAATAGGGAGCGTTCGACGGCATCGTGACGTCTTCGTGCACCGAGGAGATGTTGATGATGCGTCCGCCGCGTTTTCCCTTGGCCATCTCGCGAGCCGCCAGCTGCGAGCAGATCCAAGCGCCGGTAAGATTCGTCTCTATCACACTCCGCCACACGTCGAGCGGCGTTTCGAGAAACGGCATTTGACGTTCGATGCCGGCGTTATTGACGAGAATATCGAGCGAACCGAAATCCGCGACCGCGGCTTCGACGAGTTTCTTGACGTCTTCTTCCTTCGAGACGTCGGCGCCGACGGCGACCGCACGGCCACCGTGCGCCTCGATCGACTCGACGACGCTGCGCGCGTGCTCGGCGTTGCCGTGGTAGTCGATGACTACCGAGGCGCCTTCGCGCGCGAAGGCTACCGCGACGGCTTCGCCGATGCCGCTCGACCCGCCGGTGACGATCGCGACTTTATCGCGAAGCCGCAATCAGATGCTGCCCTTGGTCGCGCGGGTCTTCTCGCGCTCGCGCGCGATGCGCTCGGTCGGCGTGAAATCCGAATCGTCGTCGGCCGCCCGTCGTGCGACGCCGACGTCGCGTTCGGTCGAACCAACGAGATGCTGGTGCGCGAGATTTCCGCCGAGAATGCCCGAGACCAACAACAGACAGAAGCCGACGAACGTCGCGACGTGTCCCCAGACGAACGGCGGCCAGAAATAGCGCGCCGCAAAGGCCACGCCGAAGACGATGATCACCGCTACGTTGAGCATCATGTGCAAGTTGGCGACCTGGCGAGCTTGCGCCGACATCGGTGCGGTCAGGTAATCGATGAAGCCGAAAAACCCGGCAATTAGCGAGCCCGCGAGGCCAAAGGCAATCAGCCACATGCTCATCGTCGCCCAGAACGAGGAGCCGCCCGTTAGGAAAATGATGTCCGCAATTATCGCCGCGACGTAGCTGCCGATGGGGAACGTCACGAGAAGCGGATGGAGCGGGTGACCGGCGACCGTCGCCTTGCCTTGCATGTGCCTGACCTCCGTCACATCTAGGCATACCCACAGGTTATGTGGGTACAGCACGGTGACCAAAAACAGTAACGGAGGCAAGCATGCGTATCGCAGCTTTTGAAAACGAACCGGAGGCCGCCGCGACGGCGACGATGCTACGCGAACGAGGCTTCGATTCTGAAATCGTGACTCGGGACGACGAAGCGTACGAGGAGAACCTTCGGGGCTTTTTCCACGGCAAGCCGCGCACGTACGAACCTCACGCGTTCGTCATCAGCGGCGACGCGGAGTACGAGCCGTTCAAGAATGCGGCTCAGCGTCACTACGGCTTCGTCATTCGCGGCGAGACCGACTGATTCGACGAACCCATAACGTACACGGCAACGCCGAACAACACCATCATCGCGGTCAAGAAGAGCACCTTCAAGACCGCGAATGGTTTGTTGGGTTCGTCGTCGGCGGGAAAGAGGGCTAGCACCATCGCGACGAGCGTGGTGATCAACCCGATCGCCGCGCAGGCAACGACCGTTGCACGGCCGCCGGGAATGCGTATCGCGCCTTGGGTGGCCGGATCGGCGTCGAGCTTGAACGCCGAAAGATAGAGAAACACGAACGGCACCATCGTGATGACGACCGTCGAGCTCACGAGCACGTCGTACGCGCCGTGCACGCTGGTTCCGGCTTGACCTAGGAAGACGAAGATTGCGGCAATTCCCGATTGCGTCACTAGTGCGGCGACCGGCGACCCCCACCGCGGGTGCATGCGGCCGAATATCGGCGGCAGATAACGATCGATGCCCGCGACGAACGGTACGCGAGCGACGGCGCCGAG
This sequence comes from Candidatus Baltobacteraceae bacterium, assembly GCA_036488875.1. NCBI lineage: Bacteria > Bacillati > Vulcanimicrobiota > Vulcanimicrobiia > Vulcanimicrobiales > Vulcanimicrobiaceae > Vulcanimicrobiaceae bacterium. The sequence continues at coordinate 234,936 of DASXGW010000004.1, read as the reverse complement.
CCATGCGCCGCAACTGCCCAGACAACTCACGGCAACCAAGATTGCCGCAACCGGAATCAGCGCCGCCCAGCCGGCGCGCGACGACGCGCTCGCGATTGCCTGCATGACGCCCGACGACGGGTTGACGGCACTGGGCACCAGCGTCCACAACACGCTGAGCGTGCCGACGACGTAAATGATTAAAATCGCCGGTGCGGCAATCGCCAATCCCACGGGGATCGCGCGGCGCGGATTCTTCACTTCACCGGCCATGAACGGAAGCGACTCGGGACCGGTCCACGCAAACGCGATCACCGACCAGAAGATCAGATCCTTGAGCGCAAGACCCGGTTTGACCGTCGCAGCGGTGATCGGCGTCGCGGAACCAAACTTCCACAACGCGAAAAAGCCGAGGGCGACGAGCAGCAAGGTCACCGTCCAACGGCAGTACGCGCCGATGTTATTCAGCCACTTTCCAACGTCGAGTCCGAGAACGTTCACGACGGTCGCGAGGGTCAAGCCGAAAATCGCGACGCCGATGAAATACCACGGTGACGCCGAGAGCGTCCCGCCGCTGGACCCGGTTACGAACAGCGCGTTTCCCGCAGCGAAGTACAACAACGCGGGAAAGTAAGGCAGATTGCTCGCCCAGTACGTCCAGCCCGTCATAAACCCGGCAAACGGTCCGTACGCGCGCTTGCTCCACACGTACATACCGCCTTCTTGCGGGTAGTGCGATGACAGAAAGACGACCACGATCGACAGCGGCACGAACATTCCCGCGCAGCCGATCAGCCAGACGATCAACGAGCTGGGACCGGCGGCGGCGGCGGTCGCAACCCATTGCAAGTTCGACCCTGCAACAACGAAAAACAGCGCAACGTCGAGCAGCCCGAGGCTGCGCTTGAGGTGCGGCTCTTCCATCTCCAGTCGCGTGGGTTCAGCGCCTGGGTAAGAACCGCCTATGCAGACGACGGAACGGGCGCCCAGTCGCGCCGAGCGCTCGCGGCACATCGTCGCGGTTCTCGCCAAGCACGGATTGGCGACCGCAAGTCATCGGACGATGGGTCCGGTTGAGGCGCGCGAGGCATGCGAAGAACTCGGTACCACCTTCATCAAGCTCGCTCAAATGCTGGGGGCGCGCGCCGATCTTCTGCCGCGCGACTATCGCGACGAGCTTGCAAAACTGCAAGACGACGTCGCGCCCGTCGACACCGCCGTCATCGAGGCCCGCATCGAAGACGAGCTTGGGGCGGCGCCCGAAGAGCTCTACGCCTCCTTCGATCGCGTGCCGCTCGCGTCGGCTTCGATCGGCCAAGTTCACGCCGTTACGCTGTTCGACGGCCGCGCCGGCGTCGTCAAGGTTCGCAAGCCGGGCGTTAAGGAACTCGCCGAGTGCGATCTCGACATCCTTTCGGGCCTGGCCAAGTCGGCAGAGCGCTTCCTGCCGCGTTTGGAAGAATACGACGTCGAGTCGATGCTCGAGGAGTTTGGCGACACGCTGCACGAGGAGCTCGATTTTACGCGCGAAGCGCGCAACGTCGCGACGTTCCGTGAGTATTTCGACTCCGAGCAAGGTTTCTGGCTGCCCGAAGTAATCGACGAGCTATCGACGGCGAAAATCCTCACGATGACGCGCGTCGAGGGCGATCGAGTCGAAGACGCGACCGGACTCACCGCTCGGCGGCGAACCGCCGCCGCACAGCGCGTCGCGCGATTCGTTCTGGAGCCCGCGCTTACGCGCGGCGTTTTCCACGCCGACCCGCACGGCGGCAACGTGCTGGTTCGCAAAGACGGCGGCATCGCCGTGCTCGACTTCGGCATGGTGGGCCGTCTCAGCGACGAGCTGCGGCGCGGCGTTGCCGACATGTTCATGGCGATGCACCGGCGCGATGCCTCACGCTTGACGGATCGCTTGATTCAGCTCGCGCCGCCCGTAAAGCCGATCGATCGAAGCGCGCTTACGCACAAGTTCGAACGCCTGCTGGAGCGCTATATGGGCGACACGCTCGAGCGCATCGAGATCGGCGTGGCGCTGGGTGAAATGCTGGAGATCGTTCGCAGCTACGGGCTGCGCTCGCCCGCCTCGCTCGCACTGCTCTTTAAGGCGGTGGCGCTCGGGGACGGCATCGTGACCGCCATCACACCGGACCGCCCGCTGACGCACTATCTCGAGCCGATCGCACGTAAGGTGGCGACGTCGCGGTTGTCGCTCGACGATTGGGCCGAGCGCGCACGCGTCTCGGCGATGGACGCCGCGGAGCTGAGTATCGATCTTCCGCGTCACGCCGACCGCGTGTTGTCGGACTTGGAACGCGGAAACTTGCGCGTATGGACGCGCGTCGAAGACTTGGAGCCGATGCTGGTGCGCTTCGAACGATTGGTCGAACGCGCGAACGCCACCATGATTGCCGCGGCCTGCGTCGTCGGCATGACCGTGTTGTTTTCCGTCTACCGCCCCGCGGGCTGGCAAGTCGCTGCCGGTTGGCTCTTTTGGATTGCGCTCGCGATCGCCGTCATCGTCGGGATACGAACCGCGCTCGGTACGCTGGCTAGCCGGCGACGTTAGTCCCGTCGGCTAGCATTCGGCCCATAAACTCGCGCGCGAACTTCGCGGCCACTGCCGCGGTCAGCCCGTCGACGTCGCAATCCGGATTGAGTTCGACGACGTCCGCGCCGACGACATTGCCCGGAATCGCCGCGACGAGCTTGAGCACGTCGCGCACGTTTAGTCCGCCGGGCTCGCGATGCGACACGCCGGGCGCGAAGGCGGGATCGATGCCGTCGAGGTCGAGCGTGACGTAAACGTTGCCGCCGGGCAGCGCTCGTCGCGCTTCGTCCAGTTCGTCGGGCCCGAAGACACGAACGTTATAACGATCGGCATTTTCCCGCTGCGGCGGCGTCATCGTGCGAATGCCGATTTGGACCAGACTGCCGACGTCGGCGCTCTCCAAAATGCGCGCGAAGGGACACGCGTGCGAGAAACGATTTCCGCCAAAGCTCGAATACAAGTCGGGATGCGCGTCGAAATGCACGACGTTGAGTTTTGGATAGCGGCGCGCGTACGAGCGAACGATGGGAAACGTGATCGAATGATCGCCGCCGAGCGAGAGCATGCGGCGTCCCGACTCCAGTTGCGCGGCAACGAGCGCCTCGATCGTCGTTCGATCTTCTTCGTCTTCGCGCAACGGAGCGTCGCCCGCATCGACGACGTTTTCGGTGAGCCGCAGCCGGACGCCCGATTCGGTGTACGGGTTGCCGGCCTCGCTCCACATAGCCGTGCGAATCGCAGCCGGCGCTTTCGCCGGGCCTCGCCGATACGACGAGTTGCTATCGGTCGGAAATCCGGCGAGGGCAACGGCTGCCTGCAGCGAAGTGCCGGTTGCCGCATCGAGTTTTAAGGAGCCGTCGTGTTGCATCGTTTTCGCACCATCGTCACCGTTACGTTTGCGTTCGCCGTCGCAGCGTGCTCGTCTCCCACTATCACGCCGGGAGTCCCGGCCCCTTCGCTCGTGCGGTCTACGAGCGCGGCGCGCGGCTCGGTCATCTCGGTCGAGAAAGTCACCGTGTTCCGAAAGGCCGCACTGAGCGGCGCGCACACCTCGGGCACGCTCGGCTTTGCCGAACAGGTGGTCGCGCAACTCGGCGGCCCTCCCAAGTACGACGTCGCCCTCTATAAAATTCTCTATCGCACGATCGGCATCAACGGCGAGCCCGCGACCGCCAGCGCGGCGTTTTGGGTGCCCATCACCGGCGGGACCGGAACCTTCGTTTTGATCGGATACGGTCAAGGCACCAACGTCGTCAAGGCGCAGAAAATCACTCACCCCACGAAGGTCAACATCGAGCCGCAGCTCCAGGCGGCGATCTTCGCGTCGCACGGCTACGCCATGGTCGCGACGGATTATTTGGGTTTAGGATACTCGAACTATCCGTTCGAACCGTACCTCGTCGTCAGCGCCGAAGCGAGCGCGGTCATCGACTCCATGCGAGCCGCTCGCAAGGCGGCGACACGCTTGCACGTGCCGCTATCCGGCGACGTGTTCCTCACGGGCTACTCGCAAGGCGGCCAGACGTCGCTGGGGACCGAGAAGGTCATCGAGGCCCAGAACGCCGGCGAGTTCCACCTCATTGCAAACTCGCCGTCGAGCGGGCCGTACGCACTCACGCAGACGCTGCTCGACGGGATGGCGCACCCCGGACAGAACGCCGCGGTGCTTTCGACGTTCGTGCTGACGGCGTATAACAAAACGTACGCAAACGTCTACACCGATCCGTCAACGGTCTTTCAGGATCCCTATGCGACGTACGTGAATACTCTGCTGCCGGTCAAGACGTACGCGCGTGCCGCGAAGCTGCAAGGAACGCTGCTGCCGCTCGAGGTGAAGCAGTTGCTGCAGCCGTCGTTCCTCACGTCGTTTGCCCATGCGTCTTCGCCGGCACGGCAAGACGTCGCGGCCAACGACCTACTCAACGGTTGGACGCCGAAAGTGCCCGTGTATTTCTGCGGTGGAAAGCGCGACCCGCAAGTCGAGTTCAAGAACGCCGTTCTCGCCACCGCGTATTTCAAGAAGCGTGGCGCAACGGTGAACCTGCTCGACGTCAACAAGGACGTCCCGTCTTCGGTGCCGCTGTCGGAGTATCACGACGCCGTCCTCGTGCTCTGCCACACGCTCGAGCGGGTCGCGATCCTCGACGCGCGCAAGGGACCGGCCCGAGCGGGCCGGTGGCCGGCGTGGCTGCGCGGACCGATCGGGCCGTTTACCTATCCGCCGGGATTTTAGGACGCTTCGTGGACGCTCCCGCGGTTAGACTGGCGCCATGTCCGAACCATGCCAGCTTTTCGCGCGCGTCCGCCTGACCCGCGCTGAGCTCGATCGCTTCTTTAACAGCCCCTTCCCGGATGCGGCCGCCGACCCCGCGATCCTCGATTGGCTCGCGAACGCCAGTTACTACGGAGAACGCTACACGCCCGATTCGATTCGCGAGCGGCTTCGCGGCCTTTCAACCGTTGGCGAATGGATCGAGGATTTGGTAGAACCGGCGGTCGGCTTCTTTATGCCGTGCGCCAGCGACTACGACGACGCGACACAGACTTGGACGCTCGCCGTACTCGATTTTTCGGAAAACTACGACGACTTCATCGCGGCAATCGGTGCGTTTCGCGCGATCGCGACGTTCAAGGATCTGCCTGGCGACGGCGACGGCATGCTGATCTACGGCTATATGTACGAGGCCGGCTACGTCGTCACGGCACTCGGCATTGAATGCGGTGCGTCGCGGTTTCTCGACGACGGCGCTCCTCGCGGACTCGCGATACAAGCCGATGCGGCGATGGAATCGCTTATGGCTAGAGGCACGGCAGCAGCGAGCTAACCCGATCCGTTGATTAGTTCTCTAGATTGATGAGCGGCTCGAAGCGCCGATCCGGAACGAGCCAAGTGATCGCGACCACGACGAGGAGCACGTCGGTTACGACCGGGTAGACGAACGCCACGACGACGGCGAGGACGTAAAGAACGATCGACACGTTTCCTTTGAGATCGCTCGCCACGGCTTTGCCAAACGGTGCCTCTTTACCGTTGACCGCCAGCAGCGCGCGCACGAGCAGCGCGTAGGCGAGGGCGTCGAGCAAGAACACGATCGCGTAGAACGCGGTTGGGCCGACGGCTAACGGATTGCGACCCAGCCACGCCGTCGAGAACGGCACCAGCGAAAGCCAGAACAGCAGGTTCAGGTTCGCCCACATCGCGCGTCCGTCCACGCCGCGGCTCGCCCGCAGCATGTGGTGGTGGTTGTTCCAATAGATGCCGATGAAGGCGAAGCTCACGGCGTACGTCGCGATAGCCGGCAGCGTCTCCAAGAGCGCGCGAAACTCGGTCCCCGATGGCGGGCGCAGTTCGAGCACCATGATCGTGATGATGACGGCGAAGACGCCGTCGCTAAACGCCTCGACCCGGCTCGTCTCGGTTGCAAAGCTCTTCATACGATCCGTAGTTTTACGGACGCCTTAGACGGCCTCCGGCGGCTACCGTTTGCCCATGCTATACATTGTTTCGAGCGCCGCAATCGCCACACTCTGGATCGCCGCCTGCCTCGCGATCGCGGACTTCATCTCGGGACTCCTGCACTGGGCGGAAGACACGTGGCTTGCGCCGGGCAAGTCGGAGCTATTGGATCGCTGGATCGTTCGCGATAACATCGACCACCATCGCATGCCCGGAACGATTCGCGCCGGTCACTATTGGCAGACCAACCGCGTATGCATCTTGGCTGCGGCGGTCGTTACCGCGGCGCTGCTGCTGTTCCACGTTCACGCGTGGCAAACGTACTTCGTCGTGCTTCTGCTCTCGCAGTCGAACCAGGTCCATCTCTGGGCGCACAGCTCGCGAGTGCCGCGATGGGTGGCGCAACTCCAACGCGCCGGGATTCTTCAATCGCGCAACCAGCATGCCAAGCACCATAAGTCACCGTACGCGATCAACTTCTGCACGATGACGGATTACTTGAATCCGTTGTTGGAGAGACTGGCCTTTTGGCGCCGCCTGGAATCGCTATTGGTCGGCTGCGGCGCAACGGTCGTTCGCGCTACGCCCGCTCGTAACGGGTATTAAGGCCGGTGTTCGGACTAGGCGACGCCGCCCTCGGCATCGATCGCTGCGCGAAACTTGGCCACCATGTCGCGAAGCTCGCTTGCATAAAATGCAACGGCGCCGGGCGGTAGGACGCTAGGCCTGCCGGTAAGTTCGCCGCAAATGCGGCGAACGTAGGCTTCGCTCTCTTCCAGTGAGGGCTGTGCCGTGGAGGCGGCTTGCGTTTTTGCCCACGTTTTTAACCGCGCCCAAATCTCGTCGGGGAGATGAGGAAAAGTCGACAAATCCGGGCTATCGTATCACGCCGCGCCCGATCGGCAAAAGGCTCATCGCGTTTCCAGAATCGGCATGACTGAATTCTTATTAGTGAAATATCCTTCACCCGTTCCCAGCAGACGACCGCACGGCTCTAGCCATAAGGCCGCCGCTCGGCGATACTACCGATTACATGGGTCAAGTTGAACGCCGCGCTTTTGCCTGGCGCGAGCGCGATTTTTATTACTTCGAGCTGCTGCTTCGCGCGGGCGAAATTTTGGATCGATCGCTCGATTATTCGGAAACGCTGCAAAACGTGTGCGCGGCGGCAGTTGAGACGGTTGCCAACGTTTGCATCATCGACCTTGGCCCGGAGGATTCGCCGCGGTTGGTCGCAGCCGCTCATCGCGATCCCGCGCGCAGCTCGGAGCTCGAAAATGCCGGCCGCTACTTACGGCATAAAGAGGGAAAAGCACCGCATCCGGTTCGCGAGGTCATACGCAGCCGGAACTCGATGCTGGTTACCCGCATCGACGACGAGTATTTAGAGAAACATTCGACGAGCGACGATCACCGAGCGTTCATGCAGCGCTTGGGTTACCAGTCCATGATGATTCTTCCGCTGGTATCGCAGACCTCGGGCGTGCTCGGCGCAATGACGTTGGCAAAAACGTCGGATGAAGCGCCGTTCGACCAAATCGATTTGCGCTTTGCCGCCGACCTTGCGCGCCGCTGCGCCTCCGCGATCGCCAAGGCAATACTGCATTCGAAGACCGTCGACATCGCGTCACGATTTCAGGAAGCGGCGCTGCCCGGGAAGCTTCCCTACGTCGCGGGTTTGGTTCTCGACGGCTTTTACGAGCCGTCGTCGGAAGAGCTGCTTGTAGGCGGCGACTGGTACGACGCTTTTGAGATGCCCGACGGCCGCATTGCCATTACCGTGGGCGACGTGCTTGGGCACGGCCTAGAGGCAGCGGTGTGGATGGGACGATTGAGAAACGCGCTGCGCGCCGCAATCCTCAGCGAGCCGGATCCCGCGGGCGCATTGATCGTCGCCGATCGGCTGATGCGCTTAGATTCCGAAGACGCCTTCAGCACCGCGCTGGTCGCCATCGTCGATCCCGTTCATCGAACGATGTCGTGCGCTTCGGCCGGTCATCCCGGGCCGCTGATGTGGATGCACGACGGAACGATCGCCGATCCGATATCGGAGCGGAGCCTCCCATTGGGGTTGCACGACTTGGACAGCGGCAGGATTCGGCGGTCGCAAACGGTGCTGATGAAGCCGGGAATGTTCGCAGTGTTTTTCACCGACGGTCTGCTGGAGTGGAACCGAGACGTTCCGGCAGCGTGGGATCACCTCATCGAGGCGATGCGCCGGCACGACGTGCGCTTCGCGCGCCGTCCAGCCGCCGTGATACGCGAGATCGTCATCGACGGCGGAAGCCACCCCGACGACGTCGCGATTCTGACCCTTCGCGTCGACGCGTGATTGGCGGGAGCTAAGCGGCGAGCGCGTTCGTTTCCGAGCCGTGCCGTTCAGAGACGGTTCGCGGGAAGACGCCGGCGAGCCGCCCGTACAGAGAAATCGTTTCACGCCGGTGTCCCGTGATTTTCTCGACCTCGCGAGCGCTCTTGCCTGACTCGAGAAGGCGAACAATCCGCTGCTGCTGCTCGGGTGTCAACGTGTTCATGACGGTTACTCCGTCGTAGCTCTTGCAGCTCCTGCGATTACGGTGTCCGCTTTTGACCACGATGGCCTTTCCGCGCTCCGCTCCGGGATGCTATAAAGCGTCTCATGGGACATCTTGTGCCGACCGTACTGGAGAATAATGGGCGGTACGAACGCGCCTACGACATTTACTCTCGCCTCTTAAAGGACCGTATCGTCTTCGTCGGTGGAACGATTGACGATGCTCTTGCTAATCTCGTGATGGCGCAGCTGCTCTTCCTAGAGAAGGAGGATCCGCAAGCCGATATCGACCTCTACATCAACAGTCCGGGCGGCAGCGTGACCGCCGGACTTGCGATCTACGATACGATGCAGTTCGTGAAACCGGACGTCGCGACGATCTGCGCAGGCCTTGCCGCTTCGGCCGCTACGGTGCTCTTGGTCGGGGGTGCCCCCGGAAAGCGCATGGCGCTGCCGAGAAGTAAAATGCTCATTCATCAGCCATGGGTCTCGCAGATTGGTGGCCAGGCTACGGACATCGAGATTCACGCACGCGAGATGCTCGCGACGCGTCAATTGCTAGCGACAATTTATTCGGAGCGAACCGGAAAAACGGTCGAAAAAATCCTTGCCGATCTGGAACGCGATTATCACATGAACGCACAGGACGCGCGGGAATACGGGCTTATCGACGAAATCCTCATGCGTTAGCACTGGTCCCTTGCAATTGAACTCAACCACTTGACGAGCTAGGACGTCGGCGCCCAGCGCTGGCTTGAGGAGAACGTCGATCACCCAAGCGGGAGCGCCGCAGGTCGTACGAGCGCTGTGGCAATCCGGCCAAGTCGCCTTCGCGGTGGCTTTGGGATACGCGAATCGATGCTTCTTGAAGTATTCGTAGCGTTGGGTCGGGTATCAACCGCCTAGCCGGAGTCCTCCGGGTGGTCGCTCGCGAGCCAGGGGTCGTTGATCGAGATTCGCGGCGTTGCACCGCTGAAGACACTCTTGTTGCGACGGGCTTGGAGTTGTCGCATGCGGGAGACGAGATATTCGAAGTGTGTGAATTGATCGTTACCGCGTTGCCGGCGCAGTAGCGCGACGACGGGCTCTAAGTTCCGCCACTCGTATCGATCGCGGGCGAGTATAGCTGCAAGAAATGATCGTCGAGCAATCCCTCGCTGACAATGAGTCCGAGCTGTGCATTCCAGTCGATCATGTACATCTCAGGATGCTTGCTGCGGTTGATCGGGCCGTACTCCAGTTCGTGACGATATCGCGGATCCTTGAGCTTTTCCCCGAGCTCCTCCTTGATGTAGTCGTACGGCCCCTGAACCTTATCGGACTGCCACATTTCCAGGATGGTCAACTGCGCTGCAAGCCAATTGCCGCGCCGAAGGTGGCGAAGTTGTACGAGCGCCGCGAGCGCGGTCAAAGCAATGACGATAAAGGTCCCTACAGAAGCGACCGAATTGAGCGTTTCAAGCGTCATCGGTGGTACGTAGTAAGCGTCGGTTCAAGGTCGTCTTCGGCGTCTAGCATTCAAGATCGGGATTAGACCTGCGCGGGGAGTTGGCCTGTTACGCTACGATTGGCCAGGTGTGCCGGATCGTGCGCCGCCGCTTTGAGGTTCCACGGCAGTAGATTTTCTATACGTGAAGTCCGATTGCAAAAGCCGAATTGCCACATGATGCGTGCGAACTGCCACACTTCCCCAGTGTGGCAACAAGGCAGTGTTTGTGGCGGGAGCGTATAGGAATCGAACCACAATTCGGGGGTTCCGGGCAATTCCTACCGTTACCGAATAGTGTTGGCCTGTTGCATTTTCAGAAGCCTTGGCTCCCTGCCAATGCCGTCGTGTCCCTTCCGTTTCCGACCGGTCCGTTAGAAAATGTTAGACGAGATGCTATGGTATGACTTCGAGAAGGCCCTGCTCAATTGCACCCCTTAGAATTGGCGCGGGATCGGCCTGACTACCGATCAATACCGTCAGCCTGTCCTTCGCGCGACTAAATGTAACATACACATCCCTAAGAGCTTGCTGTTCAAGAGCGGTTTGCAGTGCCGAATTTGAAACATATTTTGGAACGACCCCCTGTTCCAGGCCGACGGCGATTACTGCGTCGAACTCCTGGCCGCCGACAATTGCCGGCCGGCAAAGGGTCGTGAAGCTATGTCCGCGCGGGCGCTCCCCACGCCGCAACATCGGGAAAAAATCCAAGTCCTTTAATTTGTCCTTGAGTTTCTCTTCGAGCTCCAACCAGTAGGACTCGTTAAAACAAACGATCGCAATCTGCCTTAATCCATCGCGGCGACAGTCCCTAACAAGTTGGGCGACCGCGTTAGATAGAAATTCGTCGGCTCCGACGCGCTCCAAGTGTGGCTTGCTTCCATCGGACGTGTGAGAGGGCGTCTCGGTGGTCTTCGTGTAGTCAGGGAAATCCAGCGTAAAAAGCTCCGTGCTCTGCGAAATCACGTAAAAAGCCAAGTCGGCGATTCTAGCCGTCATTCGATGATTGTATCGAAGATTCTCGCGTTCGGCGTCCTTAATCCCAAGAAGAGCTAGACCTACCCGCGATTCGCCGAAAAACTGCTGGCCCTCGTCGAGAGCAAGAACGATTGGCACAAATGGTCGCTTCCCATTGCCGAGGTACTGAAAAATCTTGCGCTCATTTTCGTTGAACAATTGCGCCTCGTCTACAAATATATAGTCAAATCCCATAGATTTGCGCTGGTGGTGCCAGACAGGTGAGCTTAATTTTCCAAGCATCGTAAGAGCCACGTCATCAGTGTCAAGCACGCCGTACTCATCGAGCATATTCTGATATATCTGGAACGCTTGATATACGACCGCTCGCTCATCAGGCGTAAGAATCCCGTGCAGTTTACCGAGCGCAACGGAGGAGTTTACATATGACGTCTTATCGGATTGGAGATTTTGCGCTTTGATTGCCACGGAGAAGTCGGACCGCACAAATTCGCCAAACGTATTAAGGTCCTTAGCGATTACGCCGAGTACATCGGATCCCTTAACGATGGATTCGCTGATCTTTGCGGCCTCCAAAAACGCTTGATTAACGAATGCGAGCTGCGTATTCTTCGCATCTGCACTGGTCGGCTCAAGTAGATTAACGTCCCTTAGCAGCAGTGTGTCATTTGCATAACGCTCAAGCGTGGTCACGGCTATATTGTTGGCCAGAGTAAACTGCTTTGCGCCGAGCACCGCGAAACGCTCTCGAATAGCTAACTCCATCGGCTGGTTGTGCGTAATGAAGATTATCTTTGAAGCGGATGGATCGATGGTTTGCAGTCGCATGGCCATCAACTGCATTAGCAAAGTCTTGCCTGCACCAGCCGGCCCAATTATTCGGATTGGATGCTTGAGGACACCATCGCCCATGAGGATATTTAGCTGGTCCTCGGAAAGCGTGGTGCCATCGGACAACCACTGCTCGAAGGGCCATCCGGCGGTTCTATATTTGTCGGATTCTTCAACGGCGAGAGGCCCGGCGCGCCTTGTTACCTCGGTGAGCGGCGGCTGCTGTATCGGTGGACTAATTGCCATACGAAGTTCGACGAGCGCATTTTGCGTCAATAGTGAAGCAGAGCCTCGCGCTTCGCTTATGCGCTCTACAAGGGACTCAGAGAGGTCGCCCAGGATGGCCCGCTCAGCAGTTGCCGCAGCGCCAGCGCGCTTCCAGTCGCCCTCCGGACCAACGCAAACAACGACCTTTCTTGATACCGCCTGTGCTCTGACGGCGAGCTGGGTTTCGGCATAGCCGATACTGTAGTCGCGTGCTTCAGTGCCTCTCCCCGCAAGAACCTTATGACTACCGTCCTCGAAGTCCTGATGATAGTAGGCGGATTCGAATATGAGGTTACGCAAGCGATAGTTCAGAACGGTCAGCTCGCGTTCGAACGCTTCAAAGGCAATCCTCGGAAAATTGACTAGCCCGTACGTCCCAGAAAGCTTGATAAAGCCGAGCCCCTCATCCGCCAACCCGGTAAGATAATCGATGTTCCAAAAGCAAACCAGCCCCAATTTATCGTCATAGACCATTCGAACTGGGCCCTGCCTAAACAGTCCCATCTGCACTACCTTTAGCTTTTCAGGATCGCTGAGTGCGTCAAGGAGTGGCGTGCGTATAGATTCGTGTTCGAGTAGCCAGCCTGCTGTCTGCCATGTCGTACCAAAATAGAGCGCGTCGGGCACGAAACAGAGCCTCCGCTAGTCGCATTATTTGAAGTGGCACAGCTTGCGAGTTGGGTGCTGCCTATCCTTCTTTCACCCGCGGCTGCGCGGTTGTACAGTACCCAAGTTCAGACGCGAATCGAGCTTTCCGAACCATTTGCTCCGCCAGTCCTAGTCGCGCGTCATCGCAACGGGCAGCCTAGGCGGTACGTTAATCGTCAAAACCACATGCGTCCAGACGTTACGCCTTACAGTGCGGTTCGACGATACGTGCCTATGGTACGCCTTAGATTTGCGAGGAACGTCTGTTGTTCGCACTCCCAGAGTATTACGACAGATATACCAACGGCACGTAGCCGCTGCACGGTGCGACGATCTCTCGCGACCGTATTAGCGAGTTTCACCGCCCAAAAAGCCACATTTGTCCGCGGTTGCCTTCTACCTTTTGGACAATGATGCGAGTGCCAAAAGCAGCCGTGAACGAATACCGCAACCCTTATGCGCGGGATAAAGATATCAGGCCGACCCGGTAAATCCGCTCGGTGGAGCCTGTATCGAACGTGATAGGCCGAAAGAACTTGTCGAGCTGCGAGTTCACACGGCGTGTCCCTTGTGGCGACATTCTGCATTCTTCTCGATACGAGAACTGAAGTTTGCAGGGATTTCCGGAGGTGTCCCTCTTGTGCGGTCATCGCTAGGCGATCAGGGATGCGAGGTGCTCGCCTATTACTTTGCCAAGGAGCGGCGGCACGGCATTACCAATCTGCTTTACGATCTGTGAACGATTTCCGCAGAAAACAAAATCGTCATCGAATGACTGCAGTCGTGCGCCCTCTCTAGGGGTAAGGGCACGGTTCAGTACGGGATGTATGCAACGGTTCGATGCCGGATGAACAAAATTAACGGTGATCGTTACCGATGGGCAGTCGCCATCGAGCCGCGAATAACACGAGCTAAAGCCGCTGGTTATAAGGTGCTTCGGTATCGAATAAATATTTGGACCGGAGTGTTTGATGATACGAAGCATCTTCTTGGTGTGCTTCGTCGATCCGTGGAGCGTTAGCTTAGTCAAGCCCTTTCGCCTAGCTGCTTGGTACGCATTGGTCGGTGCTACGTCATACGCCAGTGATTCCTCGCCGGATTCGATCCTTGGTAAGTCGCCGATTGCTTCCATCACAGTTATAGCGGGCTCAAGGTTTGGCGCCCTGGTGAATAGCGTATCCTCATCAGGCAAAAGCATGCGTGTCCGATCACGGTAGCCAATCGTGCTTCCATTGGAACTGTGAGTTGGGTTAGGGAACGTTATCTTCGCTCCGCGTGGCAATCCTATGAAAATAAGTCGCTCCCTACGCTGCGGTATACCAAAGTGGGCCGCGTTAAGGATGCGCCAGTCGGTATCGTAGCCGAGTTGCTCGAAGCAGGTTTGCATTGCCTCGATCGTCTCGCCACCCTTATGCGTCGCGAGCCCAACGACGTTCTCAATAACGAGTGCTCTTGGTCGAAAATAGTTTACGAATGAAGCAAACTCTTCAAAGAGGCTATTCCGTGGATCGTCCTCCTCGGATGATCTAAAAGGCCTTATCGAAGAAAATCCCTGGCAAGGGGGACCTCCGATTATCACGTCAACCTGCCCACGACGTAGCTTGAGCATCTCCGCGACGTGTTCGCGTCGAAGCTTTCTTATGTCGCCGCTGACACACTTTGCATGGGGATGATTGGCAGTAGCGGTTCGCACAGCAACCGGGAGTAAGTCGTTGCAGAAAACCGTTTGGTACTCGGCGGACAGAGAGTTCTCGAAACCCTTTGAGAAGGCACCTGTTCCAGAGAACAGATCAAAAAGCCGATACGCCAAACCTTGCACCTCCGGTGGAGAATATATTCTCGTTGACCAAGCTTTCCCTCCTCGCCTAGACTCATCGCGTGTCGGAAAATGACGAGGGACTAGTCGCCGCATTTCTTGCGATCTTAAAAGAACTGCGCAACGATCAGAATCTTACTCATGAGTCTCTCGCCGAGCTTGCCGGGATTGACCGGACCTACATCGGCGTCTTAGAAAAGGGCAACTCCCAGCCCACGCTCGGCATGGCGCAGAAGCTCGCCGAAGCCCTAGGGTTTCCACTTTCCGGCTTGGTCGCTATGGCCGAAGGGCGAGCGGGTCTCGAAGCCGCGCCGCCAAAAGCTCCCGAGCGAACCGAACGAGCCGTTTCGACGGAGTTCTGCCACAACGTAGCGCAGTTGACTCACCTAACCGGCCTAACATGCGAAATGCTCGTTGAAGCGATCAGATATTGTTACGAAACGCTGGACATAATCGACGATCAGCTCATCGCGCACGGCTCAAACCGCCTTGCCGGCTTAGTGGAACTCGCGAACCTTTCTTCAATGGTCGGCAACCTTCTCGGAGCGGGAATCGCTCAAGCGTCGAACGGCCTTTACATAAGAAATGGACCGCATACTTATCCCGATCTTCTTCCGCAGAAGTCTCCCGCCGTTGACTTAGAACTCAAGGTAGCTCTCGAAACAAACCGTCCCAAAGGACATCTGCCAAAGGCGGGAACGTATATCACATTCCGGTATGTTCTCACAGATGAAGCAGGTGTGTTCACACGGGGCACCGCGAATCGAGGACTTCGCGCCTTTGTTTGGGAGGCTAAGGTTGGCGTTTTGACCAAGGACGACTTCGATATTAGCAGTACTTCGGGCGATTCCGGAAAAACCGCTGTTATTAAAACAAAAGTTCACGACAACATGAGCACCGTTTACCAAGTAGACGATTTAAATCCTTACGCTAGGCCGCGTATCGTCGAGGAGCGCCAGTTAGCTCTCCCGGAAATGCCTACTGAATAAGGCGCTCCTGGAGTGTCGTCGACAATTGAATCCATCGCTTATGACCGCGAGACCAGCGTGCTAAGCGTACGTTTTTTCGATGGAAATCTGTATCGTTTTAAGGATGTACCGTTACTGGTATACAAAACGTTCCTCAATGCAAGCTCTAAGGGCTCCTACTTCAATGAGTTCATAAGGGACGCATATGAGTACGAGCGCACCAAGTAGCCAATAGTGTTTGACGCCTCTATTCTCTGCAAGCGGTCGTCTAGCGTAGTACCCGGCTCAGGCAAACACCGGGACCTTACGTCGAGATCGCAAGTTTCCGCGGTCGAAGGCGCGTCGCAGCCGTGGCTTCAGCCCCGGCATTAACTCAAAGGTGTGCGAGCACGCGCTTTACTTGCACGGGATTCCATCGGAGGCCACGTCGCGTTGTGTGTCCTTCAGAGTTCAGGGATTCGGCAATCGAACGCAGAGAGCAGCTAAGAACAATGCTGTTGCTAGGTGGCGGGAGCGTATAGGAATCGAACCTACCAGCCGAGTTGCCCCGGCCTCAGCGGTTTTGAAGACCGTGCGGGCCACCAGACCCGTACACTCCCATGGTTGCGATTATTTGCAAGGGCGATGCTGATTCACTTTGCACGTTCTGTCAGAATTGGAAGCGCATGCGCGTGCTCGTTCATAAGAACGCGGTTTGATAGGGAGCACGATAAGGTGATCTGGGTAACATTTCCCCTCCATTCAGCTTTTCTTTGCCTTCAGCCTTGGCTGGAGCATGCTAGCAGCCGAAGACTACTAGCATAACGGCATCCCGGCTTAGATTATCTAACCTGGGCCTTCCGTTGCACATTGCGACCATAAAGGGTGTGGCATTTAATGTACATGCTGTCTAGCCTGCGCCGTTATCACCGCGCCGCCCTCGCCATTCTTGGGTTGGCAGCGCTCTTGCTCGACGGCTGCTCCTCGTCCGCGTCGTCGTCCACCGCGCCCCCGAAGGGCGCGATCGATTTCTGGAATACCGGCGTCACGGTCGTTAACGATTCCGCACAATGCGCCTGGGTTACACCGTATTGGTCGAATGCAGTCACGACGTGGCACATCTTCGACGGCGGCCCTATGGCCCATCCGCACGTCGTCGAAGCCGGAAAGAGCTACACCTTCGGTTATTTGCTGATCGCTCACAGCTTTATCGTTCCGACGCTTCACATCAAGGTGCTCGCAGAGATGCAAAGGAGTCCCGGCTGCGGCGGAAACACAGGCCAAAGTCCGGCAAACGAAAACACGGACCTTCATCCGATCGGGTCGGACGCAAACGTTTGCGCGCACATTAAAGCGTCAAACGGCGGCTTTTCCGTAACCGAACCCAAACTCGTGCATGACCCCGTAGACTGCTAACGCAGACTACGACGCAACGTTCGATCTCGGCGTTGCACCTCGGCTCACGTATGACGTCATTCGGTCGCCGACGTTTAGGGGATAACGGTTCGCACCCTTTGAACGTTGCCGGTGCTGGAGGCGTAGTATGAAACGCAGAGATCTAGGTATGGCGGTAATTGGTGCCGCTGCGGGCGTTGCCGGTTGCAGCCAACCTGTGACGTCGCTCCTCGTGCCCGACGCGAACGCCGCTAACGTTACCGTGCCGAACGACGCCGCGATGGTCGAAGCTGTAGGCTTAGCTCAAGTGCAAGTCAACACCGTCGTAAGGTTGTATCTGCAGCCGCGGCAAAAAGGCTATTGGCGGGCCTCGGTGTTCGGACCGAGCGGCGCCGTCGAATACGACAAAACGAAGCTCGACGACGAGTCCGTTCTTCAAGCCAAAGTCCTGACGACGCAAAAGGCGTCCATCGCGCTCATCGGCGGCAACGGCTTGAAATACGTAGCCGTAGACTTCAATTAAAGATATCGTAGCCGGTAGGATCGTGCCGGCGGCCTGCGCCGTCGTCATCCTGGCGGGGTGCGCGAATATAGCGCGCTTGCTGCCGTCCTCGGTTGCCTCTACGGTGTCTGCGAAAACCACTTGCACCGGAACCGCGATCCGTCCCTCTGACGATCGCGCGGTCCAGCGCGTGCTCGACGCACGTCCGCCCGGCACGACGTTTTGTTTTGCGCCCGGAACATACCGGTTCACGCGGCCCGTCAATCCTAAAGCCGGACAACGCCTCGTTTCGACGGTGCGCCATGGTGCCGTCCTCAACGGGGCGGCAATCGTCGGGCCGTTTTCGCGATCCGGGAACGCCTTCGTCGCTCGTGCCTTTCTGAAACAATCGCCGGAATCGAGCCTGAACTGTGCCGTTCCCAAATCGCTCTGCGATACGCGCCAAGACGTTTTCTTCGACGGCAAGCCGCTTACGCGCGTCACGTCGCGCGGGCTCGTTGGGAAGACAACGTTCTACGAAGATTTTTCGACCGGCCGGCTGTGGCTGGGCGTTAACCCGTCCGGACACGTCGTGGAACAGGCTCTAGCATCCGCCTTGGTCTGGTCGTCCAACGGCGGAATCGTCGTCGACGCCTTCGTCGTCGAGTTCGCAGCCAATCGCGCGCAGAGCGGCGCAATCCAGAGCTACGGATACTCGGGCACCGGATGGACACTCGAAAACAACGTCGTGCGCTATAACCATGCTGCCGGTATCGCGTCGGTTCCAGACCGCGGAAACCATGGCGGCTCGCTCATTACCGGTAATACCATCGCCGGCAACGGCCAAGAAGGCATCGCTGCCGTCGGCGACGCGCTCACCATACGCGACAACGAGATTACGCGCAACAATCGGGTGAACTATAGCTGCTGGTGGGAATGCGGCGGCGCAAAGTTCGCCGGCGGACCGGGATACGAGTCGCGAGACCTCGTCGTCGAGGATAACGACGTTCACGACAATAACGGACCGGGCTTTTGGAACGACATCAACAGTTATAACGTGGTTTACCGCCGTAACCGTGTGGTACGGAACGTCCAAACCAACGGCCCGTACGGCTACACGGTAGGCTCCGGCATCTTCATCGAAATCAGCGACCGGGCGCTCATCGAAGACAACCTCGTCGAAAACAACGGACCGCCGGCCTCACGCCAGGGCACGATGTCGTTTTACCTCGGCGCGCAGATCGAAGCGTCTGCCAGCGCCAACGTGACGGTGCGCAGCAACCGCGTTAGCGGCGCCGGAGGCATTGGAATGCTTCAGCAGGCGCGCAGCGATTCGTGCGTTTTCGGTACGGCCCGCGCAGCATCGTATCCTGACGGCACGCCGGTATGTCCGCACCGCTATCGCGGCAAGTCGATTCATTGGGTTCACGACAACACGTTCGAGAACAACGCGATCGTCGAGACCGCGGCCGCCGGTCGCGCCGAAGTCGCCGGCTTGGATTGCGACCTGCACCACGACGGCGCCGCGTTCTCGCCGGCAAACCACAACGTCTACGCCGAGAATAGCTACACGCTGCCCGAGCGAACCGGCGCCTACTTCAGCTGGCTCAATAAGCTCATGCGCCCCGCAACCTGGACCGCTCACGATCAAGACGCGGGAAGCAAGTTCTGATCTTCTCTTACGAGTTTTTGCCGGCGGCGAAACGGAACTGTCCGGGGTTCCAGACGCAAATGGTGCCGTCGTTCATCGCGAACGATTCGTAGCCGTCGACGTCGGGATTGAAGTCTTCATTGAGCGCCTTGGTTTTGGGCCAGTTGACGGCCGGCTCTTGGCGTGCGGTCGCGCGCGCTTTCTGATTCGAAAACTGCGGCGCCTTGAGGTGGGCGTTGAGCGCAGTCGCCAGCCGTTGTGCGTCGTTCATGCGTGGGGGTATGCAGAGGCCGCTTGTGGATACCCTCCCGCGGCAAGCTGAGAACCCCCTCGGGTTCATGAACAGGCCCGGTGGGAAAACTGCGGCCACTATGGTTACGACCGTACCTGATCTTTCCCAGAGTCCGCCGCGCAGCGGCCGCTCGATGCTAGGGCATTATGCCTGGCTCGGTCGCCTTGCAGACAAGATCCGTGCGGAACAAGCCGGCACCAGCGGCGACTATACGGGCTACTGTCCGTTGTCGACCGGCTTTCTGGAACGCGCCGGCGTCAAGCAAGACGCATTCGACGTCCTGATCTCTCAGGGGGCCGACGACGAGAAGCTGGTGACGTATTTCGACCGGCACGTCTCACCCTCGAGCCGGGAGCGGGCCAACGCGTTCGTGCTCGACGAGCACCGCTCGGATCTCGACCGCCAAGACCGGGAGGAAGGCAGGCTCTAGTTTCCCTGCGAAACCGAGGAGATGCACCTCGCGCAGGGGCGCTCGGCTAGCGGCGATCTTCTCGAACATCTGCTGTCGATTACGCACGATATTCTGCAGACCCAGGATATCACTTCACCACTCGAGTCGATCGCGCAAAGCGTAGCCACGCTCTTCGGTTGGCGTTTCGTGACGATCGTTGCCGCTGACGAACCCGGCGGCGACCTCTATCGCCGCGTGCTTTTGGGCTTTGGCGAACAGGTCATTCGCGAACGGCTCGGCGAGCGCATCGCTCGCAACGACATCAAAACGCTGCTCCTTCCCGAGTTCGAAGTGCTGCCGAACTGCTTCTACAATCCGGCCGAACGCGAAGTGTTCTGGGCGCGCTCCATCTATCTCGGACAGAGTACCGGGCACGAGCCGCGCACGGCGCCCGACGCCTGGCACGAACGCGACTCGCTGACCTTGGTGTTACCGGATCGCGACGGCGGCATGCTCGGCTACCTTTCGACCGACGGACCGGTCGACGGCAAGGTGCCGTCGATCGAAACGCTTCGCCAGATGCAGCTCTTCGTCAACCTCGTAGGCCTTGCGTTGGCCAACGCACGCGCGCACTTGTCGGAAATCGAGCGGCGGCAGCTGCTCGAAGAAAACGTGGCGCTGCAGAACGAGTTTTTCGGCATGGTCTCGCACGAAGTTCGTTCGCCGCTGGCCGCGATTCGCGGCGCGACGTCGCTGCTGGAAACGCATTGGGAAACGATGGGCGGCGAGCGCCGCGAGGAGTTGCTCAACGTCTTGGGCAGCGCTACCACACGCCTCGCGACCATCTTCGAAGATTTTCTTTTACTCTCGCGGATGGACGCGGGACAACTTTCGCTCCGCATGACCAGCGTCGCGCCGATCGCGATCATCGAGGAGTCGATCGCGCGGCTGCGCAGCGAGCACCCGGACCGTTTGTTCAACGTCGCGTACCTCGACCCGGTGCCCAACGTTCTGGCCGACGAAGGTCGTTTCGTTCAGATCGTCGCGAATTTGCTCTCAAATGCCGTGAAATACTCGTATCCCAATAGCCCGATCCATATCGAGATCAAGCCGGTCGGCGAGCGCGAGATGGGCGTGTACGTGGTCAACGAGGGCATCGGCATCCCGGCCAGCGACACCGAGAAGCTGTTCAAGCGTTTCGGCCGGCTGACGTACGACAACGGCTCGACCGGTCTGGGACTCTACATTTGTCGCGAGCTCGTGACGATGATGAACGGAGCCATCGGACTGGAAAGCGAAGGTGGACGGCGAACCACGTTCTGGTTCACCCTACCACGCACCACCGAGCAATAAACAGCAGCATTTCGTGAAAACTCGACCCGACATTCGCAACGTCGCGATCATCGCGCACGTCGATCACGGCAAAACCACGCTGGTAGACGCCATGCTCAAACAAAGCGGCGTCTTCCGTGAGGGCCAGCTGGTCGCCACGCGCGTTCTCGACTCAAATCCGCTCGAACGCGAGCGCGGCATCACCATTCTGGCCAAAAATACCGCGGTGCGTCACGGCGAGGTCAAGTTCAACATCGTCGACACGCCCGGCCACGCCGACTTCGGCGGCGAGGTGGAGCGCGTGCTGCAGATGGTGCAGGGCGTGCTGCTGCTCGTCGACGCGGCCGAAGGCGTCATGCCCCAAACGCGCTTCGTGCTGCGCAAAGCCCTCGAGCTCGACCTGCGAGCCATCGTGGTGGTCAATAAGATCGACCGCAAGGACGCGCGCGCGCAAGAGGTCGTCAACGAGACCTTCGATCTCTTCATCGAGCTCGGCGCCAACGACGAGCAGGCGGACTTCCCGGTGCTCTTCACCAACGCCAAGGCCGGCATCGCCAAACGTACGCTCGAGGAATCCAGCGATTCGTTGGAGCCGCTCTTCGAGACGATCGTCGCGCGCATTCCCGACGCGCCCGCCGAGGAAGGCCCGTTTCAGCTATTGATCTCGGCGATCGACCACAACAAGTACGTCGGACGCATCGGCATCGGGCGCATCTTCCGCGGCAGCTCGTCGGTGAACGCGCCGATCGCCAAGGTCGCGCGCGACGGAACGGTTGCCGGCGGCTTGCGCTTGACCACGCTGCTAACGTTCGCCGGGCTCGAGCGCCTCGAAGTCGAGGAAGCCTCGGCCGGCGACATCGTCTGCGTTTCGGGTATTGAAGATCTCAACATCGGCGATACCATCGCCGACGCATCGTCCCCCGAAGGTATCCACGCCGTCGCGGTCGACGAGCCGACCGTCTCGATGTTCTTTTCCGTCAACAACTCGCCGTTTGCGGGACGCGAAGGCAAGTACCTGACGTCGCGGCAAATTCGCGAGCGACTGATGCGCGAGCTCGAGTCGAACGTCGCGCTGCGCGTCGCCGACACCGAATCGGCGGACACGTTCGAAGTGCGCGGCCGCGGCGAGCTGCATCTCTCGATTCTCATCGAAACGATGCGCCGGGAAGGCTACGAACTCGCGGTCTCCAAACCGCAGGTCATCGTCACCGAGCGCGACGGCAAACGCTGGGAGCCGGTCGAGTACGTGGTCGTCGACGTGCCGGAGACGTACTCCGGCGCAGTGATCGAAGCGCTCGGGCGGCGTAAGGCGATGATGTCGAACATGATCAACGTCGGCGAGTCGCGGCGCTTGGAATACACCATGCCCACGCGCGCGATATTCGGCCTGCGCGGCGAGCTGTTGACGCTCACGCGCGGTACGGCGGTGATGTCACACACGTATTACGATCATCAGGAGTGGCAGGGCGAACTGCCGGGCCGCAACGTCGGAGCGCTGGTCGCCACCCATACCGGGCGCACGACGGGTTATGCGCTGATGGGCGTCGAGCAGCGCGGCGAGTTCTTCATCGGGCCGGGCGTCGACGTCTACGAAGGCATGATCGCCGGCCGCGCCAACGACGATAAAGACGTCGGGCTCAACGTCGTGCGCGAAAAGAAGCTGACGAACATGCGGGCCGCCGGCTCCGACGAAAACGTGGCGCTCGCGCCGCCCGACGAGTTATCGCTCGAGCGCGCGATCGAGTTCATCGAAGACGACGAGCTCGTCGAAGTGACGCCGCAATCGATCCGCTTGCGCAAGCGCATCCTTAACGAGAGCGACCGGCTCAGAGCCAAGAAACGCGAACTTAGTCGCTCGTAGTAAACCGGTAGACCGTCGTCGACTTGAAGTGCTGACCCGGCCGCAGCGCGGTGCTGGGAAAGTTTGGGTGGTTCGGCGAGTCCGGAAAATGCTGCGTTTCCAGTGCGAAAGCGTTGCCCTTGCCGGTGTACAGCTGCAATCCGGGCTCGGTGGTTTCGACGCGCAGCTGGCGTCCCGAAGCGTCGTCGAATGCCTCGGCCACGACGCGCAGATCGCCGGTAAACGCGTCGAGGACGAAGTTGCAGTCGAACGCGACGTTGCCGATCGGCCGCATCTTGCGAAAGTCGCGCACGGTTCCGGCGATCGGCGAAATCTCACCGGTCGGAATCATTGCGCGGTCGACGGGCGTGTATTCGTCCGATGCGATCCAGAGCTGCTGCGTCGCGATGCTCGGACTGACGGAACCACTGAGATTGAAGTACACGTGATTGGTGAGATTGACGACCGTCGGCGCGTCGGAGGTCGCGCCGTAGGCTATGCGCAGCGCCGCTTCGTCGTCGAACGAATACACGACGTTGCAGCCGAGATTGCCGGGAAAGCCTTGATCGCCCGCCGGGCTGTTGAGCGAGAACTCCACGCTCATCGTGCTGCCGTCGATCGACGTGCGCGTCGCCCCGGTTTTCCAGGTGCGTTTGGTAAAGCCGTCCGGTCCGCCGTGAAGCGTGTTCGCCCCTTCGTTGGCGGCGAGTTGGTAGACGCGGCCGTCCAACGCAAAGCGCGCGCCGGCAATCCGGTTGGCGTAGCGGCCAACTACTTTACCCGCGCTGCCGCCTTCGTCGACGCTAACGTCTCCCACCCGGCCCTGACGGTCGCGCACGTAGATCCCGGTGATGCCCGCGCCCAGTGGCGAGAGCTCAACGCGCTCGCCCCGGGCGTTGAAAAGCACGACCGTGTCTTTAATCACGAGCAGTGAATTTGCGCGAGCCTCAGACGATTACCTATCAATGGCAGCTTCACCGCGAGCTCTGTTTTCCGTGTTGGCCCTCGCAAGCGCCGTCGCTTGCTCGACGCACTCCGGGATCGTTCCAGGACTACAGCCGGTCTCGTCCGCGGCGGCTACGCCGGCGCCGCACGGCCTGTTGCCGCTACACGTCAACGGCGCCGACAAAGCCGGACTCAACCTTCGCCTGCAAGTCGCGGGCGGATCACCGCTGCCGTATCTCTTCGACACCGGGTCGTCGGGTCTATGGGTATATTTCAACGCCGCCGGTCCGCGCAAAAACTACAAGAGCACGCATCTGCGCACGACCAATACGTACAGCAGCGGTATCGTCTACGAGGGGACCGTCGTCCGCACGAACGTTGCGTTCGAAAATGGATTGACCGCTGCATCCGTGCCGGTCGTCATCGTCGACGGCGCCGGCTGCGCGACAAAAAGCTGCCCGGCGCAAGTGACGGCGCAAAACTGCCCCAACGTCTACAAGCGGCACCCGCGCGATCACGCGGGAGTTTTGTGTTTGGAAGAGGGGCGCGCGCTGTTCGGCACCTTTGGCGCCGATATCGAACCGGCGCTGGTTCCATCGCCCTCGCCCCCGGCCACCGCGCCGCCGGGCCCCGTCGTCTTATATAACGTGCTCTTCGGCATCGCGCCGTGGGCGACCACATTCGTCGTCGTCGCGCCGCACGAGCTGCAGCTTGGCCCGCGGGACGCGGCGACGGCAGGCTTCACCTACGTCAAAATGTCGCCGAAGCCATTAGCGACGGACTTGCCCAACGGCGCTCGCAGCTGGGAACGCGACGTCAATCTCTGCTATACCATCGGCTCGTACGTCAAGCGCGCGTGCATCGCGACGGTCTTTGACACCGGCGCGCACAACGTCGAATTCCAAACGGAGACGCCGTTTGCAATCCCGACTCAGCCCGCCGGATGCGAGTTCGTCGTGAAAGGCCTGGCGTTTGCGCTCGCGCGCGGCGACCGGACGACGATCGGTTCGTTTTCGACGGGCTATAGCGCGAACTACAACGCCGCTCACTTAGCCACGCCCAAGCCGGGAAAGACGCCCGAGGTCAACACCGGTTTGACGTTTTACAACCGCGACGAAATTCTGTTCGACGCGGCGCATGGCCGCGTCGGATTGCGCCCGTTACCCGCTCCGGGCCATCTCGCGCGAAGCGGATGCAGCGGCTAACGTAAACGTCAGCTCGCCGCGAACGTCGTCGAAGCCGACTTCGACCGTGACGCCGTCGTGGATGTCGCCCGCGAGGATCTTACGTCCGAGCGGCGTTTCGAGCTCTTTTTGAATCGTGCGCTTGAGCGGGCGCGCACCGTAGTTGGGATCGTAGCCCACTTTGACGATGTGGCGTTTAGCCGCCTCGGAAAGCACGAGGACGATACGGCGCTCGGCCAACCGATGGCGCAGGCGTTCGAGCTGAATCTCCACGATCTCCTCGAGCTGTTCCTCGTTCAACGCGTGGAAAACGATGATCTCGTCGACGCGGTTGAGGAACTCGGGCCGGAAATGCTGCCGCATCTCGTCGAGCACCGTCGCGCGCATCACCGCGTAATCGGCGCCGTCGAACGACCCCTTAAAGTCGAGAATGCGGTGGCTGCCGATGTTCGACGTCATGATGACGATCGTGTTTTTGAAATCGACCGTACGCCCCTGACCGTCGGTTAGGCGTCCGTCGTCGAGAATCTGCAGGAACACGTTGAAGACGTCGGGATTCGCCTTTTCGATTTCGTCGAACAGGATCACCGAATACGGTCGCCGGCGCACCGCTTCGGTGAGCTGGCCTCCTTCTTCGAAGCCGACGTATCCCGGAGGAGCGCCGAGCAGACGCGCCACGGTGTGCTTCTCTTGATACTCCGACATGTCGATGCGAATCATCGCGCGCTCGTCGTCGAAGAGAAACTCCGCGAGCGCGCGAGCGAGCTCGGTTTTTCCGACGCCGGTCGGCCCCAGGAAAATGAACGAACCGATCGGGCGATTGGGATCGGCCAGGCCCGAGCGCGAGCGCAGCACCGCTTCGGCAACGGCCGTAACCGCTTCATCCTGTCCGATCACGCGTTCGTGCAGCTCGTCCTCGAGATGCAGCAGCTTCTGCTTCTCGCCCTCGAGGAGCTTGGAGACCGGGACGCCGGTCCAGCGCGAAATCACTTCCGCAATATCGTCTTCGTCGACTTCCTCTTTCGAAAGCCGAGCGCCGTCCTTACTTTGAAGCGCGCTCTCCTCGGCCGCCAACTGCTTTTCGAGCTGGGCGAGTTTGCCGTAGCGCAGCTCGGCAACGCGATTGAGATCGTACTGACGCTCGGCCTGCTCGATCTGCACCTTCGTCTGCTCGATCTGCTCGCGCAGTCCGCGCGTCTTAGTGACGCCGGCTTTTTCGGCGTCCCATTGCGTGCGCAGCCTCGTCTGCGACTCCCGCAACGTCGCAAGCTCTTTCTCGAGCTCTTCGAGGCGCCGGCGGCTAGCGGAATCGTTTTCCTTGCGCAGCGCTTCTCGCTCGATCTCGAGCTGCATGACGCGACGCGATACCTCGTCGAGCTCTTGCGGCATCGAGTCGATCTCGGTTCGCAGCTTGGCGGCGGCCTCGTCGATGAGATCGATGGCCTTGTCGGGCAAGAAGCGATCGCTGATATATCGATTACTCAGCACGGCAGCGGCCACGAGCGCTGCGTCTTTGATACGCACGCCATGATGCGTCTCGTACTTCTCCTTGAGACCGCGAAGAATCGAAATGGTGTCTTCGACGCTGGGCTGATCGACGAGCACCGGCTGGAAGCGACGTTCGAGCGCCGCATCTTTTTCGATATATTTGCGATACTCGTTGAGCGTGGTCGCGCCGATCATGTGCAGCTCACCGCGCGCCAGCATCGGCTTGAGCAAGTTGCCCGCATCCATGGCGCCTTCGGCTTTGCCTGCGCCGACGACCGTGTGCAGTTCGTCGACGAAGAGCAGAATCTGCCCCTCGGAGTTGGCGACGTCTTTGAGCACGGCTTTGAGCCGCTCTTCGAACTCGCCGCGATATTTCGCTCCGGCGATGAGCGCGCCCATGTCGAGCGACACGATGCGTTTGTTCTTCAATCCTTCCGGAACGTCGCCGCGCACGATCCGCTGCGCCAAGCCTTCGACGATCGCCGTCTTGCCGACGCCGGGATCGCCGATGAGCACCGGGTTGTTTTTCGTCCGTCTCGACAACACCTGAATGACGCGGCGAATCTCCTCGTCGCGTCCGATGACGGGATCGAGCTTGCCGCGTTCGGCTTCGAGCGTTAGGTCGCGTCCGTACCGTTCGAGCGATTTGTACGTGCCTTCGGGATCCTTGGTCGTAACGCGCTGGTTGCCGCGCACCTCGCGCAGCGCCTGCAGTATCTTATCGCGCGTCAGACCGGCATCGCGAAAGATGCGTCCGACGTCGCCGGAGTTTTGCGCCATCGCGAGCAGCACGTGCTCGACCGACGTGTAATCGTCTTGCAGCGCTTTAGCTTCGCTCTCGGCGGAATCCATAACGCGCGCAAACTCGGGCGCAATGGTGACCTGCGCGGAATCGGCGTTGCTTCCACCCAAGCGCGGAAGCCGGCCGATTGCTTCGTCGACCTTTTTCTCGATCGTTTCGGGGTCGGCGCCGGCCTTACTGAGAATGTCCGGTGCGATGCCGCGCTCTTGCTCGAGCAGTGCGGCGAGCATGTGCAGCGCGGTCGTCTGGGGATTATGCTCGCGAAGGGCACGAGTATAAGCGGCGTTAAGCGCGTCGCCGACGCGCTCCGTCATCTTGTCTACGTTCATGTGTGCTCCATAATACCGCCGAGGCGCCCAATTCGTTGCAGGTTTCCCCTGCTCTGGACGGTTTCCGCTTTGGCTAGGGCAGAAGGAACCGGGCGCAGGCTACCCGTCGTTTTCAGCCCGTCGTTGGGCCCTCACGGAATTTCTAAGGCTCTGCGTTGAGCCGACAAAGCGTCGAAGGTCGCCTTGATATCGGCGGCTTCGTCTGCCTGCGGCGCGTTGGGTGCTTGTAACGACGTTCCGACGCGTGCTAACAGATCGCCGATACGATTGCGCAGTGCCGTTGCGCCCCCGAGGTCCTCGACGTTGCGCGGCGCAGACGAGAGTTCGCTTGCGAAAGCTCGCAGCTTAGCGGCCTGTGACGGCGTCGCCGTTTTCAGACGGGCATCGATCTCGTTGAGCCACCTGTCGATCGCAGAGAACTCGCTAAAGAGCTCGCTCAAGAAGGCGTAGCGCTTTGCGTAACGATCGGTGCTGTCGCCGTCGCGCGGGTCGGCTAATACGACCAGCGACTGCTCGTACGCACGTCCGTCGACGTGCAGCCGAACGATATACGTTCCGGGCAGCGCCTCGGGGCCCGCATCCGGCCCCTGGTTTTCCTTGAAGGTTCCATACCATTTCACCGGACCGTCCTCGCCAATGTCCCAGCCGGTTCGGTTGATCCCAACGCGGTTCGGAACGGCATCGCCGCTGAGATGCCGGACGAGGCGCCCCCGCGCGTCGACGATCTCGATGGTGGGCCGGCGCGCGGCCGGTCTGGCTAAGTAGTAGCTAATCGATGCCGGATACTTCGGATTCTCTCCGACGAAAACGTTGTCGGGCAGCGTCAATCCGGTCGTCGCGGTGGTAAGTGCTCCGCAGCAAGGAAACGCGTTGACGGGCGATCCGTTAAACATGCGATAGGCATCGCGCGGCGCAAAGAGCGTCACCGCGGACGCTTCCGCTTTCGCGAGATCCCGTAAGGGCGCAACGTCGTCCAGGATCCAGACGCCGCGTCCGTGCGCCGCAACGACCAGGTCGCCGGTCTTCGGTTGGATTTCGAGATCGTAGATCGCGGTGGCAGGCATGTTGAGCCGCAGCGACCGCCAGTGCGCGCCGCGATCGAACGAAACCCAAACGCCGCGCTGCGAGCCGGCGTAAAGCAGATCGCGATTCTTCGGATCCTCGCGGACGACGCGCACGAATACGTTGCTCGGCAAGTCGCCCGAAATCGAGCGCCACGTCGCGGCGGAGTCGTCGGTCACGAAAACGTACGGGCGCTCGTCTCCAACCAAATGCCGATCGTACGCTGCATATGCCGTGGCAGTCGAGAAATGGCCCGGCGTGACGGTCGAAAACCGCCCCCAGGGTGCGACTCCGCGCGGCGTAACGTTGGTCCAATGCGTCCCGCCGTCGCGCGTGAGCTGCACTAAACCATCGTCGGTTCCAACCCATATCGCCGCGGGATCGAGCGACGTCGTTTCGATGTCGAGAATCGTATCCGACGTTTCGGCGCCGGAAATATCCAAATCGATGGGACCGCCGGAGGCTTGCTGATGCGATTTGTCGTTGCGCGTGAGGTCGGGGCTGATCGCCGTCCACGTCTGACCGCGATCCGGGCTTTCGAAAACGACGTTACCGCCGACGAGTACGCTCGGACGATCGGATACGGTAAATGCGAGCGGCGAATCCCAGTTAAAACGATATTTCAACGTGTGCGGCGCAGCCGAATTGGAGCGTGCGTACGGCGATAGCTCCGACGCTTGCTGCGTGCGCTCGTCGAAAAGGTACACTTGGCCCGTATCGCTGTTGGTCGTCGTGCTCCAGATCAAGTGACTGTCGGTCGGGTCCTCCAACGCCCACATACCGTCGCCCGGACCGACCGTGGACCAATCGCGGTTCAAAATGCCGATACCGTTGAACACTTCCGACCAGCCGCACCACGTATCGTCGTCCTGCAAACCGACGCACACACGATAGTTCGGCGCCGTATCGCCTAGACCGATATGATACGGCTGTGCGAAGGGAACGTCGTAGGGTTGCCACCAGTTCGCGCTGCCGTCACCCGACATGACGATGCCTTCATCGTTAGCGACGATCACGCGCCGGCCGTCGGGCGACCACCACGCTTGGTGGTAGTCCCAGCCGGCATTGGTCGCAATCGCGTGAAAGCTTTTCCCGCCGTCATCGCTGCGCGACAAGATCAGACCCACGTCGATTAGCCGATTGCGATCGCCGGGATCGACGAAGATGCGGCTAAAGTAGAACGACCGGTCGCCGACGTAGTGACTGTGCGGCATTTTGCTCCACGTCGATCCCCCGTCGTCGGAGCGCCACAGTTCCCCGGCGCGAGATTGAACGATCGCATAGATCCGTCCACCGGTTGCCGCGGCGAGCCCAATGCGGCCGGTAGGTGCGGGCGGCAAACCGTTGCGGCTCAACTTCCGCCACGTCGATCCCCCGTCGTCGGACCGATAGATGCCGCCGTTTAGTCCACCGCTGGTCAACATCCACGGCTGCCTGCGAAACTGGTAGACCCCCGCGAAAAGCGTGTTCGGCTTTCCCGGAACGCGCACGAGATCGGAGACGCCGCTCGACGCTCCCACGTACAGTGCATGCTGCCAATGCGCTCCCGCATCGTGCGTAACGTAAGCGCCGCGCGTCGTGCTGTCGGCAAACGCGTTGCCGAGCACGCCCACAACTACGGTATGCGGATCGCGCGGATCGATCGAAATGTTTGAAATCTGTCCCGCTCCGGCAAGCCCGGCGAAGTGCCACGTTTTGCCTCCGTCGGTCGTATGCCAGATTCCATCTCCCGGTTCGACGTCGTTGCGCGGATTGGACTCGCCGGTCCCGACCCATACGTCCGCGTCGTCGCGCGGCGAGATCGCGATCGCGCCGATCGGCGCTACACGTTCGCGATCGAACACCGGACGCCACGACGCGCCGCCGTCGACGCTCTTGAAGACGCCTCCGCCGGCCCCACCGGCATAATACAAGAGTGGATCGCGGTCGCTGCCGGAGACCGCGGTCGCTCGTCCGCCGGCGATTGCCGGCCCGATGGCGCGGTACTGGAGATTTCCGAACGCCGCAACGACGGCGGCAATTACGGCCAAGAGATAAGCTGCAAGTACGACCATAGGCCTCGGTTACCTTAGCGAATAATGCTCTCCTTCAATGCTCGAAATCGCCGAAGGCTCGATACGCGCACTGTATCTGTTCGACGTCGCCGATACGATCGATTTGGCGCAGATGACGGCGCTGGGCGGCGACAGCCGCGCTCCGGCCGAGCTGCCCTTGCGGCCACACACCTCACCGGCATATCTGCAGTTCCCGGTTCCCCCGCTCGTCGCCACGCTCGAACCCGCGCGCATTGGGGAGTTGGAGTGCGCGGTGCGATTGAAGGTCTACGATTACGGCGTGATGTCGCTGCGACTCTCGTTCGACTGCAGCGGCACGTGGAACGATCTGGTGGCGCTCGCCGAACGCGTGCGAACCGACGAGAAGATCGCGCGATTTGCCGAATCGGCGATGGCCCGTATCCGCGACGAGCATCCCCATGCCTTCGACGACCTCCACACTCCGCTCGTTGAGGACTATCACATTCTCGAAATCAATCGCTTCGTCGAAGCGGTCGATGCCGAAACGCTGCTCGACGAGCACGCACCGGCGCTGGTCAGCCTGCTGCTCGGGGAGCGTCACCGGCTATCGGCCTCGGAATCCGAAGAGTCGCTGCGAACCCGCTTTTCGTATTACGACGACGACTTGACGGTCGTGCAGTGGGACGCCGCCTTCGTCTACGACCGCCTGGAGAGCGGACGCGCGATCGAAGAGATTCTCGAGTTTGCCAACTCGCAACTCTTGGAGCTGCGTACTTACGACGCGCTGCTCGACCGCGAGCTGGACACGATTTACAAGCTAAAACCCGGCGGAGACGCGCGATCCTTACGCTATTTGATCGTCGACGTGCTCGAGCTCATCGACCGTTCGAGCAACGCGCTCAAAATCGTCGGCGACGCCTATTACGCGCGCATCTATCGCGCGGCCGCGGCGCGCTTGGGCCTCAACGATTGGCAGCGCCAGATCGATTCGAAGCTCGCCAGCGTCGGCGAGATGTACCGCTTTTTTACCGACGACGCGCGCAGCCGGCGCGACGTCTTCCTAGAGTGGATCGTGATCGCGCTTATCGCGGTGGAAATCGTCGTCGGCGTCGCAACCCTAATCCATCACTGAACGGCATAGGTTAGGTCGCTGCGCTCGCTACGTACTCATCGAGCTCGTTGAGAAACCTGCGTTTTGCTTCGTCGCCGATGAAGGACGCGTTGAACGAGTTTCGCGCCAAGGTCAACGTCTCGGCTGTCGTTAGCCGCAGCGCATCGTCGACTTTGGCGAAGTTGTCGCCAACGTAACCGCCGAAATAGGCGGGATCGTCGGAGTTACACGTCACCATCAAACCCGCTTCGAGCATCCGCTTGAGCGGATGCATCGAGAGCGAGGGAACGACGTGCAGCCGCACGTTGGACAAGGGGCAAACGGTTAACGGTATCTGTTCGCGCCGAAGGTACTCGACGAGATGAAGGTCTTCCATAGAGCGTATGCCGTGGTCGATGCGGTCCACTTCCAGCACCTGAATAGCATCCCAAACGTACTCGGGCGGTCCTTCTTCGCCGGCATGGCAGACGAGACGCAGACCCTCGGCTTTCGCGCGATGGAACACGGCGGCGAACTTGTTGGGCGGATTGCCCACTTCGGCCGAATCGAGGCCGATTGCGACGAAACGATCCTTGAACCGAAGTAAGCTCTGCAGCATCATTGCGGCCGATTCGGGGGTTTTGTCGCGCAAGAAGCACGGGATGAGCAGCGAGGTGACGCCCAAATCGCGCTCTCCGTCGCGCAGCGCCCGCCATATGCCGTCGACGACGGTGTTTAGCGCGACGCCGCGCGCGTTGTGTGCTTGGGGATCGAAGAAAATCTCGGCGTGCCGCACCCCTTGACTGCTCGCACGCTTCAAATACGCGGTGGTGAGCTCGTAGAAGTCGCGCTCGTCGCGAAGAACGGCCATGGCCTGATAGTACAGTTTGAGAAATGACGACAAATCGCTAAAACGGTACGCCGCGCGCAGCGCCTCGACGTTAGCATACTCGAGCTGTATCCCATGGCGCTCGGCGCACTCGAAGATCAGCTCGGGTTCGAACGTTCCCTCGATATGAACGTGCAACTCCGCCTTGGGTAACGTCACGACGTCGATCACGTGCCCCTCTTCCGCAGTATGCGGTAATCTCCATTACGAAGCGTGATGCCGCGCGCGTCGAGCCATTCGAGCAGCGGCACGGCGTATTTTCGTGAGGTTCCCAGCAGATCGCGAAACTCCGAGGCGGTCATCTTGCCGGTCCGCATCAAGAGCTGCTCGACGCGCGCCTGGATTTGCGCTATCTGCGACCCCCTATAGAGAAAGTCACCCACCTTTACCAACGCACCCCGCGCGAGCAGCGTGTCGAACGCCTTGGCCGCACCGGGAAGCTGGGCCTTTCGTACCACCGATGCAACTTCCTCGAACGGCGCGGGAACGAACGGTTGGCTCGGTTCGACGTTAACGAGCGTATCGAA
Source organism: Candidatus Baltobacteraceae bacterium (assembly GCA_036488875.1). NCBI lineage: Bacteria > Bacillati > Vulcanimicrobiota > Vulcanimicrobiia > Vulcanimicrobiales > Vulcanimicrobiaceae > Vulcanimicrobiaceae bacterium. The sequence continues at coordinate 201,730 of DASXGW010000004.1, read as the reverse complement.
GAACTCGCGCTGCTTGGGGGTAAGCGCCGGCGTGAAGTCGACCGCCGCGTAGTAACCCGCGCGGTTGGCGATTCTGCCTTCCTCGGCAAACGCCGACAACAACCGAACCGCGAGGGCTTCGGGCTTGTTCGTGGCGCGCGCGATCGTGATCGACGTCGCTCCCATCGCCCACGGCTCGGCGCGGTGCAGTTCGTCGAGATGGACGTTGACCGCGCCCAGATATTCGCGCGCGGCGCCCGCGTGCACGTACGCCACGGGACGTGCCACGCGAACCGCGTCGCCTCGCTCGACGAGCGCGTCGAGCGTCTTGGCGACGACCTCTTCGCGCAGGTTCGCCGCGACGGCAATGTCGCCGGGAAGGATCGGATCGGCTCCGGCCTTCGCAAGCACGTTGCTTACGGCGAGCTCCGCCGGCGCCGCGACACCGTCGCTCGGCGCGCTTGCATCGATTCCTTCGACGAATCCGCCACCCAGCAACGCGTGCGGTGAAAGGCGCCGTACCACGAATCGCACTCCGGGAAAGGCGACGACGGGCGTGCGCAACACTAAGCGCGCGCGCATCTCTTTGAGCTCCGGGCTCCCCTCGAGCAGCAGCGTTCCGAGAATCTCCGCCGAGCCGACGTACGCGTGCACGGGCGTGCGCCGCTGCAGCAGGCGCATCGTATCGGGCAGCGGCGTGAACCGCACGTCCAAGTTCGTTCGCCCGGAAAACTCACGCCCGACGCCGGCTTCTCCGCGCGCGATGTCGCGCCGGTCGACGGCGGGAACGTTCAGCGCGACGCGCGAGCCGGCTTCGACGACGTCGCGCTGCTTACCGAAGACGTGTAGACTGCGCACGCGCGCACCTTTTCCGCTCGGTGCAAACGTGACGGTATCGCCGGTGCGAATCCGTCCCTGCATCAGGGTGCCGGTCACGACCGTGCCGAGACCGGGCAACGCAAAGACGCGATCGACGGGAAGATAGAGCGGCGCTTCGGCGTCGCGCACCGGAAGCGACGCGAGCGTCTGCGCGAGCATCGAGCGAAGGTCGTCGAGGCCAGCGCCCGTGACACTCGAAACGCCGAGCATCGGCGCATCGCCGGCGATGGTTCCGCGAAGATCGTGCGCGATTGCCTCGCTCGCTGCGGCGAATTCGGAATCGGAAAGCAGATCGACCTTCGTCAACGCGACGACCGTACGGCGTACGTTGAGGTAACGTAAGACGTCAAGGTGCTCGCGCGTCTGCGGCTTCACGCCTTCGTTGGCGTCGATGACCAGCAGCAAGACGTCCATGCCGGCCGCGCCGGCAAGCATGTTGTGCAAGAAGCGCTCGTGACCTGGAACGTCGACGATACCGGCTTCGACTCCGCCGTCGAGAACGAGGTGCGCGAATCCCAAATCGAGCGTCATCCCGCGCAACCGTTCTTCCAGCCAACGGTCCGGATTCGTCCCGGTCAGCGCCGCGACGAGAGACGATTTACCGTGGTCGACGTGACCCGCCGTGCCCACAATATGCACGGCGCCCTCTTTCGAGGTTACGTCTGGGACTTCTGCTTGATTTTGTAGTCGGCGAGAATTTCGTTCGCGGCTCGGATTCCCGACTCGGCGCCGCCTTCCATGAAGCCCTGATTGTCGACCGAAGTATGCTCGCCGGCAAAGTGCACGCGTCCCTGCGGCGAGGCTTCGTGACCGGCGATCGTCGTGCACTGTCCCACCAGCCAGCACGCGTAGCTAGCAAGGATGTTGGGATCGGCCTGCGCGTTTCCGAAGGTTGCCTTACCGTTCCACGCAGGCGACACGCCAGGCCAAATGTCGTCGAGCTGCTCGAAGAACGCCTTGACGTGCCGGCGGACGGCGGGCGCGTTTTCGACGTAAGCGTACGGTTGCGGCGGCGTATCGAGCATTGCGGGCCCGGCGCCGGTGAACACTTCGATCAACCCGTCGCTTCCGGGTTGTTCCAACGAGAAATCCAGCGCGCTCTGCACGGGGAGCGTGGTCCAGATTTGTCCCGTCGTCGGATGCGGCCACGGATGACTCGGGCGCATCCACGCGCGACGATCGAACTGAAGATGGAGCTTCGTGTGGTAGCCGTAGCCGAGCTCGTCGATCGCCTTGCGTTTCGACGTGTCGAAACCGGCGCCGGACGTGTCGAGTCCGCGCAGCACGATAAACGGTAGCGTGAGGACGACGCGATCGGCATCGACGGACTCCGTTCCGCTTCCCGTGTCGAAACGCAGTTCGTACGTTCCGCCGGGTTTCGATCGCAGCGATTGCAGACGCCGGTTGAACGCGATGCTTCCCTCGGGCAGCGACGCCGCAATGGCTTCGGGAATCGCCTGGCTTCCCAAAGCCGAAATATACTTTTGATCGGAGTAGCCCAGCACGTTCATCTCGTGATTCTGCGTGTAACGGCGTTGCTGTCCGAGCTGAACGACCAGGTTGAGCGCGCTGAGCTCCTCGAACTCACGGCCGTACTCATTGCGGTACGCTTCCTTGATCAACCGTCCGAGTTGCGAATCGAGACCGCCGGGCACGTACTGCGCCACCCAGTCGTGCATGCTCATCGCATCGATTCGCCGCGCCTCCGGCGTCGCGGTAGCGTACGTGGTTGCGGGGTTGACTTTGTTCAACTGCTCTTGCAGCACCGGATAGATCCGGGCGAAATCGCGATCCGCGTCGGTCATGGAATAGTAGCGCCCGTCGAGATAGCACGTATCGCGCGCACCGTGCGGCCGGCCCTCGTACGTATTGAGCAGCGGCACGCCAAACCGCGCGGCAAGACGATGCATGTTGACGTGGAGCGAGTCGATCATCGCTCCGCACCACTCGGTATGCTGCCCTTGCGCCCAGTACTTGCGCTCGGAGTGCATGCGGCCGCCGACGCGCGTCGACGACTCGTAGACGATCGAATCGATGCCGGCATCGCGAAGCTGCCGGGCCGTGACGAGACCGGCGATGCCCGCGCCGACGATAACGACGCGTTCGCGTCCGCGAGCTTGCGACGATCCGCACGCCGTAAACTCCGGAATCAGTGCCGCCGCAGTTACCGCGTCGGCTGCTTGACGCAGAAAGTTTGCGCGCGAGTTGGTGTGACGCGCTGCAACCGATTGCAGCGCGCGCATCAATGGGGATCGCGCCATATTAGAGTTTCACGTTAATCGAGCCGAAGAGGTTGAACGGTTGGGTGGTCGACGATATGCCCACCTCGGTGACGTTGAAGAACGTCCCGTACGGATATTTCAGCTGGACCGGCGGATTTCTTACGAAGTTTCCGGCGGGCGGCAAGATGTTCGACGGCAAGCTGGAGTAGACGCACGTAACGGAGTTGTCCCACGCGTAACCGCGCTGGAAGCAGCTGCTATAGAGGTTGACGGCCTGCAACGTCAGGCTCACTTTGGGCGACACGTCGTAGCTGAGCTGCATGTTGAGCGCAAGCTGCGACGGCTCGCGAAGCGATCCTAGGTTGTCGAACTTGCCGGTGTACGGATCGGGAAGCATGATCGCGCCCTCGGTCGCCGTTCCCGGACAGGACATTCCCGGTGTCGCCGGAGTCCTCGACGGCGGCGCGGTACACGTTTGCGGCACGTAGCCGGGCCACGACAACGGCGAACCGTACGACGTTCCGTCGGAATATCGCAGCGACGGAGTCACCGCGAACTTGCCGTGCCGGTAGTTCAGAATCAGCGACGCGACGTTGGGAACGTTATACCCGTTGGCACCGTTGAACGGCGTCGGTATGACGTCGTAGGGCTCGTACCAGCCGTTCGGATCGAGCAGCGGCTGCAGCCCAAGATGATAGTACGGATTGGGAACCTTCACCGTGCAGCCCTTCCCGCACGCGTTCGTAAAGATCGATTGCGCGTTGCCGGCGTCCACGCCGCCGCCGCAGGCTTGCCAGTTCGGGGACCGCGCGGTGACGCTCGCGCACGCCGACGTGTACGAGTTGTACAGCGCGATTTGCGAGTTGAGCCCGCCGATGACGCTTTGTCCGTTGATCGGGCTGAACTTGATGCGATCGGCCGTATACGTGTAGGAGAGTTGCCCCGAGAGTCCGTCGCGCGCGAAGTCGCCGTACTGTAAGGACAGTTCGGCGCCGTACGACTCTTGGTTGCCGACGTTGAGGCCGGCCAGCGTTCCCTCGACGGGATCGATTGCCAGGAACTGGAGCTGATTGCGCGTGTCGCGATAGAACGGCGTGATTTTGTACGAGAACTTCGTGCCGTGGAGATGCTGCTCGAGCGAAAGGTCGTAGTTATTCGAAGTGTCCGGATAGATTTGATGGTCGGGCGTGTGGTAGCCGTAGGCATAAAACTGCGCGATGAACGACGCGAGGTTCTGCTGGTACGTGTTGTACTCGTAATACGACGAACCTTCGGCGCGCGCGTACTTGCCGTACGAACCGCGCAGCACGGTATCCTGGTTGATCGTGTACGTAAAAGAGGCTCGAGGCTGAAACACGTTGGAAACGAAGAAGTTCGAGCCCGAGTTGTACAGCCCGTTACCGGGCTGCGTCAGGGGCGTGGTTCCGGCGGGGCAGGCGCCGAAGCCGCTGCCGTTCCACGTCCACACCGGATACGAGCCCACCGCGCCGCAGTGCTCTCGATTGTACGCGCTAAACCAGAACTGCCGCGCGGGATAACCGCTGGCGAGGTCGTTCGTAACATACGCGAAGTGATCGAGCCGAGCGCCGACGTTAACGACTAATCGATCGTTGGGCTGCCACAAATCGGTGAGCGAATACGACGTAAAATACGGCTGCACGTCGTCGACCTGCGCGCTTTGACCGTTTTCGGTCATGATCCAGTGTGCGTGAGCCCGCGCCGCTGCCGAGCCCGCGCACGAGCCGCCCGTCACGCAGTTTCCGGGCTCGAGATTGAACGAACCGCCGAAGCCCGGATAGCAGCCGCCGCTGCTTTGATCGTAGCCGGTCAACAGACAACCGCCCTGGCTGTGCGCGTCGAAGCAGCTCCACGGCGCGCCCGTAGCATAGTTGTAACACCGTCCGTTGCTTCCGACGTAGTTCGATAGGATGGAACCCAATCCGGTCGGCAGCAGGCTGTTCGTCGCAGGATCGGTTGACGAAAAGGTCGCGTTGTACGTTTGGAGTTTTTGTGACGTAAACGTCGTTTGCGCGGTGAGGAGATTTCTCGCCGAAAGCTGATTGGAATACATAAGGCCGGCACCGTAGCCGTGCTCGAGCACCTCGTAATCGGGAAGGTCCGACCCGAACGGCAGCTCGGCAGCGTCGGCGCCGCTGATGAACCAGTCACTGTACGCCGAGTACCCGAGGAACCGTAAGTAGGAGCTCGGATTGAAGTTCTTCTGGTACTGGAACTTTTCTATTGCGTAGTCGTTCCAGTTGCCGTCGCGCAAATTCACCGGCACCGGGCTACCCGGTGCTCTGCCGGTCTGGCTGCTCGGCAGCAGTTGAATCGTCACGTCGTTCGGGTTGGGCGTCTGCATGAGCGCGCCGTTGTAAATATACGAGTCGAGATACGGAAATGGATAGCCTAGACACGTGTAACGGCAGCTGCCCGCCTTCGGCGTATAGTTCATCTCTTGCTGCGAGCTCAAATACTGCGAATGGATCCCCCCGACGATGTACAGCAATTGGATGTCGTCGCGCAGCGGCGAGTTTTTGTGCGGTATACCGAGGTGAAGGTTCGCGATACTTTCGCGATCGGCGTTGTAGCCTTGGGCGTACGAGTAGCCCGGCGAGAATAGGGCGCCGTAGTTCGGAGCTTTCCCGGCGCTCCCGTCGAGGATGTAGTATTCGGCGTTATTCGACGGCACCCACAACGGATAGAAGTAGAGCGGTTCGCCGGCGCCGTTGAACTGATCGCCGTAGCGGAAGGTTTGATTCGTGCCCGAAAAACCGACGTAGTACGAAAAGAGCCGGTCGGGCGTCGCGCCGCCGGCTTCGACCATCGCTTCGTGATAGAACGACGGCGTACCGGCACCGAGCTCGCCGTCGGCGTATCCCGGATACGTGCCCGTCTTCAAGACTTGATTGATGTAGCCCGCCAGGCCCGACGAGTTCGACGTTGCGGGCGTTCCGCCGGTATAGACCTGCACTTCCTGACTGCCCAGCGTGCTGAGCGTACCGATGGGCGCGAGATCCGATTGGCGCGTCAACTGCAAACCGTCGAGCTCGTACGCCACTTGGTCGACGTCGCCGCCGCGAATCGAGAGGCCTTGATACCATCCTTGCTGATTCGAGGGCATATTGACGCCGGGCGCGCTTGCAATCGCGCCGTACGCTTGCGTCATCGAACCGGACCCCGCGAGCGTTTGCGACGCTTTCTGACCGCTGGGTCCAACCGAATACAAATCGCTGGTAACGCCGGCGTGCACGAGGCTTTGCGCGGATCGCGACGTCGTGTGCGCAATCGTTTTGAGCGCCTTGGGCAGTGAGATGTTGACGGTTTGGGATTGATCGGCGTAAACGACGACGCCTGGATACGATATGGGTTCGTAGCCGGTCTTCGTCGTACTCACCGCATAGGTGTCGGGTATCAGGGAGATCAGCGAAAAGTTCCCGCCGGCGTCGGTAACCGCCGTCGCAGTTTGCGACGGCGAAACGGCCGTCACCGCGACTCCGGCTACTGGGGCTGCGGTCGAGGCGTCGACGATATGCCCGTGCAGCGAGCCCGTCGTTCCCGGCCAGGCAGTCAGCGGCAGCGAAAAGAGCCCGAGCGCTGCCAGAGCCGATAGCAGTCTGCGCATCTTCGTGAAGTACGGCTCGTTTGCCGTCGCCCCTATGGAGATGCCGGACAAATTCCCCAATGGGGTCTGTCCGTGCCCTACAAAATACCCGATCCGCCCTCGAATTCGACAAGTTTCGCGAGCAACTGCAGTTCGAAGCGCTCGTCGGCACCGTCGAAACGCCGCCCGAGCACGTCGGACGCTCGGTTCAGCCGATATCGCAGGGTATTGGTGTGGATCCCAAGCGCGTCGGCAGTCTCTTTCATGGCAAAGCCGTTGCGCGCCAGGGCCAGCACCGCGTCGGCGAGGTTCCTTCCGCCGCGTTGACGCAGCAACGGCGCCAGCGAGTCATCGATGAACGTCCGCCGCGCTTCGGTATCGCCCCCGATAACGCGCGGCACTAAGACGTCGTCGAACGAACAGACGCGCGGCCGCTTTCGATAGCGCAGCAGCGAAAGCGCCTGCCGGTAACCCGTGCGAACGCCCTCGACGCCGCGCTGTACGCGTCCGGCGACGAGCGTGACTTCGGGGTCGAGCACGCTCGCGAGTGCGTCGATATCGACTTGCGCGGGAATCAAGAACGGCACGCGATCGAGAACGACCGAAACGAGCTGATCGGCGCCGTATCTGCGCAACGCTTCGCGAACGCGCGAGGCGACGCGGTCGCGCCGCAAGAATCCCTCGCGCCCGAGCGGCATCTCTTCGGGTAGAACGGCGATCGCCGGACGATACGATTTTTCCGGATCGAATCCCAGCAGCCGCACGCGCTCGAGCGCGGCCGGCGTCAACTCGCCTTCGGATTCGAGCAGCGAAAGAATCGACGCATACCCGAGCGACGCTTCGAGCGACGCGAGCTCGCGCTGGTGCGCGATGTGAATGGCCGCGACGAGCGCGGCGTATTCGGCGGCGCGGTGATCGAGCTCCGAAAGCGGCTGGTCGCCTTCAACGATCCAGACGGCGCCTACGAACTCCGCACCCAGCCGTATCGGGCACGCCAACCGCGCGACCAATCCGATTTGCGGCATCGCCGGAACGCGAATCGGCTTTTCACTCGAACGCAGGCGTCGATCGAGCCCCGACGCCTGCAGCACTTCGAGCATCTTGGGCGGCGTCTGCGCGTTTTCGAGCGTCTCTCGCCGAATTGGATCGGCGCGCTCGTCGATCGTGCAGCTCGCAAGCAGCTTTCCATGCGGATCTTCAAACGTCACCGATCGGCCGATCAGCGGCCCGAGCGTGCGCGCCAAATCGTCGAGCGTCGCTTCGCGCGACGCGGCGTGCATCAACGCACGGTGGATCTGTTCCGAACGCTCGATCACGCGATACGGCTCGGCCATGATCGCACGGTGCAGCTCTTCGGTTATGCGCGCGAACGGAATATCGAACGGAATCTCGACCAGCGGCAGAAACGCGCGATCGGCGGCCTCGCGCTCGGCTTTGGAAAACTCCGGAACGTACCGGCCCACCGCCAATCCAACGCCGGCCACGCCCCGCACGGCAAGCGCCTCGATCAGCTCGCGCTGGGCGGCGGCGTCCTTCGGCCAGCTGTAGCCGGTCGTCAAAAGGAAGTAGCCCTCGGGCACCCACGGCGCCGGATCGGGCATGTCGACCACGTGGGACCACATGACGGGGCGATCGAGGCCCGCCTCCCCGGCCACCAAACGGCTGCCTTGGAGGACACGCAGGCGCAGCACGTCGCGCACGGTCAGCGGCGTGGCTTTTTTGGACTCTTCCTCCAAAAAGGGCGGTAAAATTGTGCCGGACATACCTGGCATCGACCTGTGCCCACCGCTTACACTCGAAACAGAGCACTTCCTTGCCTATGGATACGATCAGCAAGCAGAACGTCATTGGCCGGCGCTCCGCCGCGGTTCCCCGCGGGGTCTCGGTCGCCCATCCCGTCGTCGTCGAGCGCGGCGCCGGCGCCCGCATTTGGGACGATCAGGGCCGATCCTACCTCGATTTCGTGGGCGGCATCGGGACGCTCAACCTCGGCCACGCGCATCCAAAAATCGCCGAGGCGATCGCCGAGCAAGCCAAACGCCTGACGCACACCTGCTTCCAGGTCGCGACGTACGAGTCGTACGTGGCGGTCGCCGAAGCGCTCAACCGCCGCGCGCCGGGAACGTCGGCGAAGAAAACGCTTTTGCTTTCGACCGGCGCGGAAGCGACCGAGAACGCAATCAAGATCGCGCGCGAGTACACGCGGCGACCGGCGGTGATCGCGTTCGCCCACGGCTATCACGGCAGAACGCTGCTCGCGCTATCGATGACCGGCAAGAACGCACCGTACAAACAGCACTTTGGGCCGTTCTGCACCGAGGTCTATCACGCGCCGTTTCCGTACGAGCATCACGGCATCACGAGCGAGCGCGCGATCGAAGCGCTCGAAGAGATTTTCGAAAGCACCGTCGCTCCCGATCGCGTCGCCGCGATCATCGTCGAGCCGGTGCTGGGCGAAGGCGGATTCGTGCCGGCGCCCGCGCAGTTCTTGCGCAATCTGCGCGCGTTGACGATCGCACACGGCATCGTGCTGGTTGCCGACGAGATTCAAACCGGATTCGGACGCACCGGAAAGTTCTTTGCGTGCGAACATTACGGCATCGAACCCGATCTCGTTACCGTCGCCAAATCGCTTGCCGGAGGATTGCCGCTCGCAGGCGTGACCGGCAAAGCCGAAATCATGGACGCGCCCGCCCCGGGCGGTCTGGGCGGAACGTTTGCGGGCAATCCGGTTGCATGCGCCGCCGCGCTCGCGACCTTCGAGTTGATGGACGAAGCGTTCTTGGCACGCGCGCGAGAGATCGGTGCTCGCCTGACCGTCGAGCTGCGCTCGCTGCAGTCGCGTTTTCCGCAGATCGAAGACGTGCGCGGCTTGGGCGCGATGGTCGCCATGGAGCTGTCGACGGGTGCCGAGCAGATCGTCGACGCGGCGCGCGAACGCGGCCTCTTGCTGCTGCTCGCCGGCAAACGCAACGTCGTACGCATCTTGGTACCGCTCGTTATCGACGACGCCGATCTCGACGAAGCGCTGCGCATATTCTCAGACAGCGTGGAGCACGTGTTGAAATAAATGGACGAACGACAACGTAAGGTTTACGATTACACGCAGACCGTTTTAGACCTCATCGACACGCGGCAGATCACGCCGGCCGATGCCAAGTGGATCACGCAAGAAACGGTCGAAGCGTTTCGCAATCACGTCAACCCCGGATTTCTCGAGTACCGTAAGGCGACCAACGTTGAAGGCGCCGAAGCGGTCGTCGAGTGGTCCGACGCCGGGCCGAACTCCTACCGCGACGTAAGCGGGCGCGAGTACCTCGACTGCCTGGGAGGCTTCGGCATCTTCAACGTCGGCCACCGCCATCCGAAGGTCGTTAAGGCAGTGATGGATCAGCTGCGACGTCAGCCGCTGCACAGCCAAGACTTGCTCGATCCGCTGCGCGCGATGTTGGCAAAGACGCTGGCAATGCTCTGCCCGCCGGGTTTGGACTTCGCGTTCTTCTGCAATAGCGGAACCGAGGCGGTCGAAGGCGCCCTCAAGCTGGCGCGTTCGTACGATCCCTCCAAGCAAACGATCGTCGCCGCAACCAAGGGTTTTCACGGCAAGAGTTACGGTTCGCTCTCGGCCAGCGCGAAGGCGGAGTTCCGGCGCCCGTTCGGACCGATGCTGCCGAACATCGAGCACGTTCCGTTCAACGATTTGCTCGCGCTGCGCGACATGATGACGTCGTGCAAAGCCGTCGGCGAAGACGTCGGAGCGGTGCTGCTCGAGCCGATCCAAGGCGAGGGCGGCGTTAACCTTCCCTCCGACGACTATCTGCCGGGCGTGCGCGAGTTGTGCAACGAGTTCGGCGCGCTGCTCATTCTGGACGAAGTGCAAACCGGCATGGGGCGCACCGGGAAAATGTTCTGCTGCGAACACTACGGCGTGTCGCCCGATCTCATGTGCCTGGCCAAAGCCTTCGGCGGCGGCGTCATGCCGGCGGGCGCGGTGGTGGGACGGCGCGACATCTTCTCGCGCCTGTTCGACAACCCGTTCCTGCACACGTCGACGTTCGGCGGCAACCCGCTCGCCTGCGCCGCAGCGCTGGCAACGATCAACGTCCTGATCGAAGAGGCCCTCCCCGCGCGTGCCGCCGCAATGGGCGACCGCATGCTCGCCGGCATCCGCCGAGGCATCGCCGGGCACGACGACCTCGTCGTCGACGTACGCGGAAAGGGGCTGTTGATGGCCATTGAGTTCTGCAGCAACGAGATCGGCTTCGAGTTCGGCAAACGCATGCTCGACCGCGGCGTGCTGGTCTCCGGCACGCTCGTAAACGCGCTCACGATCCGCATCGAGCCTCCGCTGACCATTGCGGAGGAACAAGCCGACTACGTGTGCCAAGCCATCGCCGACAGCCTCAATTCCATGAAACCACTTCCCGCGGGAGCGTAACTCGATGGAAACGATACAACGAGTCAGCAGCGAAGAAATTCTGCGCGGGCTGCCGCGCTCCGGAAACGTCATCCCGATGTACGTCGACGGTCGCTGGAAGCTCGCGGCCCAAGACGGCACGCGCGACTTGATCAATCCCGCGAACGGCGAAACGATCGCGACCGTCGCCGAGGGCACGGAGCGCGACGCCGAAGAGGCGATTCGCGCCGCCCGCAAAGCGTTCGACGAGGGTCCGTGGGGATCGCTTACCGCCGCCGACCGCGCGGCGCTGCTCTTGCGCGTCGCCGACCGCATCGACGCTTTGCGCGACGAGTTCACGCGCATCGACACGCTCAACAACGGCAAGCCGCTGCGCGAAGCCGAGTACGACGTCATCGACGCCGCCAACTGCTTCCGCTATTACGCCGGCATTGCCACGAAGCCGCACGGGCAAACCTTCGACGTGCCCGCGCCGTCGCAGTCGTTTACCGTGCGCGAGCCGATCGGCGTTTGCGGACAGATCGTGCCGTGGAACTACCCGCTGCTCATGGCGGTGTGGAAGCTCGCGCCGGCTCTCGCGGCCGGCAACGTGTGCATTCTCAAGCCCGCCGAGCTCACGCCGCTTTCAACGCTCCGTTTAGCGGCGATCTTCGAAGAACTCGAGTTTCCGGCCGGCGTCGTCAACATCGTTCTCGGTGCCGGCGCGACGGTCGGCCACGCGCTCGCCGCCAGCACGCAAGTCGATAAGATCGCGTTTACCGGCGGAACAAAAACCGGTCGCAGCATCATGCAAGCCGCCACGTCGAACCTCAAGAAAATCTCGCTCGAGCTCGGCGGCAAATCGCCCAACGTCGTCTTCGCCGACGCCGACTTCGATACGGCCGTCGATTACGCGCTCTTCGGCATCTTCGCCAACTCCGGCCAGGTCTGTTCGGCCGGATCGCGCTTGATCGTCGAACGGTCGATTCACGACAAGCTGATCGATCGCGTGGTCGAGCGCGCGCGCAAGATTCGGGTCGGCGACGGTTTCGATCCGAACAGCGAAATGGGCCCGATTATTTCACCCGTGCATCGCGAACGCGTCGAGAGCTACATTACGACCGGCCGCGAAGAAGGCGCGAAGCTGTTGTGCGGCGGCGAGCGTCTCGGCGGACCGCTTGCAAACGGCAACTTCATCGCCCCCACCATTTTCGACAACACGAAACGCGACATGCGCATCGTTCAAGAGGAAATCTTCGGACCGGTGCTGGTGGTGCAGACGTTCGAAGACGAAGCCGACGCGATTCGTCTGGCTAACGATACGGTCTACGGACTGGCCGGCGCCGTCTTTACCCAAGACGTCGGCAAAGCGCACCGCGTGATCCGCAAGATGCGCGCCGGCATCACGTGGATCAATACGTATCATCCGACGTACAACGAAGCGCCGTGGGGCGGCTACAAGCAGTCCGGCATCGGGCGCGAGCTCGGCACGTACGGCTACGACGCGTACACGGAGGTCAAGCAGATCAACGTGAACCTCGACGTCGTCCCCTCCGGGTGGTTTAGCGAGTAAGTCCGCCTTACCGGATCCTCACTCCATGAGCTTCATCGTAAAATAGGTCCACTCGAGCGCGCTCGTCGTCGCGTCCTGCTTGGGGTTGGCGCCGGCGCCGTGGCCGCCTTGCGTCACTTCAAAGAACAGATACGGCACGTCCATTGCAGCAAGCTTAGCGGCAAATTTGCGGGCATGCTGAGGACCCACACGATCGTCCTTGGTCGTCGTCCAAATAAACGGTTCGGGATAGGCGACACCGGCTTTGAGGTTCGCATACGGCGAACGCGCTTCCCAAAACGCCTTGACCGCCGGATCGGAGATGCTGCCGTATTCACCGACCCACGACGCGCCCGCGTCGATTTTTTCGATCCTTAGCATATCGAGCAAAGGCACTTGGATGTCGACGGCGTTGAACTCGCTCGGATGCTGCGTGAACTCGACGCCCATGAGCAGTCCTCCATTGGATCCACCCTGGATGCCGAGCCGCCTGGGTGAGGTGATCTTGCGCGCGATCAGATCCTGCGCGACCGAATAGAAATCATCGTAGACGATCTGGCGGTGCGTCTTTAGTCCGGCATCGTGCCACGCCGGACCGAACTCGCCGCCGCCGCGAATGTTGGCGACGACGTAGACACCGCCGCGCTCGAGCCACGCCTTGCCGACGGTGCCCGAATATGACGGCCAGAGCGGCACTTGAAAGCCGCCGTAGCCGTATAACACCGTCGGGTTGCGTCCGTCGAGCTTCATGATCTTGGGATGCACGATAAAATACGGAATCTTCGTGCCGTCGGTCGACGTGGCTTCGTACTGGTCGACGGTGTCGTTTGACGCGTCGAACTCCGCAGGCAGCGCTTTGACCTTAGCGAGGGCACCGGTATCGGCGTTCACGGACCATAGCGTGGTCGGCGTGAGGTAGCCCGTCACCGCAATATAGGCACGGTTGTCGTGCAGATTCGTATCGGCGAGGTAAACCGTGGATTTATCGGGGAGGACTAGCTGCGTGACTTGCCAACCGGTTGCGCCCTGCGGCGTAAAAACGAACGCGTGGCCGCGGACGTTCTGGTAGATCGACAGGATCATCTTCGATCGCGTGATCGCGACGGAATCGATCGCTTCACGAGGCCCGGCGGCGCGCACGAGCGTCGGATGCAGGTGGGCCGGATCGCGCTTGAACTGCGCGTACGCAAGAGCAACGACCGCGCCCTCGGGAAAGGTTTTCCCGCCGGCAGTCCACGGCTCGTTGAGCGACACGACGATCCGTCCGTCGACCATGCCGTCGATGCTCGATTTCAGCGGCAAACCGGTGAGGACTGCCTTGTTACCGTTGTAGAGATACGTCTGGGTGTGGAAGAAGTCGACGCCTCGAGTGATCAGGGTGAGCCGATCTCCTCGCGCGTCGTAGAGCTGGGAGGCGGAATCGGAGACGTCGGTCGGCTTGCCGCGGAAGATCTCGAGCGCACTGGATAACGGCCGTCCCCGGCGCAACAATTTCACGACGTACGGGTAGCCCGATTTCGTCAGCTGTCCGGGCGTCCACTCGCGTGCGACCGCAATGGTGTCGTCGTCGAACCACGACACGTCTTGCTTCCCGCGCGCAAGCATGAAGCCGCCTTGACGGAACGAGTCCGTGCGAAGGTCGAACTCGCGAACCGTGTCGGCGTCCTCGCCACCGTTTGAGAGCTGCAACAAGCAGTCATACTCTTTGGGCCAGTTACAGTCGGCGCCGTGATTGACCCAGGTTTTGTTGTCCGCTTTGCTTAGCGCGTCGAGATCGAGCACGGTCGTCCAGCGAGGCGTATCGCTCGCGTAATCGGCGAACGTCGTTCGGCGCCAAATGCCCTGTTGATGCGTCGCGTCGGTCCAGAAGTTGTACACGGCACCGTCGAGCACGGACGGATATGGAATGCGCCCCTTCGCGGTAATGACGGAATAGGCGTCGTTATACAGCAGCGCGTAGTGCGGATCGCTCTGAAGAACCGGCAGCGTGCGCGCATTCTGCTGATTCACCCATTGCATTGCGCGTGCGCCGGTCTGCTCCTCGAGCCAAAGAAACGGGTCGGGGCCGTCCTGCGCCGCAGGCGAGGCTTTGGCAACCGTCGTTTGTGCTGCGTCTGCCGACTGCGCGCGCACCGGCTCGGCAACGCTCGCGCAAAGAGCGGCAGCGCTCAACAGCGCGATCGCGCTCAGCGCTCGAAAAGTACGATACAACGGACGTCTCCTTTGCCAAGATCGCACTAGCGGAAGTGTTGGGCGATGAAGTCTAGCCAGTAATGGTAGACGTCGACTATGCGCACCGGATCGCTCGGAAAATGCCCGTTGATGGGCCAGACGCGTAAGGTCGCGTCCTTGCCGTTGTCGCGCAGCGCTCGCCAGTACATCGACGACGTCGCGAAGGGATCGCGATTGTCGCCGACGTCGGAAAGGATCAGGACCGGCGTCGTTACGTCGCGCGCGTACGAGATCGCCGAGACGCGGTGCCACTCGGGCGCGTTGTCGCCGACGAACGGCGAGCCGTGCAGCATGTCGCGATCGGCTAGGCTATCGTCGGCGGTACCGTAGTCGGTGATCCAATCGTTGACCGACGCGCCCGAAACCGCGGCTTTCCAAAAATGATACTTCGAAATCATCCACGCGGTCATGATGCCGCCGTACGACCAGCCCGATACTGCGATGCGCGACTCGTCGACGAGGCCGCGCGACCGCAACACGTCGATTGCCGCGACGATGTCTTTGCCCGGCCCTTCTTCGGGATCGTAGAGGATCGCGCGCTTGTACGCTAAGCCGAGATTCGGACTGCCTCGATAGTTCGGCCGCAGCACGATCCAGCCGCGCGCCGCCATGACTTGCGCCCAGAAATCGAATCCGAGCGCCGTTGGATCGTCGGGGCCGCCGTGAATGTAGACGCTCAGCGGGTATTTGCGACCGGCGCCAAAGCCCGGCGGATAATACACGACGCCGTCGCCCGTGATGCCCGTGGACGTAGGAAACGTCATGCGCTCCGCGGGCGCCAGATCGAAGCGCGCGACGGTCGCGTTGAAATCCGTGAGCTTGGCTACCGCGCCGCCGATCGCGCGTTCGTAGAGCTCCGGCGGCTGCTTTGGAGAACTCCCGACAAAGACCATCGTTCCGTCGGAGGCGACGCCGTTTTGCAGCGACGATACCGAGACCGCTCCGGTCGTTTGACCCGGCGTTCCCGGCACGGTTCCGTGTAAATCGAGCGCTTCGGGCGTACCCTCGAGCGGCACGCGGTACAGTGCCATCGTCGTGCGTTCCGGCGTTGCAACGAGCAAACTCTTCGAGTCCCGCGACCATGCGTAGTCGGTGACGTCGCCGTCGATTTTTCCGGAGACCGGCGTTCCTTTGCCGCCCCCCGGCGTCGTTACGTAGAGCTGCACCAGCGTTATCTGCGAATCGCCGGCGGAGTACGTGTACGCGATGTGTTTACCGTCCGGCGAAAAGATCGCCGAGCTCTCCCACTGGGTACGACCCGTCAGATCGCGCACGTTCTTCGTCGCGACGTCGACGAGCGCAACGTGCGAATAGCTCTCGTCGTTGAGGATCGCGTTGGGAACCAGCGTGAACGCAATCGTCTTACCGTCCGGCGACCATGAGATCGGATAATCCGAGGTTGCGCTCTGCGCGCCGAACGTCAACTGCGTCGGCGCCCCGCCGTCGAGCGATTGAACGAAGAGATGATCGGGGCGCGGGCGCGAGCGCGCGGTGATCGGCTCGGTCGTAAAGACGAAGCTGTCACGGAATTTGTCGGAGCCTTTGCGATCCGGATCGGGGTCGGTCGCCAGGTACGCCAGCGCGCGGCCGTCGGAGCGCCACGCGAACTCGTCGACGTCGCTTTTTGCGTGCGTTACCGGGCGAGCGTCGCCGCCGTCGAGCCGCATCACGAAGACCTGATCCTTGTCGTCCGCGCCCGCTGCGATGAATGCGAGCCGCGAGCCGTCGGGCGAAAACGCGGGACTCGAGAGATCTTTTCGCCGGTAGGTCAGCGTGCGCGTCGCATGGGTCGCAAGGTCGACCACGATCAAATCGTCGTCGCGACGATCCTCATCCCACACGACGTGCGAGACGATCGTGACGGCGTGCTTACCGTCGGGTGATATCGCCGGGGACGACAACGTCGCCAGACTACGATAATCGTTCTCTCCAAGAGTCGCAGCGAGTGCGACCGCCGCTATCAACATGCGCGAAGCTTCGCGATAACGCTGCCGTCTTCTTCCGGCGCAATGGTCCGCAGATCGAACAGGAGCCGCCCGTCCTCGATACGTCCCACGATCGCGGGATCGCCGCGCCGCAATGCTGCGGCCGTGAGGTCGGGACGCGGTACGCGAATCGCAATCGCGAGCGACGCAACGCGCGCGTCGGGAAGCGTGCCCGCACCGACGTACGCCACCGATTCCACGAGCATCGCTTGCGGTATCGCGGTAATATACGGCTGCGCCCGGGCGCGCAGATGCTCGATGGTGGCCGCAAGCATTCGATAGAGTGGGATGCGCTCGCGAGACGTACGATCGCGATAGAGCGCGAGCGTGGCACCGAGCGCGGCGATCGTCGTTTTATCGACGCGCAATGCGCGAAGGAGCGGATTGGTACGCAGCGCGGCTACGAATCGCGCGCTGCCTACGACGATACCCGATTGCGGTCCACCCAGCAGCTTATCTCCCGAAAACGTCACGAGATCGATGCCCTCGGCGAGCGCTTCCCCAACCGTGCGCTCGTGCGGCAGACCGTACTCCGCAAGATCGACCAACGCTCCGCTTCCCAAATCCTCGACGACCATAACACCGGAGCGACGCCCGAGCTTGACGAGCTCGTCGCCGGAAACGTCGGCGGTAAACCCTTCGATACGATAGTTCGAAGGATGCGTCCGCAGCAGCAGCGCGGTACGCGGCGACAGCGCCGTTTCGAAGTCGCGAGCGTAGACGCGATTGGTCGTGCCGACTTCGACGAGCGTCGTGCCGCTGCGCGCGAGCACGTCGGGAATGCGAAAACCGCCGCCGATTTCGACGAGCTGGTTGCGCGCGACGACGGTCTCGCGGCCGCGCGCGAACGTGTCGAGCACGAGCAGCACCGCCGCCGCGCAGTTGTTGACGACGACGGCGTCTTGCGCGCCGGTCGCTTCGCGCAACGCGTCGGTAACGCGCGAATACCGCGAGCCGCGCTCGCCGGCTTCCAGATCGTATTCCAGATTCGAATAACCCTGCGAGAGCCGATCGACGGCGGCGAGCGCTTCGGTCGCCAACGGCGCGCGTCCGAGATTGGTATGCAGCATCACACCGCTCGCGTTGATGACGCAGAGCATGCCGCGCATGCGCATTGCATCGAGCTGCGCCACTACGGCGGCGACGATATCTTCGTACCCGTGCGCTTGGCCGGAAGCACGAGCGCGATCGAGCACTCGCTCGATCGCGCCTTTCATTCCTTCTCTTCCAAGGGTCGCCGCGAATACGGCAACCGCGGGCTCTTCCAACAGCCGGTGCACAGCCGGAAGGCTGCGCAACGCTTGCGACATCGCTTACGCGACGTGCTTGCTGAGCATCGACGTAATGACGTTCTCGGGAACGTAGCCGACGATGCGATCGACGGGCTGTCCGCCTTTGAAGAGAATCAAGCACGGAATGCCCGAGACCTGATACTGACCCGCCAGACTCGGGTTGTCGTCCGTGTTCAACTTCACGAACTTCGCCTTGCCGGCGTTGGCATTGGCGACCTTTTCCACGACGGGGCCGAGCATTTTGCAAGGTCCGCACCATGGCGCCCAAAAATCGACCAGCACGGGCTGGTTGCTTTGCAGCACCTCGCTGTCAAAGTTCGTCTGAGTTACGTCGTTTAGTGTGCTCACTTTACTCCTCCGGTCGCTGGGACCGCGCTGGCCGGGCCTAGGGTTGCGCCTGCCCTTCGACTTCGCTCGCTACGCTCAGGATGACAGTTAAAGTTCCGGCTGTTGGGGTTCCCCGGTGATGTCGGTGATCTGTTTGGCCTGTTTGCCGAGGTTGGTAATGGCGATCACCTCGTCGCCTTCGCCCAGACGCTGCAGCCGGACGCCCTTCGTATCGCGGCCGGTCTTGCGAATGTCGCCGACCTTCAGCCGGATCACCTGGTTGCCCGAGGTGATCATCAAGATTTGATCGTCGGGCGCAACGAGAATCTGATCCACGACGCCGCCGATGTCGTCGCGCTGGCGCGCGAAAGCCTTGACGCCCTTGCCGCCACGCGACGTGTGACGGTACTCCGAGATCGGCGTGCGCTTTCCGAAGGCCAGCGACGTGACCAGCAGCACTTCGCGCCGTTCGTCTTCGATGACGTCCATCGCAACGATCGTGTCGCCGTTCTCGAGTGTCATCGCCTTGACGCCGCGAGCCGGACGGCCCATCGCGCGCACGTCTTTTTCGTTGAAGTGCACGGCCATGCCGTTGGTCGAGGCTAGGATGATGTCGCGCGATCCGTCCGATAGGTCGACGGCGAGCAGTTCGTCCCCGTCGTCGAGGTTGATCGCGATGAGTCCGTTGCGCCGCACGTTGGCGAAGTCTTCGAGTTTCGACTTCTTGATGACGCCCTGCTTGGTCACCATCACCATGTACTGATCGCCCGTGAACTTGTCGACGGGGTAGACCGCGCTGACTTCTTCGCCCGGCGGCAGGGTGAGCAGGTTGACCAGCGCGGTGCCTCGCGCTTGACGGGTCGTATCCGGAATTTCGTAACCGCGCAGACGATAGACGCGACCCTTATTCGTGAAGAATAGCACGTGATCGTGCGTCTTGGTCATGAAGAAGTTGCGCACGACGTCCTCACGCTTGAGGTTCGAGATACCGGTCACTCCGCGTCCACCGCGGTTTTGCGTGCGGAACGTGTCGACGGAAACGCGCTTGATGTAGCCGCCGACGGTGTACGTGACGACCACGTCGACGTTGGGCACCAGCTGCTCCATCGAGATTTCGTCTTCGGCCACCTCGATCGAGGTGCGGCGCTCGTCGCCGACGCGCTTGCGCACGTCGAGCGTTTCGGACCTCACGATGCCGGCGATCCGGCGCGGGCTCTTGAGAATATCTTGCAGCTCGGCGATCGTTTTGATCAGCTCGGCATACTCTTCTTCGATCTTTTGCCGCTCGAGACCGACCAGGGTCCGCAGTCGCATGTCGACGATGGCCTGAGCCTGAACTTCGCTGAGCGAAAAGCGCTGCGACAACCGCTGCTTGGCTTCGTCGGTGGTCTGGCTGCCGCGCACGATTTCGATGACTTCGTCGATGTTGTCGAGGGCGATGCGATAGCCCTCGAGTAGATGCGCGCGCTCTTCGGCTTTGCGCAAGTCGTAACGCGTGCGGCGCGTAACGACGTCTTTGCGGTGCGCGATGAAATGCTCGAGGAGCTGCTTGAGATTGAGCACTTGCGGCTCGAGCGCGGCCGATCCGTCGGGACGCGGCGCGCCCACGGGCACGAGCGCCAGCATGTTGAAGCCGAAGCTCGACTGGAGCGGCGTATGCTTGAAGAGCTGGTTGAGCACGACCTTCGGGGTCGCAGTCCGCTGCAGCTCGACCACCACGCGCATCCCTTTGCGGTTCGAAAGATCGTCCAAGCGCGCGATTCCGGTGATGCGTTTCTCCGCGTGCGCTTCGGCTATCGCCTCGACGATGCGGTTCTTGTACACCTGATACGGAATCTCGGTAATGATGATCTTATGCTTGCCTTTTTCCTCGACGATTTCGGCCTTGCCGCGAATCGTAATCGAGCCGCGGCCGGTTTTGTAGGCTTCGCGGATGGCTTCTAGACCGTGAATCGTGCCGCCGGTCGGAAAATCGGGCCCTTTGACGATGTCGCATAGCGAGTCGTCGCTGATGTTCGGGTCGTCGATCACCGCCGCGATGGCGTCGGCAATTTCGCTGAGATTGTGCGGCGGAATGTTGGTCGCCATCCCGACGGCGATACCGGACGAACCGTTGACCAGCAGCTGCGGCAGCTTGCCGGGCAGCACGGTCGGCTCGGTGGTTTGATTGTCGAAGTTGGAGACGAACGCAACGGTCTCTTTATCGATGTCGGCGAGCACGTCGAGCGCCACGCGCGCGAGCCGCGCTTCGGTGTAGCGCATGGCTGCCGGCGGATCGGGATCGATCGAACCGAAGTTGCCATGACCGTCGATCAGCGGATAGCGCAGCGTAAAATCTTGGGCCATGCGCACGAGCGCATCGTATACCGACGAGTCGCCGTGCGGATGATACAGCTTGAGCACTTCGCCGGTGACGCCGACGCTTTTGCGATGCTGCTTGGTCGGCTCCATTCCCATCTCGCGCATCGCGTACAGGATGCGGCGCTGGACGGGTTTGAGGCCGTCGCGCACGTCGGGCAGCGCCCGCGAGGCGATAACGGACATAGCATACGAGAGATAGCTCTCTCGCATTTCATCTTCGACGTTGACTTGGAAAACTAAATCGTTATTCAAGGCTTCACAAAACGAAGGTTGGCCGGAACGGCCAACCGTTAACTATAGGTTTTCTTCCGGTAGTGGAATCCCCTCGGCGTCGGCCGGCGCCTCGAACTCGTCCTCCGGAAGGTCGAACGATACCGCGGCCGGGTGTGGCACGTCGCCGAAGACGATGGGCGAGGGCTCGACGACCCGAATCGCCTCGACCCCTTGGTCGATCCGCGCGCGCGCCGCATCGGCAGCCGCGCGCAGGTCGCCGAGTCGAGCGTTCAGGGCCGCGTCCAGCTCGGCGCCGAAGTCGCCATTCATGCCCGATGCTTTCGCCGCTCCGTTACGGCGCACTTTTTCCGACGAGGCCGCGCTGACCGATTTCGCAACGGCGTTCGCGCGCGGGCTGCAACCGGGCGACGTCGTCGCACTTTCGGGACCGCTGGGAGCGGGGAAAACGACTTTTGTCAGAGCCGTCGTCCGCGCGCTTCACGGCGCCGACCAGACGTCGAGTCCGACGTTTACGTTTTGGCATCGCTACTCGGGCGATCCGCCGATCGATCATCTGGATCTCTTTCGCATCGGGGAACCGGGCGAAACCGTCGAGCTCGGCTTGGACGACGCGTTCGACGGACGCTCGATCGTTTTGGTCGAGTGGTGGGAGAAAGCGCCGCACCTCGTACCGGCCGCTCGTTACGACGTTCATATTGAGGGCGCCGGTGACTCGCCGCGCACCGTGGACTGTACCCGCCGATGAACGTTTTGGGCATCGACGGAGCGCTGGGCGGCTTTTCTGCGGCCGTCGCCGCGGGCGGATCGATCCGCAGCAAGCGCTCCGAACCGGGCAACGTCGCGCTCGAAGCCGGTTTGTCCGCCATAGCGGCCGTGCTCGACGACGCCGGCGTCTCCGCTTCGCAGATCGAGCGCATCGCCGTCGGATGCGGCCCCGGAGGGTTTACCGGCCTTCGGATCGCGATCTCGTACGCCAAATCGCTGGCACAGGCGTGGCGCACCCCGCTCGTTGCAATCGACTCTTTCGACCTGCTGGAGTATGGCGGCTCGTTCGACCGGGTTCTGACGGTGGTCGTGGGACGGACCGGAGTGATTTCGGCGCGGCTTCGTAACGGCGGGCGGATCGAGCGTGCCTCGGGCTGGATCGCCGACGTGCTTGGGGAGCTCGAGGGTGCCCTCCGCCCTTCGACGCCTCTGGCAGTACTCGGCGCCCCGGAGGACGTGCTCAGCGCGCTCGCCGAACGCGGCATTGTAGTGAGCCCGGTCACTCCTTCGATCGCCCCCGCCGCTTGCGCCGCCGCTCTGGCCGCAGCCGCGCTGAAGCCTGCCGCGAGCGTGCACGCCGTGCGCGCGGATTATGGCGAGCTTCCCGCCGCGCGCGTTCCGCGTTTGAAATGAAGATGACCCTCAGTCCGCACGACGCCGGACTGCCCGAGCGCATGACGATCGACCCGATGATCAGCGGCGACATACCGGCGGTCACGCGAATCGAGCGCGCGTCATTCTCGACGGTCTGGCCGTCGGACGCCTTCTACAACGAGCTCAGCACCAACAAAGTGGCGCACTATTTCGTGGGAAGAATCGGCGATCGGATCGTCGCGTACGGCGGCATCTGGGTGATTTTGGAAGACTCGCACGTTACGACGCTGGCCGTGGATCCGGCGTTTCGCGGAAAACGTTTGGGCGAAGTAATGCTGCTGCATTTGATCGACGAGGCGATCGAACGCGGTGCCGCGTGGCTGACGCTCGAAGTACGCGAAAGCAACGTCGTCGCGCAGCAGCTCTATCGCAAGTACGGTTTTACGACGGTCACCTTGCGCCGCGGCTACTACAGCGACGATAACGAGAGCGCGATGGTGATGTGGGCGGGAAATCTCAAAAGCGAGCTCTACCGCAACCGCATCGCCGTGCTGCGGGCGCGCAATAACGCTTGACGTTCACGCAGCTCGCGCGGCGCGTGCGCGACCACCTGGCGCAGGATCATCGGTACGAGCACACGGTGCGCGTCGCGCGCTGTGCCGATATACTCGCGCAGCGCCACGGTCTGGACGCGCGGCGCGCTCGGCTGGCCGGCATGCTCCACGACCTCGCGCGCCTGTACCCGGCGCAGCGGCTGCTGACCGAATGTGAGGCGCGCGGCATGCCGATCGACGGCTTCGAGCGAGCGAATCCGGTCGTGCTGCACGCTCGGCTCGGTGCCGCGATTGCCGCCGAAACCTTCGGGGTACACGACGAGCAGGTGCTCTCCGCGATCGAAAAACACACCACCGCGGCGGCGGCTATGTCGCCGTTGGATTGCGTCGTTTTTCTCGCCGACGGTTTGGAACCGGAACGCAACTTTCCCGAACGCGCCGCGTTATGGGAGCTCGCGATGAACGATTTGACCGAAGCGACGCGCGAGGTCATCAAATCGTCGGTGCGTCATTTGGCGCACAAAGGACTCGCCGTCGCGCCCGCCACCATCGCGGCCGCGCACACGTTCGGCATTCCGCTCGAGGAGGTAAGAGCATCGACCATGTAATCGACGTCGTCCGCGACGCTGCGCTCGACAAAAAAGGTATCGATTTCACCGTTTTGGACGTGCACGCGCGCACGATTTTGGCCGATGCGTTCGTCATCGTCACCGGACGGTCGAAGATACAAACCCGCGCCATCGCCGACGCGATCGTGGAAGCGCTTAAAAAGAACGATGCGGCCGTGTTGCGCGTAGAGGGCTATAGCGACGGCACGTGGATCCTCATCGACGCCGGCAATCTCATCGCGCACGTGTTCACGCCCGAGGAGCGCACGTTTTACAATTTGGAACGCCTCTGGGGGCCGCTCCATGCCGCGTCTTGAGACGCGGGCGTCGCGCAACCGCCGCGACTTCTGGAAACGCCTGGGCGTCTGGATCTTCATCGTTTTCTTCGCCTTGAGCGTCGCAGGCGGCCTCATCGTCGTGGGTACGACCCTGGCTGCCCGCTAAGCGGGAACAATTGTCGACAATGTACAAGAGGCTCGCATGGATCATGTTTTGACGCCGTGGGTTCCGCAGGCCGGCCGTTCGGTGCCGACCATCGTTCGCGGAGAGGGATCCTACCTCTACGACGACTCCGGGAAGCGTTATCTCGACCTTTCGGCGGGATTGGTGGCCGTCAACCTCGGCCACGGTCACGCCGGCATGGCGCAAGCCATCGGGGAACAGGCGGCGCGGCTGGCCTATGCGCCGCCCAGCCTGGGCAACGACACCCGTTCCGCGCTGGCCAAGGCAATCGTCGAAATCGGTCCCTGGAATGAGGGCGGCCGCGTCTTCTTCACGACCGGCGGTGGTGAAGCCAACGAAGACGCCGTGAAGTTCGCGCGCGCCATTACCGGACGGCACAAAGTGTTGACCGCGTACCGGTCGTTTCACGGCTCGGCACCCGGCGCCGGCAGTTTGAGCGGCGAGAACCGGCGCTGGCCGAACGAACCGGGCCTTCCCGGCGTCGTGCGCTTCTTCTCGCCGTTTCCGTATCGCAGTCCGTTCCACACGCGCGACGCAGCCGAAGAGGTCGAGCGCGCGATCGCGCATCTCGAAGAGATCGTGCGCTACGAAGGCGGCGAACGGATCGCCGCGCTGATGATCGAGCCCGTCATTGGTTCTAACGGCGTCATCGTCTTCCCCGACGGTTATCTCAAACGCGTGCGCGAGTTGTGCGACCGTTACGGCATTCTGCTGATCTTCGACGAGGTCATGACCGGATTCGGACGCACCGGCGAGGCGTTCGCTTCGCAGCGATTCGGCGTGGCGCCCGACATGTTCACGTTTGCCAAAGGCGTGACGTCGGCATACGTTCCGCTCGGCGGCGTCGCCGTGCGCGAATCGCTGGCAAAGTTTTTCGACGCGCACGCGCTGCCCAGCGGCCACACGTTTAGCGGACATCCGCTCGCAACGGCAGCCGGGCTGGCCGCCGTGAAGGCGTACCGGGAAGAAAATCTCTTCCCACGGGCGCGCGTCGTCGAAGAGTGGCTGCGCAAGCGCTTCGAAGAACTCGGGTCGCGGCATCCGATGCTGGGCGAGGCGCGCGGCGTCGGCGCGTTCTTCGGACTCGAGCTGGTCGCCAATCCCGAAACGCGCGAGCCGCTGGTCGAATGGCAAGGCGGCCGAACGCTGCAATCGCTCTTCGGCGACCTGCTCGCTCGCGGCATGTACATCTATGGCCGTTATAACGTCATCGTCGTGTCGCCGCCGCTGACCGTCGCCGAAAGCGAGCTCGACGAGGCGATGGAGATTTTCGACGCCGCGTTCGCAGAGTTCGCGAAGCTTCCGAAGGCAGGGTAACGATGGAAATGCTGGTCACCGATCCCGCGACCGGGCTCGAGCTCGGCAGCATTGCGGTCGCGCAGAGCGACGACGTCGCGCGGGCCGTCACCTCGGCAAAAGCCGCGTTTATAACGTGGTCGCAGGTTCCGGTGATCGAGCGCGCGCGGCTCATGTTCCGTTACGCCGACGCACTCGAGCGGCGCCACGAAGAGATCGCGCGCAGCGTGTCGCGCGAGAACGGCAAGACGATTGCCGATGCGCGCGCGGAAGCGCGGCGCGGCATCGAAGCCGTCGAGTTCGCGTGCGGCATGCCGTCGCTGATGATGGGCGACGCGCTGCCCGACATCGCGCGCGGCGTCGATTCGATCTCGATGCGCTACCCGCTCGGCGTCTGCGTGGGCATCACGCCGTTTAACTTCCCGTCGATGATCCCGCTGTGGATGTTTCCCATTGCGTTGGCCGCCGGCAACACGTTCGTGCTCAAGCCGTCGCCGCAGACGCCGCTCACGGCGAATTTGCTCGCCGAGGTCGCGCGCGAAGCGAAGTTCCCCGACGGCGTCCTCAACGTCGTGCACGGCGGCGTCGAAACCGTCAACGCGCTGATCGACCATCCCGACGTTGCGGCCGTGTCGTTCGTAGGGTCGTCGACCGTCGCGCAGCTCGTGCACGAGCGCGCGGTTCGCTCCCACAAGCGCGTTCAAGCGTTGGGCGGCGCAAAAAACTATCTGATCGTGATGCCCGACGGCGTGAAGCAAAGCTCGATCGACGCGATCGTCAGCTCGGCCTTCGGCGGCGCGGGACAGCGTTGCCTGGCGGGTTCGGTCGTGGTTGCCGTCGGCGACGCGGGCGAACGGCTCGTGCCGATGCTGGTCGACGCGGCGCGCGGCTTGCGTTTAGGATGCGGCCTCGATGCCGGCACCGACATGGGACCAGTCATCAGTCACGACGCGATCGCGCGCATCGACGGTTACGTCGAGCGCGCGCGCAAGAGCGGAGCGACGCTGGAGCTCGCTCCCGATCCGGCGGCTCGCGAAGCCAAAGGCTCGTTTCTCTCGCCGGTTATCTTCGATCGCGTCGATCCGCAAAGCGAACTGGCGCGGGAAGAGATTTTCGGTCCGGTCCTGGCGATCGTGCGGGTATCGACGCTCGGCGAAGCGATCGACTTAGCGAATCGATCGCGCTACGGCAACGCCTCGTCGATCTTTACGTCGGACGGCGGCAGCGCGCGAACGTTTTCGAATCGCATCGAAGTCGGCATGGTCGGCGTCAATATCGGCGTGGCCGCGCCGATGTCGTTCTTCCCGTTCGGCGGCGTGAAAGATTCGATCTTCGGCGACTTACGCTGTCACGGCAAAGACGGCGTCGCATTTTATACGCAACAGCGCGTCGTCATCAGCCGCTGGCCTTAGCCGACGTCCTCGAAGCCGTGCGTGATGTGCGCGTCGAGGAGCTTGCGCGACATCAAAAACTCACCGCGTTCGACCGCGTCGAAGAACGCTTCGTGCTCGGTCGCAAGATCCTCCGGACGCTCGTAGTGCGCGCTCGTGAGATCGATGTACAAGCGTATCTGTACGATGAGACTTTCGTACGCGCGCTCGACCAGCGTGTTGCCGGCCATTGCAACCATCTCGCGGTGCATCGCGAGATCGGCATCGATCGTTGCTTGACGATCGCCGCTCGAGATGGCGGCGCGCAGGGGCTCCACCCGCTCGCGCAGCCGCGCAATCTCGGAGCGATCGCTTCTTTCGACGAGCCGTTCCAGCGCGAAGTGCTCGAGCGCCAAGCGAAACTCCAATAGCTCCGTCAGACGCACTTTATCGAGGGGCACGACCATCGCGCCGCGATAGGGCAGAATTTCCACGAGGCCTTCTTCGGCCAAATGCAGCAGTGCCTCGCGCACCGGGCTGCGGCTCACGCCGAGCTCGCGCGAGATGTCGAGTTCGATGAGCCGCGAACCCGGCCGCAGCTCGCCGCGCGCGATGCGCTCGCGCAAGACGGTTGCGACGCGAACGGCCGTCGACGCGCGCTCGAACGCCTGCTGCTTCACGCCACGGCCTTGCGGCGGCGCAGCGCAAACCACATCCAACCCAGAACCAGAAACGCCAGGAAGTAGTAAGCAAAGTAACGCTGCGGGGGCGCCGGCAGCGGAAAGAAGTCCATCGCGGCGGCAAACACCAACAGTGCGACCGCGACCCCCGAGATCAGCAGATCGCCTACGCGGCGCTCGCCCCGGCGCTTCACGAACACTGCCGCCGCAATCGAGATCAGTGCGTATGCGAGAAAGAATCCAAATGAGCTCAGGACGCCGCAATTGTTGAATACATCGATCGGCGCGATCCCGCCTATGAGGCACGCCGCCGCAATCACGAGCGTGATTGCGGTCACCACGGTCACCGCAACGTTCGGTGTATCGTGCTTGGGTTCGATGCGTGCAAAGGCCGGCGGCAGCGAACCTTCCGTCGCCATCGCGTAAGCGATACGGCCCGCCGTCGTGATACAGGCCAGGCACACCGAAAAGGCGCTGCACAGCGCGCCGATCGTCAATGGCACGCGCAGGAAGCCGATGCCAAAAAGATCGACGAGGGTACCGAGCGGAAACGTCTGCTTGTCGAGCGGCTGCGCCGCGTGCGCCATGCCGACGATCTCGGCATACGTTACGACGATGAAGAACACGCTCGCAAACAGCACGCTGCCGATAACCGCACGCGGAATCGTCACGAGCGGGTTTTTCGCCTCCGCACCGAACGCCGTCGCGCTTTCGAATCCGACGAAACTGAACATCGCAAATGCTAACGCTATTCCGATTCCGCCGGGAAAGCCGCCCTTGAGCGTGACTTGATTGACGTCGAGGTGCGGCCCCTGGTGGAAGAGCACGACGCCGACCACGGCGCAGATGATGACCACCGAAATGACCTCGAGCACGAGCATGACGATCGCGGAGATCTGCACGCCGCGATATGCGGCTTGCCATGCGATCGCCGCGACGACCGCAGCGATGAGGACGAGCGGTGCGTGAATGCCGGCGTCGCGTAAAAGCAAATCGCCAAACAGCGCCATCGCACCGACTACGGCCGCCGCGGTGAATCCGTACGCCCACAGCAGCGCCCAGCCGTTGAGCGCGCCGGTCGTGCGACCCAGGTTATCGGCGACGTAGCCGTACATCGAGCCGGCCTCGCTCGAGCGCCGGGCAAATTGATTGATGTTCAGCGCCACGAAGAACAGCATCGCGGCGCCGAAGACGTAGGCGAGCCACGTCGCATTGCCGGCCAGGGCGAACATCCCGGGCGCAATTAAAAGCGGCGTCATGCTTGGCCCGATCAGCGCAACCGACGTCGCGAGGACCTCGATAAAGCTCAGGGATCCCGACTTCAACTGAGGGGACGTGGCCATGGCTTGCTCTCCTCCGTCGACTGTCGACAATCCTAGGCAAGAGGGCGAAACACCCCGCCGGGTCATAGGTAGAATCCACCGTGAGAACACCAGCGATTGCCACCCTTCGCGCCCTGGCCGCCATGCTCGCATTCGCGGCCTTGCTGCCGCTGCCGGCTGCGGCGCGCGACTTCGTCCAAGACCAGGCCGGCATGTTTTCGGCCTCGACCATCTCGCAGCTCAATGCGCGCATTTCGAGCTTCAACGCGCAGACCGGTAAAGAGATCGTCGTCGTTACCGTGCCGTCGCTCAACGGCACGTCGTTGCAGAGCGCGGCGAGTTCGGCGTTTTCATCGCAAAACGTCAACGGCGTCTTGATCTTCATCGCAAAAACCGACCGGCGCGACATTATCGTCCCCGATAACGCGGGCGTGCAGGCCGGATGGTTTACGCCCGACGTCACGCGCGGCATTCGCCAATCGATGGAAGCGCAGTTCCGCACCGAAAACTACGACGCCGGGATCGCGGCCGCAGTCGACGGCGTTCTCAACGTGTATCGCGCGCACACCGGCAGTTTGCGGTCGCAATCCAACGCCGGCTATTCTGGCGCACCCGCGACCGCCTACGGCGGTGGAGGTTTTCATATCTCGATGTTTTGGTGGATCATTATCGCAATCGTTGGTTTCATGATTTTGCGCTCGATTATGCGCGCGATGTCCGGACCTCGCAATTACGGCGGCATGCCGGGTCCGGGCGCGCCGGGACCGATGCCGGGATACGGCGGTTACGGCTACGGTGGGGGCGGCGGCGGAAGCTTCTTCAGCGGTCTGCTCGGCGGCTTGGGCGGCGCGTGGCTCGGTAACGAGATGTTCGGTCAGCACGGGGGCGGCGGCTTGGCCGCGCCCGCCGATGCGTCGCAGGCGGTTCAAGGCGGCAGCGACGGCGGCGGCTGGCAGGGCGACGCGGGGCAGGCCGGTCTCGGCGGCGCCAGCGGCGGCGACTGGAGCGGCGGCGGATTTGGCGACTCCGGTGGTGGCGGCGGCGATTTCGGCGGCGGGGGCGGAGACTCGGGCGGCGGGTGGTAATCCGCCGCGGAATTCCCTTAACCGGCGCTCCGCCTTCGGCTCCGCCGCCCCCCGCGCGGCAAAGCCGCTGGGGCCCCCTCGTACTTCTCGTCGCGCTCGGGGCGGCGCCGGCTTCCGCGCCGACCGCAAGTCCCCCGCAGAACGCTTCCGACGTACTCGCTCGAGCCGTCGCGGGCCGGCAAGAGCTGCACTCGTATCAAGTTCCGGTTTCCATCCGCGGCAGCGTTCGCGTGAGCTTTCTCTCGGTGCCGGTCGCCATGGACGGCACCGAGTACTTCAAAGCGCCCGACAAGGAGGCGATGCGTCTCAACAACGTGCCGAGCGCAGCCAAGAGCTTCTCGAACACGATGAACGCGATGGGCACGCCGCAGACGTGGGAAGCGACTTACGATATCGTTTTACAGGGAACCACGCCGCATCGCAATCACACGGCCTATGTGCTGGTGGGCACGCCGAAGCATCCTAGCAACGTGAAAACGGTCACGATGTGGGTCAACGCCCGCACCTACGCGATCGAGTCGGTAGCCTTTGCCTACACCAACGGGTCGGCCCTCGGGCTCGAGTTTAGCCATCACGGTCTCTCGCCGTACCATTTGCCGACGAGCATTGCCGTGACCGCGCGCTTTCCGGGTTACAGCGGTCAGGCGCGGATCGCGTACGGCACGTACCAAATCAACATCGCGATCGCGGACTCCGAGTTCACGCAGCAGTAGTTTTCCAACCCATACGAGTAACTCGCGCTCATGCACCGTTTGTTGAGCGCACTTCTCGCCACGCTCGTCGCGCTGACCGCCGCTCCGGTCTCCGCTGCCGCGGCAAGCGTCAGTCCGTCGCATCTCAACGCCCTGCACTGGCGGCTGATCGGACCCTTCCGCGGGGGCCGCGAAATCGCGGTGACCGGCGTTCCGGGCCAACCCGATCACTTCTACTTCGGTGCCGTCGACGGCGGCGTTTGGGAGACCACCGACGCCGGACGGACGTGGAATCCGATCTTCGACGGTCAGGATATCGCGTCGATCGGCGCGATTACGGTTGCGCCCAGCAATCCGAGCGTCATCTACGTCGGCAGCGGCGAAGCCGACATGCGCTCCGACATTGCCTACGGCAACGGCGTGTACAAGTCGACCGACGGCGGCAAGACGTGGCAGCATCTCGGTCTCGACGATTCGCGCCAAATCGGCGCGATCGTCGTCGATCCGCACGACGCCGACGTTGCGTACGTCGCCGCGGGCGGACATCAATACGGTCCCAACGCCGAGCGCGGCGTCTTCAAGACGACCGACGGCGGCAAGACGTGGAGCAAAGTGCTCTACAAAGACGAGAACACCGGGGCGTTTTCGCTGGCGATGGATCCCAGCGATCCCAACGTCGTGTACGCCGGGCTGTGGCAGACGCGCCGTCCGCCGTGGAACGTGTACCCGCCGTCAAACGGGCCCGGAAGCGGTCTCTACAAAACGACCGACGGCGGCAAGACGTGGACGCAGCTGCACGGCGGATTGCCGGCTAAAGTCGGGCACATGGGTCTCACGATTTCCAACGCCGCGCCGCATCGTATCTACGCAATGATCGACAGCGATCCGGCCAACGGCGGCATGTGGCGTTCCGACGACGCCGGCGCAACGTGGGCGCACACCGACAACGAGGAGCGCATTTGGCAGCGCGGATGGTATTTCTGCGGAATCACCGCCGATCCGCACAATCCCGACGTCGTCTACGCAATGAACACGACCACGTACCGGTCGACCGACGGCGGCAAGAGTTTTAACGCGCTCATCGGCGACCCGACCGGTCCGGACTTCCACATCGCGTGGGTCGATCCGAACGATTCGAATCGCATCATCCTCGGCAGCGATCAGGGTGTCGTGGTGAGCGTCAACTACGGCAAGAGCTGGAGCTCGTGGTACAACCAGCCGACGGGCCAGTTCTATCACGTTATCACCGACAACGCATTTCCGTATTGGGTTTACGGTGCGCAGCAAGACTCAGGCGCCGCCTCCACGCCGAGCTTCTCGAAGTATGGATCGATTTCGCAGCAAGACTTTCGGCCGCTCGACGTGGGTGGCGAAAGCGGGACACTCGCGCCCGATCCGCGACATCGCGACATGGTGTACGGCGGAACGGTGACCAAAGAAATCCCCAGCACCGGGTGGGAGCAGAACATCGATCCGACGCTCGATTACCCGGGTGTCGTGTGGCGTGGTACGTGGACGCTTCCGGTCGCGTTTTCACCCGTCGACCCCAGGACGCTGTACTTCGGACGCCAGCGCATCTTCCGCACGCGCGACGGCGGCAAAACGTGGGCAATCGTGAGCCCCGACCTGTCGCGCAGCGCGGACGGATCGTCGCCGAATCTCGATCCGGCGACGACGGCCGACGACAACGGCGTGAAGCGTCACGGCGTCGTGTATTCGATCGCTCCGTCGCCGCTGCGCGCCGACCTCATTTGGGCCGGCACCGACGACGGCTATGTCTGGGTCACGCGCGACGGAGGCAAGCGGTGGAGTAACGTCACGCCTCCCGCCGTTACCACTTGGAGTAAAGTCGGCATCATCGAAGCGTCGCACTTCGATGAGAGCGTCGCGTACGCCGCGGTCGACCGGCACCGTATCGACGACTACAAACCGTATATCTATCGCACGCGTGACGGCGGTCGCACGTGGAGTCCCATCGCCCGTGGAATTCCCGACGGCTCGTTTGTCAACGCCGTTCGCGAGGACCCCAAGCGGCGCGGGCTGCTCTATGCCGGCACCGAAAAGGGTGTGTACGTCTCGTTCGATGACGGCGACGATTGGCAACCGCTGCAACTCAACTTACCCGTGACCTCGATCCGTGACATTGCGGTGCACGACGACGACGTCATCGTCGCAACGCACGGCCGTGCCTTCTGGGTTCTCGACGACGTTTCAACGCTGCGCCAACTCGCGGCCGGTGCGAGCGGCGCGACGACGCTCTTCGCGCCTGCGCTCGCGTATCGCGTTCGACCGACGAATGAGGAAGGAACGCCGCTGCCGGTCGACGAGCCGCAAGCCAAGAATGCCGAAAGCGGCGTCTACGTCGATTACTATCTCGCCGACAGCGCCAGTACCGTGATGCTCGACGTGCTCGACGCCGGTGGTAGGGTTATCCGGCATTGGTCGAGCGCGCAGCCGCCCAAGCCGGTGAATCCGAAGTCCATCAGCTTCCTGCCCTACTGGCTACCATCTCGAACGGTACCGTCGACGACTGCCGGCGGCCATCGCTTCGTGTGGGACTTCCATCGCGACTCTCCCGACGGTCCGCTCGTACCGCCCGGGCGCTACACGATTCGGTTATCCGTGAACGGTCGCGCGTACTCGCGTTCGGCCGAGGTGCGCCGCGATCCGCGGGCACCGGCAACCAATGCCGACCTCGACGCGCAGTACGCGCTGGCCATGAAGATCGACGCCTTGACACGCAACGTCGAAGCGGCCCGCACGCGAGCGCAGAAAGCGCACAACCCAATCGCCGGACAAGCACCGCCCGATAACCCGGACGACTCCGTGGGCTCGTACTCGCACGACTTTACGTCGCTGCTGTACGTCGACAACTCCCTGCAAGCGTTGCAGCAGGCCGTCGAGAGCGCCGATGCCGCTCCGACGCCGGCCATGCAAAGCGCGTTTACGAAACTCGAAGCGATTGCGAAGCGAGCGATGGGCCGCGTTCGCTAACGCCCTAGGACTTGTCCGTACCAGCGCTCCAGGTCGTCGTGGAACTGCGACAGGGCTGCGGGGTGTAAATACACCATGTGGCCCGACTCGTAGAAACCGTAGCTGATATTCCCTTGAAGCTGCGGTGCCAGGCTGAGATGGTTGAGCGTGTAGACGGTCGCGAAGAACGGCGTTGCGAAGTCGTAATATCCGTTCGCCGAAAAGACGTGCAGGCCCGGATTGAACGTCATCGCGTGCGCGAGATCTTGCGCCGTGTTGGTCGGCAAGTTGCCGTTGTGTTTCCAATCCCACTGCGGGAAAATCGTGCGGCTGAGCGGAGTGTACTCGATCGGCGGATTGTAATGCAGCATCTGACGCACGTAATAGTTCCCGGCACCGACGAACGCCGCGTCGATGGCCGAGTCGGTCGCGTCGAACTCCGGACGATCGGCGATACGGTCGAGCGCGTACGACGTATAGCGCGCGTCGTACCGCCCCAGCGTTTGACCCGAGTTGCGCAGCAGCTCGGTCGTGTAACGCCAGTACGGAATGCGCAAGTTCGATTGACGAATGTACTGCTCCGAGAGTCCCGTGTAGCGGTGCAGCTTCGCAACCACGTCGTTATAGGTCGACGGCGACAGCTTCGCCCCTTGCGCGAGCGCGTTGAGGTACTCGTTCATCGCAAACTGCTCCACTTCGGGCAGCAGCGCGGCGAGCGTCGTTTGCGGACCGGGCAGCGCGTTGTGATACCACGACGAAGCGGCTTCGGTGGGCAGGTACAGCGTGTAGGCCCAATCGCCGCCGCCGATTGCGGCCGGCTGGAAGTTCGTGTCCCAATCGAGGCTGAAGTCGAGCACCGACGAGAGCAGCACGACGCCGTTGAGCCCGATGCCTTGCCGCTCCAAATAGTTCGATAGCACGGCCGTACGCGGCGTGCCGTACGACTCTCCGAACAGGAACTTCGGTGAGTTCCAACGGTTGTACGTGCTGAGGTATCGCGAGACGAACTGCCCAAACGCTCGCATGTCCTGATCGACTCCGTAGAATTCCGAAGGTTTCCCGGAGCCCTCGAGCCGGCTGAAACCGGTGCCCGGTGCATCGACGAACACGAGGTCGCTGCGGTCCAGCAGAGTGTATTGATTTTCGACTAAGTGAAACGGCGCGTTGTTGGATACGGCAGCGTCGGGTATCGAGACGCGCATCGGCGCAAACGATCCCATGCGCAGCCAAATCGTCGAGCTGCCGGGGCCGCCGTTATAGAAGAACGTGACCGGACGCGCGCTCGGATCCCCACCGTCGAGCGTAAACGCCGTGAAGAACATCCGGCACGCCGGCTCGCCCTTGGCATCCCGCAGAACGATCGTTCCCGCACGCGCGGTGTACGGCAGTATTTTTCCGCCGAGGGTTATGGTGTGCGGCGTCACCGCGTCGGGAAATCCTCCGTCACTCGAAGCCGGTGCGGCGGGTGCGGTGGCCGCGGCCGGCGATGCCCCCATGCACGCAACGGCCGCCAACGCGAGCCCGATTCGTTTCATCGACATCATTTAGCGATTCCCCAGCACGGAGGCATACCAACGTTCGAGATCCGCGTGGAACGCGTTTAACGCCGAAGGATGCAGATAGACCATGTGTCCGGATTGGTAGAAGCCGAACGTGATATTGTGCTGCAGCGACGGATTGAGATACAGGTGGTTGAGCACGTAGACGGTTTCGAAGAACGGCGTCGCGAAATCGAAGTAGCCGTTGGCGGAAAAGACCTTCATCTGCGGATTGTAGGTCATCGTCTGCGCGAGGTCCCGTGCGACGTTGAAGGTTTGCGCGTCGCTGCCGTGGGTGAAATCCCAGCTGTTGCCGTCGGCGTAGATGAGGTCGTAGATTTCGTAGCGGTACAGCAGCGGTGTGTTGTACTTGAGCTCGTCGCGCAGATACTCGTTTGCCGTGGAAACGAACGCGGAATCGACCGCCGCGTCGGTCGAGTCCCAATCGGGCGAGATGCCGGGCCGGTCCAACGTGTACGTCTGGAAGCGCGAGTCGAGGCGTCCCAGCGTGATGCCGCGCTGACGCGCGAGCTCGTTCTCGAAGCGATCGTACGGAATACGCAAGTCCGAGTTGCGAATGTATTGCTCGTTGAGGCCGGTGTACTGGTGCAGCTTGCGCACGACGTCGTCGTAACGATCCGGCGACAGCCGCGCGCCTTGCGCGAGCGCATCGAGATACTCGGTCAGCGCGAAGTTCTCGACCTGCCCGATGAAGTCGTGGATCGAGCCGTAGCCCGAGACCGCGTGATGGTACCACGCCGTTGCGGCCTCGGTGGGCAAATACAAGACGTACCCCCAGTCGCCGCCGCCGATCGGCGCGCCGTCGTTGTAGTCGACCGTCGGGTTGAGGAACGACGACAGCAGCACGATGCCGTTGAGCGCGATGCCGTGCTGCGCGAGCACGTTGGAGAGCACCGCCGAGCGCGTCGTGCCGTACGACTCGCCGAAGAGAAACTTCGGCGAGTTCCAGCGATGAAAGTTCGTGATATAGCGCGTGATGAACTGAGCGAACGCGTCGGCGTCCTCGTCGACGCCCCACAGATTCTTGGGCGTGCCCGCGCCGATGAGTCGTCCGAAGCCGCTCCCCGGCATGTCGATGAAGACGAGGTCGGTACGGTCGAGCAGCGTGTCGGCGTTGTCGGCGAGGTGGTACGGCGGCGGCCCCGTCATCGTGCCGTCCTTCGTCACCACGCGCACCGGCCCGAACGATCCCATGCGCAGCCAAATCGTCGAGCTGCCCGGGCCGCCGTTATAGAGGAACGTCACCGGACGGCTCTGCGCTTTCGCACCGTCGAGCGTGTACGCGGTATAGAACACGCGCACCAACGGCTGTTCGTCGTTGTTTCGCAGCGTGATCGTGCCCGCACGCGCGGTATAGGCGAGCGTTCGCCCGCCGACGGAGATGGTGTGATGCGTCACCGCATCGGGGGTGAGCGGTGGAATCTTAGGATCGGCAGCTCGTGCCGCAACCGGCGTCGCTAACGCGGCGCAGATGACGAGTACGAGTGCCTGTAACGGCGTACAGCGCAACGCAAAGCCTCCACGTGAACGGTAGGCCGTTCATTGTCGCCGAGCGCGAGCGTCCCTGCACCGGGTGGCGCCCGGCGGAATCAAATTTCGCTCAAAACGACATCGGCGGCAATCGGCGCGCTGTCGGGAATCGCCATCGTCTCTTCGACGGCGACCTCGTTGGGGACCAGGAGCGTCGCAACGTGACCGCCGGGACACGCAACCGTCAGCGTCATCTCCTCGGGCATGTGCTCCGCGTCGAAGCCGATCGGCTCGCCCGTAGGATCCACGACGAAGGAACGAGCGCCGGGGTCGGCGATCTTCGTGCCGCATTCCTGACACACGAGCTCGCGTAGATGCACGACTGCGAGGAACGGCACGTCGCCTAACCGGGAATCTTTTCGTAGAGCTCGTCTTTGAGGCGTTTGACGGCGCGCTCGATCGAGTCGAGATACGGCAGCATCGACATCTTGATGCCTCGCAGCCGGTCATCGCCGGCTTCGGTGATCGCGTAGACGCGCCTCGATCGTTTGGTCGGGTGATCCCACGATGCGGTCACGAAGCCGCGCTCTTCGAGCCGCCGCAGCAGCGGATAGATCTTATTCGTGTTCACTGCAACCAGATCGCCGCAAACCTCGGCGATCCGCTGCATGAGACCGTAGCCATGGTCGGGCTGCTCCTTGATCAAATGCAGGATCAAGACGGGGAACACCGTCTTGCTCTTGATCGGACCTCGAACGACTTCGTCGACGCGGCGCGACATGAGATACCCTACACGGAGGCGGCGTGCAGATCGGGACCGTAGGCGCGGTCGATCTCCGCACCGTAGCGGCCTTCGACGACGCGGCGCTTGACCTTCATGGCCGGCGACAACTCACCGCCCTCAACGCTGAACTCGCGCGGAACGATGGCAATATGTCGAATCTGCTCGTACGGCGCAAGATCGTTCGTTTGCTTGCGCACTTCGGCCGTCAGAAATTGACGCACGTCGTCGTTTGTCGCCAAGTCGTCGGGCGATGCTTGCGCGGCGAGCTCGAGTTTAACGCGCACGAGTTCCCAGTTTGGGCAGACGAGCGCGATCGGATACGGCTTGCCGTTGCCCACGACCATCGCTTGCGCCACGTACATCGAGCGTTTGATCGCAGACTCGACACGCGCGGGCGAAATCCACTTGCCGGCATCGGTCTTGAAGACTTCGCGCTTACGATCCGTGATGCGGAGAAATCCGGCGGCGTCGATTTCGCCGATGTCACCGGTGTGCAGCCAGCCATCGGAATCCAGCACCGCCGCCGTTGCCTCGGGATCGCGATAGTAACCGTGCATCACGTGACGCCCGCGCGTGAGCACCTCGCCGTCGTCGGCGATACGCACCTCGACACCGGGGATCGGTTTTCCGACCGCACCGTATTCGTTGTCCTTCAGCAAACTGGCCGTAATGACCGGGGAGGTTTCGGTCATGCCGTACCCCTGCATGATTGGAATTCCCAAGCCCAAGAACGTCATGGCCGTGTCGATGTGCAGCGCCGCGCTGCCGCTCGCGAACGTGCGCATCCGGTCGAGTCCGAGATTTTTGCGAATCTTCGCGAGCACGAGACGCTTGGCGACCGCGTATTCGGCAGCCAGCGCGGGAGAAGCGCCGCCGCCGAACGTCTGCGCGTACGCCCACTCGCGCGCGACGCGCATGCCCCATGAAATCAACTTTCCCTGCAAGCCCCCAACCTTGAGCGCGCGCCCTTTAATACCGGCGAGCACCCGGTCGAAGATGCGCGGCACCGACGTCATCATCGCGGGACGTACGGCCAGCAGATCGGCGAGCAGCTCGTTGGGCTCGTGGCAAATGGAGTACCTTACGCCCACCAACAAGTAGATATAGATGAACGTATGCTCGTAGATGTGCGAGAACGGCAGCACGGAGAGCGCGTCCTCGCCGGGATGCATTTGGCCGGCGGCGCAATCGCGCGTCGACTGCGCGTTGAACGCGAGGTTGTCGTGCGAAAGCATGACGCCCTTGGGATCGCCGGTCGTTCCCGACGTGTAAATCAGCACGGCCAAGTCATCGGCGTTTTGCGTTTCGTAACGTGCCGGCGCGTCCGGATGCTCGGCGCGAACGGCGGCACCGCGCGCCTCGAAGGCGCGCAACCCGTCGTCGCCGCCGGAGTCGAACACGACGGTTCGCGGCAACGGCGCTCCGCTCGCACGCACGTGTTCCAGCGTTTCCGGCGAATCGATGAAGAGCAGCTTCGCCTCGGAGTGCTTCAAAATGTACGCCGTGTGGTCGAGCGCCTGCGTCGGATAGACCGGCACGACGACGCAACCGGCAAAGAACGTCGCAAAATCGCAGACGATCCAATCGACGCAGTCGTGCGCGATCAGCGCGACGCGATCGCCGGCAACGAGTCCCACCTCGCGTATCGCACACGCGACGTTTTCGCTGCGCTCCAGCAGTCGCGCACTCGACGTCGGCGTCCACTTCGCGCCGTCACGCTCGAGCAACAGTTCGTCCTTGGGTTGCGCGAGCGCGCGCCGAATCAGGTTCGGCAGCGTCTCCTTCGCGGGCAGTGTCATCGTGGGCGAGTTCGCCCGACTTAGTGTCGAGCCTGCCCTTACCTCACCAGCAAGTAGGGACGCGCGCGTTCCAACCGCGACTGCGTCATTCCGGAAACGTCGAGGAGTTCGTCGAGCGTTGAGAACGCGCCGTCGGCCTCACGCAATGCGACGATGCGCGCCGCGAGCGCCCGACCGATGCCCGGAATCGCCGCGAGCTGATCCGGCACAGCCGAGTTGACGTCCAAAGCAAGTGCGGGAGGCCCGGGCGTACGGCGGCGGCCGTTTCGCGAGCGCACGCGCGAGTGCGCCCGGGGCGCATCGCCGATCGCCGGAACGAAGACTTCGTCGCCGTCACGGACGGGTTCGGCAAGATTGACGCCGGCCGCGTCGGCCGAGGGGCGCATCCCTCCCGCTGCCGCGACCGCGTCGGCGGCTCGCGCTCCGGCAGCGAGGCGGTAGAGTCCCGGTTTTACAACCGCGCCGGCAACGTATACGACCGCGCGATTGCCCGCGGGCGAATGATGCGCGAAGCGGCGCGAGGGCGCGGTTCGCATGCCCGGCGACGGGGCGGCGCTCGTGAAGGCGGGGTGGGGTGCGGGGTGCCAGAGGGCCATAGCCACAATGGCGGCGCCGGCGAGCGCGAGAGCGATGCGTTGGATCACGCTGCTCCTTCCCGCGTTGCCGACTCCATGACAAGGCGGTAGGATTACTCTCTATGGCCCAGACCTACGATTTTCGTTCCGTCGAGCGCACGTGGCAGCAGCGCTGGGAAGACGAGGGCATTTACCGAGCGACCGGCGACAGCGGCCGGCCGAAATACTACGTGCTCGAAATGCTCCCGTATCCGTCGGGTGATCTGCACGTCGGCCATGCGAAGAACTATGCGTTCGGCGACGCCATCGCGCGCATGACGCGCATGCTCGGCTACGAAGTGATGCATCCGATGGGATGGGACGCGTTCGGTCTGCCGGCCGAAAACGCCGCCATCGCGCGCGGCATCGACCCCGCCACCTGGACGGCCGAGAACATCATCAACATGCGGCGTCAGATCCGGCTGATGGGAACCAGCTACGATTGGACGCGCGAAGTCGCGACCTGCGAGCCCGAGTATTACCACTGGAATCAGTGGCTGTTCCTACGGTTATACGAGTACGGCTTGGCATACAAGCGCGAGGCGCCGGTCAACTGGTGCCCGCACGACCGCACCGTGCTCGCGAACGAGCAAGTCATCGACGGCCGCTGCTGG
The DNA here is from genome assembly GCA_036488875.1 of Candidatus Baltobacteraceae bacterium. Classification (NCBI taxonomy): domain Bacteria; kingdom Bacillati; phylum Vulcanimicrobiota; class Vulcanimicrobiia; order Vulcanimicrobiales; family Vulcanimicrobiaceae; species Vulcanimicrobiaceae bacterium. The sequence continues at coordinate 161,426 of DASXGW010000004.1, read as the reverse complement.
CGCTGCGACCATTTGGTCGAGCGGCGCAATCTTTCGCAGTGGTTCTTGAAGATCACCGAGTACGCGGATCGTCTGCTCGCCGATTTGGAAACGCTGCCGGGCTGGCCCGACCGCACCCGCACCATGCAGCGCAACTGGATCGGCCGAAGCGAGGGCGTGCAGTTCGCCTTCGGAATCGAGGGACTCGACGACAAGCTCGAAGTCTTTACGACGCGCATCGACACGCTCTACGGCGCCACGTACGTTGCGTTGGCGGCCGAGCACCCCGTGCTCGGTGCCATCAAGACGATCGTCTCGAAGAAACACGCGGCAGCGATCGATGCGTTTGCCGACAGCCTCAAATCGAAGTCCGAGCTCGAGCGGACGAGCTTGATGGAGAAACAGGGACTCTTTACGGGTGCCTACGCGATCAATCCGCTGTCGCACGAGCACATACCGATCTGGGTCACCAACTACGTGCTCGCGGAATACGGTACCGGCGCCATCGGCGGCGTTCCCGCGCACGACGAGCGCGACTGGGAGTTTGCCAAAGCCAACGGCATCGCGATTGCCGAAGTCATCGCTTCACCTGACCGCGACCCGAGCGAACCGCTGACGCAGCCGTTTTGCGACGACGGACGGCTCATTGCCAGCGACGATTTCTCGGGTATGTCGAGCGCGCGCGCCCGCGAGGCAATCGCGCAGCGCTTGATCTCACAGGGCAGCGGCAAAAAAGTCGTCAACACGCGTCTGCGCGATTGGCTGATCTCGCGTCAGCGCTATTGGGGAACGCCGATTCCGATCGTCTACTGCGACAACTGCGGCGAAGTACCGCTACGCGACGAAGACTTACCGGTTTTACTTCCCGGACACGTGCAGTTCACCGGGGAAGGCTCGCCGCTCGCACAAGTCGAGAGCTTCGTCAAGACGACGTGCCCGACGTGCGGCGGCCCCGCACGTCGCGAGACCGACACCATGGACACGTTCTTCGAGTCGTCGTGGTACTATCTGCGCTACCTCGATCCGCACGGCGAGCGTTTGCCGTGGGCGAAGCCGCACGCCGATCGCTGGATGAACGTCGACCAATACATCGGCGGCGCCGAGCACACGGTTTTGCACCTACTCTACTCGCGGTTCTTCTATAAGTTCTTTCACGATCGCGGCTGGGTTAGCGGACACGACGAGCCGTTCGAGCGCCTCTTCCACCAGGGCATGCTGCTGTACAACGGCGAGAAGATGTCGAAGTCGCGCGGAAACGTCGTCGGCATCGACATGACGGCCGAAACCAACGGCGTCGACGCGATGCGCCTGTTCTTGCTGTACGTCACGCCGCCCGAGGACACCAGTGACTGGACCGACGAAGGCATTAGCGGACGCGTGCGTTTCGTCAATCGTGTGTGGCGCGCGTGCGAGTCGTTTTTTGAGCGCGGCGCTCACGTGCACGACGTACCGGAAGCAGCGACTCCGGATGAGAAGGCGCTGCTCCGAGCGGTTCACGTGGTCGCAAAATCGGCGATCGACGAAACGACGTCGCGCCGGTTTCATTACAATACGACGATCGCGAGGCTCGACGAACTGGTAAACGCGCTCACGGCAGCCGTTGCCAAGTTTCCCGAAGCGGCGGCAACGATCTATGCCGTGCACGCGCTTCCGGTATTGCTCGCGCCATTCGCACCGCACATCGCCGAGGAGCTGTGGCATCGCTTGGGGCACGGCAAATCGGTGCATCTGCAGCCGTATCTCCAGCCGAGCGAATCGGTGCTGGCGATCGACGAAATCACGCTCGTCGTTCAGGTGAACGGGAAGATTCGCGCGCGCGTCATCGCGGCACCGGGCCTCTCCGAAGACGCCGCGGTGGCACTGGCGATGGAGGAAGCGAACGTTCGCGCGCAGATCGACGGAAAGCAGATCCGCAAGCGCATTTACGTCGCCGACAAGCTGCTCAATCTCGTCGTGGGATAGTTAGGGTGCGTTGAGCTCCGCGAGTTTCTCCGCCGCGGCAGGCGGAACGCCCAGTTTGGTGAGGTCACTTGGGGCGTACGCGCCGCCGCCTCCGGCGATCTCTTTCCAAACGCCATTACGCTTAGCAAAAATCGTTTCGCCGCCGCCGGCGCCATACCATGCGCCGAGCGCGTAACCGTCAATGATGTGCACGCTAGGGATCATCGCGTGCACCTTCGGGGTCGTCGCGGCCGAGTTCATCAAACTGCGCACCGCGACAACGTCGGATAGGTGCCCCACGTCGCGCGACGGCGAGCTGCAGTATTCCGGCGAGTCTTTACCGAGGCCGATGCCGCCCGCGAAAAACGCAACGGCCGCTGCATCGGCGGCGCGAGCCTTCAGCTGGCACGGCAAGAGTTTTGGCCTGCCGAGCTCGATCATTTGCCACCCGAACGGATAACGCTGCAAGAGCATATCGCGCTTGGTCCGACTCCCCTCAATGACGACGTCGACGGATACGATCGCCAAATCTCCGTGCGTCACCGGCGCTGCGATCGTGCCGATCGGATACGCAGTGTGAATTGCAGACTCGATGGTAATCGTCATCAATAGAGCGGCAGCTAGCATGCTGGGCGCTTCGGCATAGGGCTCGTTCAACCTTCGGTGAAGACTTGCGCATGAACTCGGCCGCAATGACTACGCGCGTTTGCATCGTCGGGGGCGGACCGTGCGGCATGATGCTGGGCGTTCTCTTGGCGCGCGCCGGCATTGAGGTTGTCGTCCTAGAGAAGTACAAGGATTTCTTTCGCGATTTCCGGGGAGACACAATCCATCCGTCGACTTTGCAGCTCCTCTATGAGTTGGGCTGGCTCGACGATTTCTTAAAACTACCGCACAACCAGCTGTCGCAGATTTCGGCGTCGGTCGCGGGTCAAACGATGCACATCGGCGACCTGTCGCATTTACCGACGCACTGCAAGTTCATCGCGCTCATGCCGCAGTGGGACTTTCTGAACTTTTTGGCCGAACGAGGAAAGTGCTATCCCACGTTTCATCTGCTCATGGAGACCGAGGGCCTCGATCTCGCCGAGAAAGATGGTACCGTCTGCGGCGTACGCGCTCGAACCAAGGACGGCAGCGGGCTGACCATCGACGCGGAGCTCGTCGCAGGGACGGACGGACGGCACTCGACGATCCGTCAGCGCGCGGGCTTTTCGGTCGACAATCTCGGCGCGCCGATGGACGTCCTGTGGATGCGCATCTCCAAAGAACCCGGAGATCCGGTACGGCCGCTGGGTACGCTCGTGAGCGGACGGCTGCTGGTCATGATCGATCGCGGCGATTACTGGCAGTGCGCGTATATCATTCCAAAGGGATCGTTCGAAAAGTTGAAAGGCGCCGGTCTTGCGGCGTTTCAAAGCGACGTCGCATCGGTGGTTCCAGAGCTTTCCGATCGCGTGAAGGAACTCGACGACTGGTCGAAGATTTCGCTGCTGCAAGTACGCGTCGACCGTTTGAAGCTATGGCACAAACCTGGGGTACTGTGTATCGGCGATGCGGCGCACGCAATGTCCCCAATAGGCGGCGTCGGCATCAACCTGGCAATTCAAGATGCGGTCGCGACGGCAAACATCTTGTGTCCGCTTCTCCAGCGAGGACCGGTAAGCGATCGCGACCTGGCGCGCGTGCAAGCGCGCCGCACGTTTCCGACCAAAGTGACGCAGGGCATGCAACTCTTCATCCAAGACCACGGAATCGATCCCATTCTCAAAGGCGAGGTCGCGCTCACGCAGCCGCCCGCGGTCATGCGGCTGGTCAACGAGTTTCCGCGCTTGCGTCGTCTGCCGGCGCGTTTGATTGGAATGGGCGCGCGGCCGGAGCACGTTCACACGCGCGACGCTTTCGCGTAGGTCTACGGCGGTGCGAACCGCCACCAAACGTAGACGTACATGGCAACGATCAGCGGATACATCAGGAAACTCGCTTCGGTACCGAGCACGCCACCCGTCAACCACGCCGGCCCGCTGAACGTCACGTCGAGCAAATGGTCGACCGGCACGAGGCTGCCGTTTTTCGTGCCGATGACGAAGAGCTGCATGTAATCGAACGCAACGTGGTAACCTACGGCTAGCCATAGCGTACCGGTCTTCAGCACGCTGTAACACACCCAGATGCTCAAGCTAACCAGAGTAATCACGTCCCACACGTTCTCACCTTGCTTGAAGAAGTAGTGGTCGTAAGCGAAAAGAAGTGCGATGGCAATCGCGGAAGGCCAAAACCCTAACGATTTCCAGAGCGTTTGAAACAGGTATCCGCGATACCACATCTCTTCACCCAACCCGATGACAAGATTGGTTCCAAGCCACGCCAACGCCGCAAAAATCAGCGGCGGCCCGCTGAGAGCGAGACCGTGAATCGTCATGCCGCCCAACGCCATCATGCCGAGGGCGACCGCACCCGCGTTGACGACGCCGATCGCGAAACCTTCCCAAAACCGTGCGCCGAACGCTTGACGCACTGAAAGACCGTACGAATCAACGCGCCGCGCCTCGTACCATCCGAAGACCCAAGTCAAGAAAAGGGCGATCGCGAGCGTCATCGCTTCGTAGAAGGCGACGGTCCCCGCCGAGAGGTCCATACGGACGTGCATCGCCGCGGCGAGGGCCGCCGTGGGCTGTTCGAGGATCTTTGGCAGCGCGTAGTTGCCTAAGGCGAAAAAGAGCAAGGCTCGCCAGAGCGGGCGCAGCTTCCGATCGCTTCCGAGAATCATCCCGCCCAGCGTAGACGCCCAGGCGTCAAAAAGTCTTCAGAGCGCCTTGAAATACTCGTAAGTGAGGCGCATGCCGTCGATCAGCTTCGTGGTCGCGCTCCAGCCGAGGTCCTTGCGAGCGCGGCTTGCGTCGAACTGCGCGTCGCGCGGATCCCCGGGCCGGCGTGGAGCGTGGGTGACCGGCGCTTCGAAGCCGCTGATCTCGACCAGCGCGCGGTAGATCGCGTTGACGCTCGTCTTCACCCCGGTGCCGATCACGTAACAGCCGCCGGATCCGCGCTCGAGCGCCTCGAGGTTCGCGCGCGCAACGTCGCCCACGTAGACATAATCCCGGGTTTGCTCGCCGTCCCAATCGATGCGTATGCCTTGTTTCTCGAGGAACTTCCCGATGAAGATCGAGATGACGCCGGCCTCGCCGTTGGGATCTTGGCGCGGGCCGTAAACGTTTCCGTAGCGCAGTGCCGTAAAGTCCAAGCCCTTTTCGGCTTTGTAAAAGCGCAGATAATGCTCGGTCACCATCTTGGTGATGCCGTACGGCGACGTCGGTAACTGCGGCGTGTCGTCGGTAATCGGGAACTTCTCGGGATTGCCGAACGTCGCACCGCTCGACGCGAAGATCACTTTGCGAACTCCCGCCTTCACGGCGTTCTCGAGCACGTTGAGCATGCCGATGACGTTGACTTGCGCGTCGTAAATGGGATCGCGGGACGAGATTGCCACCGAGTGCTGGGCAGCGTGATGGCTGACGATCTCCGGTTTGAACTCGGCGAACATGCGCCCGACCATTTCGTCGCGGATATCCATGTGAACCAACGACGCGCGGTCGGGAACGTTGGCCCGGCGGCCGCCGCCGTGTTCCCAGAGCGAATCGAGCACGAGCACGTCGTGTCCCGCCGCCAGATACACGTCGACGATATGGGAGCCGATGAAGCCGGCTCCGCCGGTGACAATGATTCGCACGCTTCTCCGTTCTAGCCGTCGGCACGCACCGTCGCAGTAGAACTGCGAATGCCGGCCTCGGGACTGATTCTGTGCGCGAGCGGTGCCGTGCTCGGCGCGCTCGCGGTTGCGCCCCTTTCGACGGACGCGCGGCTCGTGGTCGCTGCCGCGTCGCTGGGACTGCTGGTCTATACCCTCGGCGAGGCGCGCGTGCCTCCGGCGTTTCGAACGCTGTTGGCCGCCGTCCTGGTCCTCGGTGCCCTCAGCGGATGGCTGCACGCGCGCGCGGAGCCGCACGTCGTCGAGCGGCGTACCGCGCAATACGACGCGCTGGTCCTCGACCGCAACGGCGACGGCGATACGGTCGTGAGCCTCGACGGTTTGCGCGTGCTCGTGCGATTTCCGGATCCCGCACCGCCGATCGGTGCGAGCATCGTCGTACGCGGACGGCTCGAGCCGTTCGACGATGCACGCAATCCGGGCGAACCGAGCGAACGCGCGCTGCAGCGAGAGCGCGGCTTCGACGCACGACTGGAAAGTGCGAGAACGCTCGTCGTGCGGGCTTTTTCCACGCAGAGTGTCGAGGTTTGGCTTGCGAAAGCGCACGCGTGGGCGCACGAACAGCTGGGTGCGCGATTGGGCGAGCCGTACGCCTCGGTGCTCGCCGGAGAGTTGTGGGGCGAACGTTCGGCGCTGCCGCCGGATCTGCGTGCCGAGTTTCAGGAGACGGGAACGGTACACGTGCTGGTGACGGCGGGATTGCACGCGGGCGCCGTTGCCGCTCTTTGCCTGGCACTGTTCTCGGCGGCGTCGCTGCCGCGGTGGAGCGCGTGCGTGTTGACGATACTTGCCGTTTGGACGTTCGCGGTATGGAGCGGCGCGCAGCTCCCGGCGATTCGCGCCGCAACCATGGTGACCGCGGCATTGACGGCGCGTGCCTGCGGCCGCGCGACCTATTCGTATAACGCGTTGGCACTCGCGGCGCTCGCGATCGTGTTCGTTCGGCCGCAAAGCGTCGCGACGCCGTCGTTCGCGCTCTCGTTTTCGTGCGTCGCTGGGATTTTCACGCTGGCACCGCTCGTCGAGCGCGTCATCGACCGCATCGCCGCGCTGCCGCATCTGGCGCGCGAAGCGCTCGTCCTCTCGACGGCGACGCAGCTCTCGACCTGGCCGCTGACCGCTGCAATCTTTCTGCAGTTCGGCACGTTTGGATTGCCTGCGAATCTTGCCGTGGTTCCGTGCGTCGCCGCCACGATGGCGCTGGGAGCGGCGCAGCTGCTGCTGTGGTGGTGCCCGCCGCTCGCGCAAGCGTGCGCGAATCTCAACTCGTGGCCGCTCGCGTGGATGCTCGGAGCGGTACGAACGTTTGCGTCATTGCCCGATGCGGCAATCCCGATGACGCCCGCACCGGCGTGGTGCATCGCGATCTACGACGCCGCGCTCCTCGCTGCGCCCGTACTCGTCCAACGGCGCGCGTACGTCGCCGCGTGTACGGCGACGATGTTCGCCGCCGGACTCGTCTTGTGGCCGCCGCATCTCGACGATCGCCGATTGAAAATCACGGTTCTCGACGTCGGTCAGGCGGACGCAATCGTCGTACGGACGCCGCGCGGACACGCGCTGCTCGTCGACGGGGGCGGACGTCTCGAGCGCGGTCCGCAAAACGACGAATCGTTGGCCGAGCGCGTCGGGGAACGCGTCGTCGTTCCATTTTTGTTGCGCCAGGGCATCCACGCCCTCGATGCCATCGTGCTTTCGCATCCGCACGGCGACCACGCCGGCGGCATCGCCCCGGTCCTGCGCAAGCTGCGCGTAACAGAGTTCGCCGACGGCGGTCAGCGTTACGGCGGCCACGCCTACCAAGACTCTCTCGCGACGGCGCACGCGCAGCGCGTGCCGATCGTTTATCCGCGCGCCGGCGACGAATGGCGCACCGACGACGGCGTCGTGCTGCACTTTCTCGGACCATCGCTGCCGTTGATCGCCAACTCCCACAACGATATCAACGAAAACTCAGTCGCGTTCACGTTGCGTTACAAATCGTTCTGCATGCTTTTCACCGGCGACGCCGGCGCCGCGGCGGAGGAGCGCTTCTTAGCGCAAGGCGCGGACCTCCGATGCGAGGTGCTGAAGGTCGGTCATCACGGCTCCGCATACTCGTCGACGCCTGCGTTCATTGCGGCAGTGCAGCCTCGTTACGCGATCATCTCGGTTGGCCGCCACAATCTTTTCGGACATCCAGCGCCTTCGACCATCGAGACACTCGAACGATTCGGCGCCACGATCTATCGGACCGACGAAAACGGCGCCGTCGTCGTGACGAGCGACGGTACGACTGCTCAGGTAATGCCGTCGCTGCAGTGATGGAGCCGCAAAAATGCGTCGGCGGCACCTCGCGCGTGTCGCTCGATTTCGGAACGCGTAGGGCGTTCGGCGACGCCAAGGAGCAGGCCGATCATCAGGTCTCCCCAGAGCAGGGTTTCGAACTGATCGGCGAGGTCGGCAGGCCGGCCGTCGAGCAGTCCCGCCGTTTTCGCCTGCGCCATAATCGTCCGTACAGCCGTGCGACTCGTCTCGCGGCCGACTGCGTCGAGAACTTGCGCAACTTCGGGCGCACGCACGGCCTCGGCGATTGCGAGACGGAAGACCGCGACGACCGCAGGATCGGTAACCTCGCGAACGAGCTGCGCACCGAGCGAACCCAGCACGCGCGCGAGTGTTGCCCGGTCGCGGGGAACGGGTAAATCCCTCGGGGCCTGGAGTCGTTTGGCTCGTTCACTGATGCAGGCAGTCAAGATTTCTTGCTTGTTGCCGATCAACGCGTAAAGTTCGCGCTTCGAAACGCGCGCGCGCGTCGCGATGTCCAGCGTACTTGCGGATGCATAGCCGCTCTCCATGAACGCCGCGAACGCAGCCTCGAGGATGCGTTCGCGCGGTCCGGTCGCTTCAATATTCTCTTGACGCTTCACTTGACAATGGTACTATGCGGTACCATAATAGGCAATACTTGTGGTACCGACTGGTACCAAGCGTAGACGGAGGAGCACATGATCAAGCCGAGGATCCTCGTGACCGGCGCAACCGGAAAGACGGGCAGCGTCGTCGCTGCGGAGCTGCTGCAAGCCGGATATCCGGTGCGCGCCTTGGTGCATCGAGCCGACCATCGCAGCGCGCGACTGCAGGCGCTTGGAGCACAGATCGCCGTCGCCGACCTGAGCGACGCCGAGCGAATCATCGACGCGCTCAAGGACGTGCAGCGCGCCTATTACTGCCCGCCCTTCGATCCGTACATGATCCACGGCGCAGTCGCATTCGCCGTGGCCGCCAAGGCCGCGCGGCTCGAGCACATCGTCGGCCTTACCCAATGGCTGGCGAGCCCCTCGCATCCCTCACTCATGACCCGCCAGCACTGGCTGGTCGACCGGCTCTTCTCGATGACGCCCGGCGTCGGACATACGATCCTCAGACCAGGCTACTTCGCCGAGGCGTATCTCGTGATGACCGGACTCGCCGCCAATCTCGGCATCTTCCCTCGACTCAACGGCGACAGCCGAAACGCCCCGCCGTCAAACGAAGACATCGCACGCGTTGCCGTCGCGGCGTTGATCGATCCCGATCGGCATTCTGGGAAAACCTACCGGCCTACCGGGCCGGAACTGCTCGGCCCGCAAGAGATGGCCGCGGCAATCGGCCGGGCCGTCGGGCGATCGGTGCGCGTCGTGCCGACGCCGATGTGGCTGTTCTACAAAACCGCCCGAGCCGCGGGCCTTTCGATAGACGTCCTCGCCGGCATACGCTATTACAATCGCGATCACGAACTCGGCGCCTTCGAGTTAGGTGCGCCAACCAATGACGTGCTCGACGTAACCGGCCGCCCACCCGAAGACTTTGAGACGATCGCTCGCCGATACGCGGCACTGCCGGCCAATCGGCGCACCTTTGGCAACGGGCTTCGTCAGCTCGCGCAATTTCTCACCGTCCCCTTCAGACCTAGTTACAACCTGGAGCGCTACGATCGCGAGCTTCGCCGGCCGTTTCCATCCGCGCCGGAGTTTGCGCCGGAGTCTGCAGTCTGGCGGCGCGAGCACCTCGTCAAACCGTTCGATCGACAACGGGCGCAAGCGGAGGGATGAATCCGGCGAATGATGTCGCACGGAGGTACTTTCGGTGGTAGCACTCATCGGTGGAACGGGGGCGGTCGGGCGCGCAATTGCGCGCGTGCTCCGCGACCAGGGACGCACGTACCGAGTGATCGGTCGAAACCAACCATCGCTCGAGAAAGTCTTCGGAAGCGATTCCCGAGCCGAGCTGAGGACGTGGAACGCCGATGCCGTGTCGGCACGTACGGCGCTCGAAGGCATTGATTCGGCGATCTATCTCGTCGGCGTCCCTTACGACCATTTCGAGCTCCACCCGCTCTTGATGCGTGTAACGCTCGAGGGCGCAATAGCGGCCGGCGTCAAGCGGATGTTGCTCATTGGCACCGTCTATCCGTACGGGTTGCCGCGAACGCATACGGTCGACGAAACGCATCCCCGTGAACCCCATACCTTTAATGCGAGGATGCGGAAGCAGCAAGGAGACCTGCTGCTAGCTGCCCACGGTCACGGTATCGAAACGGTGGAGTTGCGTCTACCCGATCTCTACGGACCCGGCATGGAAAAGAGTTATCTGACCGCGCAATTCGCGAACGCGCCGAAGGGAGAACGTTCGATGATGATCGGCCCCGTGGACGTACGCCACGAGTGGGCGTTCATTCCCGATTGCGCTGCCGTAGCCGTCCGGTTGCTCGACGATTCACGCAGCTACGGAACGTTTTGGAACTACGGAGGTCCGGGTGAAATCACGCTGCGCCAGTTTTCGGACAAAATCTATGCCGCATGCGGCCATAAGCCGCGATACTTCGTCGTGAACAAAACCTTGCTCCAAATCTTCGGCATCTTCAACCCCCAAATGCGACGCCTCGCCGAGATGAATTACCTGATGTCGAATCCGATCGTTCTCAGCGACGCGAGGCTGAGCAGTCTCCTCGGCGAGCTTCCTAAAACCAGCTACGACGATGGAATTCGCCTGACGCTCGCGCGTACGGACGAATCGCCGTTGTGACCGGCTACGGTGACTCGCTGCGTAGGATCGCGGCTGCGGCGGCGCGTTCAGCCTCAGCAAAGGGGCACTGAGCTTTTGCCAGCCGCAGCAGCTCGCGCCCACGATCGTTCCGGCCGCTTTGCAAATCGTGCACGCCCGAATAAAAGCGGGCTTCACAGAGCTGCATTCGGGCGGTAAAAGGGGAGGACGATACCGCAGCGGCCTCGAGCGCGCTAAACGGCATCGCGCCCAGATAGGCTCGAATGACTGGAGCCGGCCATTTCGGCAACGTCGCCGCTTTCGCAGCGACGGCCGGTGCCCGAAGGTGGAGTGAGCGGCTCGCAACGACCAACCATAGAGCGGCGTACGCATCATTTGGATTGGTCTCGTACGCGCGCTTTGCGTTCTTTAAAGCCATCGACACATCTCCAATGGAGAACTTCACCACCGCTAGCTCGAGAAACGCTCGCTGCCCGTTTGGAGCTCGCGACGCTTCGGTGAAGTCCCGAATTGCCTTGGCTGAGTCTCCCTTCGAAAAATACGCTGCACCGCGTCCTTCCAGCACGTACGGCTGCGACGGTTGCTGTTGGAGCACCGCATCAAACGCCGCGATCGCCGCCGAAAAGTACCCCAGATTTGAGTACGCCGCGGCGAGCGCATATTGCGCCGAACTTCCGTCGATTTGGTTCGCCTTAAACTGTTTCAGTGCACTCGCAGCGTCGGCGGTCGCCAAGTCGTCATCACCAAGCGCCTCACGAATCAAAGCCCGCAGGGTGTACGCATTGCCGACGTCGGAACCCACCGCGTAATTTGCATCCTCCTGCGCTTGCGCATACTTCCCTAGCCGGTAATACGCCAGTGCTCGGCCGTACCGCGCCGTCTTCGACTCCGGTTCCGTAGCGATCGCCACGGAATAGTCGGAAGCGGCCGCAGAAAAATTACCGCTTTTCAGTTCGATTGCCGCGCGCGCGGTACGCGGAAGAGCTTCGTTTGGGTACGTCGCGATCGCTCGGTCGCACTCCATCTGCGGACGTACTTCCTCGGCGTGCAAGAATTCTTGACGGATGCCTTCATCGATCAGGCCGGTCGTACCGCCGGTTTCCAGCACGGCCGCAGGCGCGTAACCCGAGTTTTCCAGTACATCCACGGTCAGCCAGCCCAGATCGGAGAAGTGATCGGGCACGGATTTTCCAACGGCGTCAAAGTCTTCTTTTTGCAGACGTTTGGTTAGGGCCGTTATGAGCGTCGCATCAGCGTGCACTCCAGCGAAGATGATATCGGTGAGATGAAGGCGTTTGGGAACCACGCAATTTCCGGCCGGCGCCGGGCCCGCCGTCGCGTACGCTCGAGACTGAACCAGCACGGCGGCAATGCAAAGGGCTGCCGCCACCAATCGGATGAATAGCAGGGACATGCAACGACCGTTACCGTGCCGCGCATGCTCGGTCCTGGGGCTCATGCTGACTGGATCGCTCCTTTTCTTTTCTCTATCGGCGCCTTCGCGAGCTCAATCGAACGACGGGCCGCCGTACGTCACCGTTGAAGGGCAACGAATGTCGTACCAAGACATACTCGACCTGACCGCGTACGTGCTTGGGGCGACCGAACTGATGCACGATGCGATTACGAAGGCGCCTGCGGACATGCCCAAGGACTTTCCCTATGTCTTTTACGCGGGCAAGGACGCCGGCGGGAAACCGGTGCTTTGGATATCGAGTGCGGTGAGCGCTCACGTCGTGAAACCGCCGGAGTTCGACCGTGAGGTGCAGCGCGAAGAGGAGGCATCCGCAATGCTCGCGACGCTCGACATGGGGAAAGCCAGCTCGAACTGGCAGCGCGTGTATGCGACCGTCAAGAACGACCCGGCGCGATTGGCGGCACTTGGTGCGGAACTCGAAGGCGCAATCCGCGACATGAGCGCCGCGATCGTGGCAATATCGGCGGCTAATCGTCAATGGATGTTCGCGAATCTTACCGAGGGGATGCCCCGAGCCCAAGTATATCGCGCGCTGCGGTTGCACGGCCTGGCAGCAAAGGGCGACGTGGTGTCGCTTCCTGGACGGTTTGAGCCGGGCTGCTACTTTTCGACCAACGTCACGATGACGTTTGACGCAAGCGAGAGGCTCGACAAGATGGATTTGAGCCAGCCGATTCCCGACTGCTTGTGACGTGCCGGCTTAGGAAGCTTCATTGGCAGAATCGTTCTTGACCGCGCGCTGGCACTATCTTGCGATGCTCAACTACGCCGTCGATCCGTCGCTGCTGGCAGCCCGCATTCCACCCGGCACGGAGCTCGATTTCTTCGGCGATCGCACCTACGTCAGCGTGGTCGGCTTCCGCTTTCTGCAGACGCGCGTGCTGGGCGTTGCGGTGCCGCTGCATCAGGATTTCGACGAGATCAACCTCCGCTTTTACGTCCGGCGGCGCGCCGAAGACGGCTGGCGCCGCGGCGTCGTCTTCGTCCGGGAGCTCGTTCCGAAGCCGGCGATTGCGACCGTCGCGCGGCTGGCATTTTGCGAGCCCTACGCTTCGGTAACGATGCGGCACGACGTACGCGACGAGGGAATGGGTTCCGCGCGACGCGTGTCGGCCACATACGGCTGGCTCGATCGCGGCGGCGACTGCACCATTGCTTTACGCGCGCTCGGCGATCCCGCACTTCCGGCACCCGGCAGTGCCGAGGAGTTCATCGCCGAACATTATTGGGGGTACGGCGTGGACCGCAAGCGACGAGGTTTGGAGTACGGCGTGCGTCACGATCCGTGGCGCGTCTGGAAAGCTCACGACGCAACGTTCTCCGGAAACGCCGCACCGGCGTACGGGACGGAGTTCGCGCGAGTACTCGACGCAACGCCCGACTCCGCATTCTTAGCCGAAGGATCTCCGATATCGGTATCGTGGGCGAGCATCGTTCGAGCGTAAACGGCGTCGTGCTTTACGACGGCGCGTGCGGATTCTGCACCGATTGGCTACGCCATTGGACGCCGATACTGCATCGCCATCGCTACGGTGTCGACACGCTGCAAGCGCCGTGGGTCGCACAGCGCTTGGGCATGAACGTCGACGAACTGCTTTCCGACATTCGCTTGATTCGTCCGGACGGCACGCTGATTTCCGGCGCCGACGTCTATCTCGACGTCATGCGCAGGGTGTGGTGGGCGTATCCGCTCTACGCCGTGTGCCGGCTTCCGGGCTTTAACGCGGTTTTTAGAAACGCTTATCGTTCGTTCGCGCGAAATCGTTACTGCATTTCCGGTCAGTGCTCGATCGATTCGTCACACCGTTCTTAGCCGGCGCGTTGTAATCTCGAGTTTCCTCAACCAACGCTTTTCGTGAGGTGCCGCGTGAAAAAAACGCTTTGGGCCACCCTCGTCTTCCTTGCGCTCATCGCCCCAATCGGTACGACCGCGGAGCCTCCCGAACGCACGAGCACCGTGCGCGACCGCGACCTCGTGAACGTCACGGTCTATAACGGAACCATGTCGCTCGTGCACGACCGGCGAAAGTTCTCGCTCGACGAAGGGGTCAATCGCATTGCGTGGCGCGATGTCAGCGCGCAAATGGACGCAACGTCTGCGCTCTTGGAGAGTCTCGACGGCGGCAGCGTGCAAGTGCTCGAGCAGAACCTCGATTACGATCTGCTCAATCCCAGCGCACTGTTGCAGAAATACGTCGGGCGCGACGTCGTGGTCGTTCACGATCCGCAGTTCGCCGGGCAGCGCGCGACGCGCGAGACGGCCCGCGTTCTCGCCGCCGGCGACGGCAACGTCGTTTTGCGTTATCGCGACCGCATCGAAACCGAGGTGCGCGGACACATCATCTTTCCGACGGCGACCGGGCGATTTCGCGATCAACCGACGCTCGTGCTCGACTTGGCGAGCTCGCGCGGAGGGAAGCAGACGGTCGATTTAAGCTATCTCACCGGCGGCTTGAGCTGGCGCGCCGATTACGTCGGATCGCTCGACGGCGACGAAAAGCACATGAATCTCACGGGATTGGTGACCCTCACGAACGAGAGCGGCACGTCGTACGACGATGCGCGCGTGCAGCTCGTTGCCGGCAACGTCAACGTCGTGACGCCGATCGCCCTCAGGACGATCGCTCACGTCACGGCGAGAAGCGCCTACGCGCCTAACGCGCAGCAAGAGAACTACTTCGAGTACCACCTCTACACGCTGGGGCGCCGCACGACCATCGAAAACAATCAAACCAAGCAGGTGACGCTTCTCACGGCTCGCGACGTGCCGATCCAAAAGACGCTCGAGCTTCGTGGTTCCGCAAATTATTACTATAATGCCGACGCCGACCTCGGGGATAAGCTCCCCGTCGCGGTGTACGTCACGTTCGAAAATCGCGACGGCGATCTCGGAATCCCCTTGCCTGGCGGTGTCGTCAGATTGTACGAGAACGACTCCCGCGGATTGTCGCAGTTCTTGGGTTCCGACTCGATTCAACATACGCCCAAGAACGAGTCGGTGCGCCTGCATCTCGGCGACTCGTTCGACGTGACCGCCAACAAGAAGCAGACCTCTTTCCATTTCGTTGGAAACGGCTCGTGCGAAACCGATAGCTCGTACGAGGTTCGGCTCGGTAACGCAAAGCCGCAAGCGCAGGACGTGCAAGTCGTCGAACCGATACCGGCCGAGTGGTGGATCCCCAGCGAAAGCCTGCCGCACGTGAAAACCTCGTCGGCGACGGCGACCTGGACCGTCACCGTGCCTGCAGAATCGCACGTGACGCTCGCCTACACGGCGCGCGTGAAGTGGTGCGGGTAACGATCGTGAACAAAGCGCTTTTGGCCACGTTTGTCTTCCTCGCGCTCGTATCGCCGCTGGCTACGCTCGGCGACCCCGCGGAAAGAACGAGCACGGTCAACGATCGCGAGCTCGTCAACGTTACCGTCTATAACGGCTCCATGTCGCTCGTGCACGATCGGCGGAAACTCTCGCTCGACGAAGGACTCAATCGCGTCGCGTGGCGCGACGTCAGCGCGCAGATGGACGCGACGTCCGCCCTGCTCGAAGATCTCGACGGCGGCGGCGTGCAGGTGCTCGAGCAGAACCTCGATTACGATTTGCTCAACCCGAGCGCGCTACTGCAGAAATACGTCGGGCGCGACGTGGTCGTGGTTCACGATCCGCAATTTGCCGGGCAGCGCGAAACGCGCGAAACCGCCCGAGTTCTGGCCGCCAACGACGGTAACGTCATCCTACGCTACCCGGATCGCATCGAAACCGCGGTTCGCGGACACATCATCTTTCCGACCGCGACCGGACGATTCCGCGATCAGCCGACCCTGGTATTGGATCTAGCGAGTAAGCGCGCGGGACGGCAAACGGTCGACTTGAGCTATATGACCGGCGGCCTAAGCTGGCGCGCCGACTACGTGGGCGCCCTCACGACCAACGAAAAGCACATGAATCTCACCGGCCTGGTGACCCTCACGAACGAGAGCGGCGCCTCGTACGACGACGCACGCGTTCAGCTCGTGGCCGGCAACGTCAACATCGCCGAGCCTCAAACGGCCGCGGGAGCCGGCGCGCTCGTCAAATCGGGTACCGTGAACGATCTCTACTCGGTCAACGCGCAGCAAGAGAACTACTTCGAGTATCACCTCTACACGCTCGGCCGCCGTACGACGATCGAGAACAATCAAACCAAACAAGTGACCTTGCTTGCCGCGCACGAGGTGCCGATCCATAAGACTTTGGAGCTGCGGGGCTCCCCGGACTATTACGAAAACGCAAACGCCGATCTCGGCGACAAATTACCCATCGGCGTGTACGTCTCGTTCGAAAACCGTAATGGCGACCTCGGCATTCCGCTCCCCGGCGGTGTCGTGCGGCTGTATAAGAACGACTCGCGCGGACTTTCGCAGTTCTTAGGATCCGACTCCATCGAGCATACGCCCAAGAACGAAACGGTTCGCCTCCATCTCGGCGACTCGTTCGACGTAACCGCGAAAAAGAAGCAGACCGGCTTTCACTTCACGGGCAGAGGCTCGTGCGCGACCGAGAGTTCGTACGAGATTCGCCTCGGCAATGCGAAACCGCAGCCGCAAGACGTTCTCGTCATCGAACCGATTCCGGCGCAATGGTGGATCCTCGACGAAAACATGCACCACGTGAAATCGTCTTCGTCGACGGCGACGTGGGCCGTCCGTGTGCCCGCGGAATCGCACGTGACCCTCACCTACACGGCGCGCGTGAAGTGGTGCGGTTAGACGGCGCCGGTTTCTTCGCGGTCTTGACGGTCGAGGTTCTCGACCTTTTCATCGCGCAGCCACTGGTTGGCGGCGCGAATCTTTTCCGGCGAAATAGTGGCTTTCAACCAGGCGACGATCGATTCGTCGTCGGGGCGGGTGCGAATCGCTTCCTCGAAGCGCGCCGGATCGATGCCCCACCGCGAAAGAACGCCTTTATCCATTGGGCACGGATAGATGTAGTCGTGAATCGTTCCGTCGGCCGCGGCGCGGGCTTTATCGAACACGCGCAGCAGCCACATCGCGCCGGCGGCTTCGTCGCGGCCGCGGCGCGGAAACGTCTTCCCATCGCGAAAATCCGTAGGCACGATCGTCTCCTCTAATCGCCTGAAAACAGTGCGTTGGTCGGACCGTAGTCCAGGTTGCGCGCCGTACGCACGACGGCGCTGTCGCCGTCGCGCAAAAACGCCTCAGCCGCTTCCCGCGCGGCACCGTAAGCCAACGCGGCCAGTGACTCGCCGGCGCTCAATCGGCGCACACCCGCCGCGAACAGCTCGCTCGCGGCCGGCAGCCCCGGAACCGCAAAGACCCCGAGCGGTATCGTGACGTCGCGCGCAATCGCGGCCATCGCTTGCGTGTCGTCTAACCCGGGAACGAACAACCCGCCGGCGCCGGCTTGCGCGTAACGCTTTCCGCGCGCAATCGTTTCCCGTACGGCATCGTCGCCGGCCGCCAGCTCGCGGAGATAGACGTCGCATCGCGCGTTGACGAAAACGTCGCACCGTTGCACGATCGCCTCGATCTTCGTCGCGAGCAAGCTCGTGTCGCGACCTCCGTCTTCGATATTTATACCCGCGACGCCGAGGTCGACGAGACGCTCGATCAGTTCGGCAACAGCCTGCGGATCGTCCGAATATCCGCCTTCGACGTCGATCGAGAGCGGCAGGTCTCCGATGACGCGCCGAATCCGGCGCACTGCTGCGAGCAGATCTTCGCGCGGCAAGACGTCGCCGTCGGCAAAGCCGCACGCCCACGCAAGGCCGGCGCTGGTCGTCGCGATCGCGCGCGCCCCGAGCTGCCGAAAAATCGCCGCGGACGCCGCGTCCCACGCGTTGGGTAAAAGCAAAACCTCGTCGCCGTGATGCAAGGCGCGAAAGGCGGCGGCTGCACTTTGTGTTTGCACGTTATTTCTCGACTTTCGCGGTTTTAATGTAATCGAGCTTCGGAAATGCTTTAAGCAGATACGCGTTACCGCGCGCGTCGATCTCACCTTGATCGGGCTGCTCGCCGTACCCGGGATAGATCTTGTCGACGTTCTCCATTCCGCTGACGACGCGGCCGATCGTTGCAAATCCCGCACCGTCGAGATTTGCGTTGTCTCCGAGGTTGATGAACAGATCCGTGGTTCGGCTGTTCGGCGCATTCGTTGCGGCGAACGAAACGGTTCCACGAACGTTGGACGCCTTGACCGGATCGTCTTGAATCGGCGCGTTCCACTTCTTCGACACCTTCGGATCGGCGGCGATGCCCCATTGAACGACGAACCCCGGCACGACGCGATAGAAACGCGCTCCGTCGTAGAAATGCGCCTGCACGAGCTCTTTGAAATGTTTCGCACCGTTGGGCGCGAGCGCCGGATCGACCTCGATCGTGACGGGTCCGCGCGACGTGTTCATCAATACCCGGTACGTTCCGGGCGCGGCCGATGACGCCGGTGCGTCCGAGGACGCTTGCTGCTTCGCGCCGCTGCAAGCGGCCAGCGAGAGGGCAAGAAGTGCGACGGCAGCCCTTTTGATCATAGGGCCGGGTTATCGAGCGCACCGCGATGGTTCCTCCACGAAACGGGAATAACGGGACGCATGAAAGCCGCTATGATAGAACATCGTGGTGAAACCGCCGCGATCAAAGACGTTGCCGACCCGCGGCCCGGCGAACGCGAGATCCTCGTTCGCGTCACCGCTGCCGGCGTCAACCCCGTCGATTGGAAGACGCGCGATGCGGGCGAGCGCAGCCTTCCCTTCATCTTAGGTCAAGACTTTGCCGGGATCGTCGTCGGTGCCGGCGAGCGCGCGCAGAAATACAACCTCGACGAGCGCGTGTTCGGGATTGCCCGCGAGCACGGTGCGTACGCGCAGCTGACCGTGATTCCCGAAGACGACCACACGCAGCCGGTTGCAAAGATTCCCGATTCGCTCGGCGACGCCCAAGCCGCGGCGCTGCCGACGTCCGGGTTGACCGCATTGGCCTCGCTCGACGCGCTCGGCGTGCAATCCGGCACGAAGGTATTGATTCTCGGTGCGACCGGCGGCGTGGGAAGCTTCGCCGTTCAGATCGCACGCGATCGCGGCGCGCATA
Source organism: Candidatus Baltobacteraceae bacterium (assembly GCA_036488875.1). NCBI lineage: Bacteria > Bacillati > Vulcanimicrobiota > Vulcanimicrobiia > Vulcanimicrobiales > Vulcanimicrobiaceae > Vulcanimicrobiaceae bacterium. The sequence goes on along the minus strand of DASXGW010000004.1, from coordinate 142,155 downwards.
TCATCGGCACGGCGCGCGCCGAAAACGAGGAGCTGGCGCGATCCTTCGGCGTCGACGAGTTCGTCGCGTACGACCGCGACGATCCGGTCGCCGAGGTCAAGCGCTCGCATCCCGAAGACGTCGACGCAATCCTCGACTTGGTCGACGACTCGGATCGCATTCGCTCGGCCGCGGATATCGTGCGCGAAGGCGGACGAATCGTTTCGACGATCGGCGCCGCCGATCCGGAATGGTTTGCCAAACGCAACGTGACGGCGATCAATCTCGTGATGAACCAGACGCCGCAATCGTCGCACGCGGGGTTGCGCGCGTTGGCGGAAATGGTGGAACAAGGGCGCTTGCGCGTGCCGATCGCGGTCGAACACGCGCTTTCGGATGCGCAACGCGCGCTCGAAGAGAGCAAGTCGGGGAGAATCGACGGGAAGATCGTTTTGACGATCGATTCAACCGGGCCTTAAGAGCGCCTCGCGGCGAGCCCCGCCGTCCATCGATAGAGTCCGAGCACGATCGCCAAGAATGCGATGCCGCCGAGCGCCACCGATGCATTATTGAACGCATCGCCGACCACGGCGATCGGCGACGCATTGCCCGTTCCCACGATGAGTCCGGCAAAGATCACGCCGAAGATGCTCTCGCCGACGATCAGACCCGACGCGACGAGCACGCCCAGCTGCTTGGCGCGTTCGACGTTACGCTGCGTCGTCGCCCATCGATTGTAGAAATGGCCGAGTAGGGCGCCGGCGACGATCGCGGCGGTCGTAACGAACGATAAATAGATCCCCAATCCAACGGCGAGCGGCGGTAGACGAAGCTTGCCGCGCCAGCCGAGGAACTCGTCGAGCGCGATGATCGCAACGCCGGCAACCGCGCCGATGCCAAGCATGCTCCAATCAATCTGCCCCGAGATGATGCCGGTAGCGAGAGCCGTAATGAGCGTCGCTTGCGGCGCGGGCAATGGCTGCGCTCCCGGCGTGACGTTGGCGTTGTGCGCGCCCATGAAACCGTACGCGTGGTTGAGCAGATCGAGGATCGGCGGGATGACGAGCGCACCCATCACGACGCCGACGCACAGCGCGACTTGCTGTCGCCATGGGGTCGCATCGACGAGCTGACCGGTCTTGAGATCCTGCAAGTTGTCGTTGGAAATCGTTGCAACCGCGAGCACGACGGCGGTCATGAACAGCGAGTACGCGATCAAGGCGTTGCTCGCCGCCGGATTGCCGCGTCCGGCAAGCAGGATCAGCATCAGCGACGCACCGACCACGCCGAGAATGCCCAAACCGGAAACCGGACTGTTCGAAGAGCCGATCAAGCCGGCCATGTATCCGCACGCGGCCGCGACGAGAAAACCGACGATCGTGATGTAGACCAGTGTGCACAGAATCAGCGGCACGGCAAGCGATTGCAGCGCGCCGCCCCAGATGAACGTTGCGAGCAGCACGCCGAGCGGTATCAAGCACATCACCGAAACGGCGGCCACGATTCCGATTGGAATGTCTCGCTCGGTGCGCGGCAGCGCGGACGATCCGACTTCCGACCGGCGCCGTGAAGCGGCCAACGCCGAGGTGACTCCGCTGTAGACGGGAACGACCAGCTTCGCGAGCGTCCAGATTGCCGCGATCCCGATCGCGCCGGCTCCGATGAAGCGTACCTTGTGCTGCCATACGTCCAGCGCTACGGTTGCAGCCGCACCCGCGACCGGATGCAATGCCGTGAGAATCGGCGTCGCGATTCCCCACGCGATCACGAGTCCGGCAAGGATCGCCATACCGACGGAAAGTCCGACGAGGTGTCCCGCCCCGACGAGTGCAAACGAAAGCCCGAATCCGAATCCGGTCGCGCCGCCGCCGGCGCGAAAGTATCCCGCGATCGTTGCAGCAAAAATCCGCATGTTGACGACGACGGCGTACAGCGCCGAAACCACACTGCCGACGACCAGCGCGAGCAAACCGGCCCGATTGTGCTCGGCCGCGTCGGCCGCGGTCGCTTGCGTTCCGACTTTGAGAACTTCGGCCGCGGCGACGCCTTCGGGATACGGCAAATCGGACTGTGCGACGAGCGCGCGCCGTAGCGGGACGCTGTACATGACGCCAAGGATACCGCCGATCGCGCAGACGCCGAACCCTTCCCAGAACGGAAAGCCGGTCCACCATCCGATCATCACGAGACCGGGTAACACGAAGATGACGGCCGAGAGCGTTCCCGCCGCCGACGCCACGGTCTGAACGATGTTGTTTTCGAAGATGCTCGCGTTCTTGAACGCGCGCAGCACCGCCATCGAGATGACCGCTGCGGGTATCGTCGACGCGAACGTAAGACCGACTTTTAAACCGAGATAGATGTTCGCCGCGGTGAAGACGAGGGTAATGGCGCCTCCGAGAATCAGCGCCCGCCAGGTCAGTTCGACGCGGTCGTCATCCTTTCGGGAGTCGACCGAATGCATCGCGGCTTGTTTGCTCGAATGAGGAAGCGTCGACCTGCGCGTTTTACCGCGATTTAACCTGCTCTCCATCGACCCACTCGACCAGCTCGTCCCAGGCGCCCATCATCTCCGCATGCCCCGAACGCAGCTCCGGGAAGTTCGGATCGTCGGCCCACGCATCGACGTGCGTAGCTCCCGCGACGACCCGCGAGCGATAGAGCGCCGCTTTGCCGGCGCGTTCCACGAGCGCGCGGTACCGATCGCAATGCAGTGCGGGCGGCGTGAGATAGTCGAGCTCCGACCCCACCTCAACAGTTTTACACCGGATCTCCCCGGTATTGGAAAAGCCCTCGATACGCGAGCCGATCTCGGGCGAGCGATCCGGGTTCCACTCCCCTATTCGGCTCGTCCAGGATTCCGCGGGCGCCGGATCGCGCACGTCGCCGTACGCAATCGACGTTTCGGGATCGAGGTGCATCGCGTGCAGCCATAAGGTGACGTACCAGTAGACCGCGGCGTGCTTTTGCTCGAGCCGTGATAACTCCCGGCCTTCCGACGCGGACCCAATCGCGTCGCTCAACGCACGGCAGACGTTATGCTCCGGCGTCCACAGAACGGGATTCCACGTGAGCGCGCCGTCAAACAGATCGCACGTTTCGACGGCGCGGCGAACTTGGTAACCGCCGTTCGACAGACCGATCGCGTACGTCACGTCGGGCTCGCGACCGCAACGCTCCGCGAGAAACTCGCGCGCCGTTTGCGCGAGTTCTACCATTTCGTCGCGCCATCGTTCGATTCGGCGGTCCGGTGCGTGTTGCCAGAAGACGATCGAGTAGCCGTTGCCCACCGGAAAACGCGGAAGGTCCACGTCGTCGACGGCGAGTTTTGCGCCGGGTTCGAGCAACGTTACGCCGTCGCCGTTGCCTTTGTTTCCGCAGACGTACGCATAGTCGCGCGCGAGCAGAACGTCGCCGAAGATGCGATCGCAAGCAAACTCGCTGCGCTGGCCCGGACATCCCGCGACGACGAGCCTTCCGTTCCAGTTCGACGGAACGCGCAGGACGAATCGCTCGCCGGGCCATAGCGATCCCGACGCGTGCCATCCAGCAATGGGCTCGGTAATCTGCGGCGTAGCCGATGCCGTGATTTCCGCCGCGTCGCGCGTCGCGGGCGCACGCAGGTCGGCAACGTTTTCGACATGTAACAAAGCCCGTCGCCGTGAGGCTACGGGCTTTGTCGTGTCTCCGGTCATGTCTCGCCTGTTTGAGATCGTGTCCAACCTCCCACCGACGTTCTCGACTAGATTCGATCGTCCCACTCGGAAGCGCACTTGCGTGCGAATCGTCAACGTGTTTGGATCGCGGTCTTACACGTTCCGCACTTCGTTGTTCACCGAAGTGTTTGCATGGTAGCAAAGGCGAGCCGGCGCGTGCAAGCGCAATTCGGCGCACTCCACAACGTCTCCACAAGAAAATGTCGATTGCCCACAGGTTCTCGACAGAGAGGGCTCGCTCGGGCCCCTCAGGGAGTAGGCCACCCGCCGGGGATGGACGAAATACGGGTTCGTTACGGGTTTTTACGGATCCAAGGGGCAGCGGGCGAACGGTACCCTATGAGGGACCAGAGATTCGCTCGCTAGGATGCGGGAAAGACATGCACGACCAGGCTCTCATCTGGAATACTGATGCCAACTTAGAGGTCACGTCGTTCACGGCTCGGCTTCGTGAGCTCGCGGGCATTGGTGAGGTGCGTGGCCGCATCACGGTGAGCGATCTCTGGCGCGAAGACCTCCCCTACAGCGTCCCGGTTCTCGCCCACCGGTGGGCCCTCGACGGTGAGTGCGTCTCGTTCGAGGCGCCGGCCCATGGCGCGACCTACCGGTTCGACTTGCAGCCCCTCTACGGACCCGAGGGAGGCGTCGTAGGGGTCAGCGGCTGCGCGGTAGCGGTCGCCGACCCCGACACCGGACAGTTCTCCCCCAGCATCTATGCGGCGGCCGAGCGCCGTGCGGGTGTCGGCATCTGGCACGAAGACCTGCGCACCGGCCGCACCACGATCTCGAGCGGGCTGGCGGCGATGCTGGAAATCGATCCGGCCGCGCCGTTCGACGTCCGTGCCTTCGATCACCCCGAAGATCGCGCCGAGATCGCGCGCGCACTGGCCGATCCCGACGCGTCGGAGCGGTACACGTGCGACCACCGGGTGTGCTTCGGCCAGAGCCGCCTGCGCGCCGTGCGCGAGCGGCTCGACACGATCGTCGATCAGCGCGGCATGGCCGTCGCGCGGCTGGGCACGCTCGTCGATATCAGCGACCTTAAAGAGCGCGTCGACGAGCTCGCAGACCTGGCGCTCTGCGATCCGCTGACGCGGCTGGCGAACCGGGCGCTGCTGCTCGAGCGGCTTGCAGCCGCCGTAGCGCGGACGGCCCGGTACGGGACCCTCTCGGCGGTGCTGTTCATCGACTTAGATGGATTCAAGACCGTCAACGATACGTGCGGGCACGATGCCGGAGACCGTCTGCTCCAAGAACTTTCCGATCACTTGCAGTCGCACTTCCGCCCCACCGATACGATCGCGCGCCTGGGCGGCGACGAGTTCGTCGTCGTCGTCGAAGACTTGTACAGCGAAGAAGCCGCGGTTTCCGCGGCACAAAAACTGCTGACGAGTCTAACGCGCACGTTTGCCATCGGTCCGCAGAACGTCTCGATCGGTGCGAGCATCGGCGTGGCCGTCGTGCCGCGATGCTCGACCGTTCCTGAAGAACTGCTCGCGATGGCCGATCACGAGATGTACGCCGTCAAGCGCAGTGGCGGAGGAGGCGTGAAGCTGGTGGCGTGCGCGCCGGTTCGGGAGCCTCCACCCGCGTCCAACAGCCTGCAAACCGCATAACAAAAACGCCGCACCAGAAACCGATGCGGCGTTATTCTGCCCGTGCGTCTTCTAGGGCTGCATCGTCGACATCGGCGTCGGCGAGGGCGTGGGCGTGGGCGTCGTTTGTGCTTGTGCCTTTGCCATGTTCGCGCCCGCGGCGGCGACGACGGCCATCAATGCCAAAGCAGCTAACAAACCTTTCATTGAATCGCATTCCTTCCTCTGAACGAAAAAGAGACAGGGGTATGTCTCACACGCTCCTACCCTCGCAAGCGAGCCTTTTTACGCGGCAAACGCTCGTCAGGCGGGGTTAGCTCGCCCTCGACCTCGGTACTATCCCTGACGCCTTTAGGCGACATTAAGGATGGTATGCTTGACAAAATGTCGCGTGTACATTACTTTAAGTCACATGAACCAGACAGTTCCGAATCCCACCACCTTAGCCTGCCGCCGTTACCTGCGGCAGATGGCCGGCATGACGGTGGTCTATCTGATCGTTCTCTACGTCTCGGTAACCCAGCTCAGGCACATCCACACGGGGACGCTCCATTACCTCATCGCTCTGGTCCCGCTCGTCCCGGTCGCGCTTCTCGTACCGATTTTCATCGGGTATTACCGGAACGTCGACGAGTTCGAACGCCGCATGCAGACGGAATCGCTGGCGATTGCCGGCGGCATTACCGCGGTACTCGGCGCCACCTACGGCTTCTTGGAACTGGCCGGCTTGCCGAATCCGTCGGCATGGTGGACGTGGACCGTATTCATGGTCACGTGGGCGATCGTTCGTCCGATCGTCGGGCGGCACTACAGCCGATGAAAAACCGTATCAAAGTCCTTCGCGCCGAGCGCGACTGGTCGCAGGCGCAGCTCGCCGACCAGCTCGGCATCGCGCGTCAGACCGTCGTGGCCCTCGAGGCCGGCAAATACGCCCCTAGTCTGCCGCTTGCTTTCAAGATCAGCAAGCTCTTCACGAGGCCCGTTGAAGACATCTTCGAGCCGGGATCCGATGATTAGCACCCTGGCACGCGCAGCCGCGCTCGCGCTGGCACTCGGTTTAACCGGCTGTCACCCGGCAACGCTGCGCCTGCACGTCTTGGGTATCGATCTCTCGATCGTCGTGCAGCCGCAGTCCAGCGTCATGGGGTTATAGTTAACAAGAGTATGAGCGTCCTCGACCTTCCCTACACCAGCGACGTCGCTAATGAGACGCGCTCGATTTTCGAGCGCGTAGCGCACGTCATCCCGCCGGTGGAATGGCCGCTGCACGCTCCCTACGTCGCAGCGATCAATCGTCTCAAGCGCGAGCGCAACGCGGTCATTCTCGCGCACAACTACCAAGTTCCCGAGATCTTCTACACCGTCGCCGATATCGTCGGCGACTCGCTGGCACTGGCGATGCAAGCCGCCAAAACCGATGCAGACGTCATAGTGTTGTGCGGCGTTCACTTCATGGCCGAAACCGCAAAGCTGGTCAATCCCGGCAAGACCGTGCTCGTTCCCGATCTCGCGGCGGGATGCTCGCTGGCGGAATCGATCACGGGCGCCGACGTTCGTTTGCTGCGCGAGCGGTACCCCAGCGTTCCGGTCGTTACGTACGTCAACACGTCGGCCGAGGTCAAAGCCGAATCGGACGTTTGCGTGACCAGCGGCAACGCCGTGCAAATCGTCGAAGCGCTCGGCGCGCCCAAAGTCATCTTTCTTCCCGACGAATATCTCGCGAAGTACGTCGCGTCGAAGACCGACGTCGAAATCGTCGCGTGGAAGGGGCACTGCGAAGTTCACGAACGCTTTAGCGGCGAAGACATTCTGCGTTTCCGCCGCGACGATCCGTCACTGGTCGTCATCGCGCATCCCGAGTGTCCCCCCGACGTGCTCGCCGAAGCGGACTTCGTCGGTTCGACGCAAGGCATGGTGGAATACGTCGGCAAGCTGGCCACAAAGCCCAAGGCTCGCGTTCTCTTGATGACCGAATGCTCGATGGCCGACAACGTCTCGGGACGCTACGCCGGCGTCGAGTTCGTGCGGCCGTGCAATCTCTGTCCGCACATGAAGCGCAACACGCTGCCGAAGGTGCTGCACTCGCTCGAAGCGATGGAGTACGAAGTGACGATCGCGCCGGAAATCGCCGAGCGCGCGCGTAAGGCCGTGCAGCGTATGCTCGAGTTCAGCGGCAAGCCCCGCGACTAACCACATGCAGGAACATCGCAGCGACGTGATTGTCGTCGGTGCCGGTATTGCCGGTTTGATGGCGGCGCTGAAACTCGCACCGATGCGCGTGACCGTACTGTGCAAGACGCGGCTCGGGAAAGGCGCCGCCACGGATTGGGCTCAAGGCGGCATCGCCGCGGCGATCGGCAAAGACGATTCGCCCAGCCTGCACGCCATCGACACGCAGCTCGCCGGCGCCGGCATCAGTGATCAGCAAATCGTCGAGATTCTCACGCACGACGCGCCCGCGCGGATCGAAGAGCTGCTCGAGCTCGGCGCGGCATTCGATCGCCACCCGTCGGGCGAGCTCGCGCTAGGACGCGAAGCCGCGCATCAGCGACGCCGCATCGTCAAAGCCGGCGGCGATGCGACCGGCCACGAGATTCTCAATACGCTGATCGAGGCCGTGCACGCGCACCCGTCGATCGACGTCGTCGAAGACGTCACCGCCGACGACGCAATCGTGTACGACGACCGCGTATACGGCGTCTACGCGCACGACAACTGGAGCGGCACGCCGATGGCGTTTCGTTGCGACGCGGTCGTGCTCGCGACCGGCGGAATAGGGCGTCTCTACCGCTACACCACCAATCCCGTGCAAGCGACCGGCGACGGCATCGCGATCGCCGCGCGCGCGGGCGCATTGCTCGCCGACATGGAGTTCGTGCAGTTTCATCCGACGGCGCTTGCGATCGGACGCGACCCCATGCCGCTGGTTACCGAAGCGGTGCGCGGCGAAGGCGCCGTGCTCGTCAACGATTTGGGCGAGCGCTTCATGCTCGGCTTGCATCACGACGCCGAGCTCGCGCCGCGCGATGTGGTCGCGCGCGCAATCTTCGAACAGCTCACCGCCGGACGCACCGTCGGCCTCGACGCGCGCGCCGCGATCGGCGCGAAGTTCCCCGAAATGTTTCCGACCGTCTTCGGATTCTGCATAGCGGCCGGCATCGACCCGCGCGTGCAGAACATTCCGGTCGCCCCGGCCGCGCATTACCACATGGGGGGCATCGCGGTCGACGAATGGGGGCGCGCGTCGCTCGCGCGGTTGTGGGCGTGCGGCGAAACGAGCGCGACCGGCGTCCACGGCGCAAACCGGCTGGCCAGCAACTCGCTGCTCGAAGCGCTGGTCTACGGCTCGCGCGTGGCGACCGATATCAAGAATGCGCCGGTCCCGGCGGGGACGCCGCCGGTGCCGCAGTACGCCGCGGCAAACGCACCGGCACCCGAACAAGCGCAGGCCACGAGCGATCTGCGCAACGTCATGTATTCCAACGTCGGGCTGGTCCGCACTGAACGCGCCCTGCGCGAAGCGCTCCTGCGCATCGGCGAGCTCGATGCCGGGTTCCCGGCGGCCGCGAACGAACTGCGCAACTTGCTGGTCGTCGGGCGGCTGATCGCTGAAGCCGCGCTGGCGCGGCCCGAAAGCCGCGGAAGCCACTATCGCAGCGACTATCCGCAGACGGAGGAAGCCTTTGCCAAACGCTCGTTTACGCGCCTCCGCAGCCTCGCTTAACGCGCCTTCGCGGCTCGTCGTCGAGCCGATCGTGCGCGCCGCGCTGCTCGAGGACATCGGACACGGGGGCGATCTTACGACCGACGCGATCGTCGACGCCGGCGCGGGCGGGAGCGCGCGCATCGTGGCTCGGACTGCGGGCGTGATTGCCGGTTTCAATGCCGCGTCGCTTGCGTTTACTCTGCTCGACGGTGACGTCGCGATAACGCCGCACGCCGCCGACGGCGATCTCGTCGATGCAAATGCTACCATCGCGCACCTGCGCGGCCGGGCGCGCGCGCTGCTCACGGGCGAACGCACGGCGATCAACGTCCTCGGAAGGCTGTGCGGCATTGCGACGCTTACTCATCGCTTCGTCTTGCTCACACGGGGCACGTCGGCGCGTATTACCGACACGCGAAAGACGACGCCCGGTTTGCGCGTGCTCGAAAAGTATGCGGTTCGCTGCGGCGGCGGGGTAAACCACCGCTTCGGACTCGACGACGCCGTGCTCGTCAAGGACAACCATGTGGCCGCCGCCGGTTCGGTCGCAACCGCCGTGGAGGCCGTTCGCGCAAGCATCGGACACATGGTGAAAGTCCAGGTCGAGGTCGATACCCTTGCGCAGCTGCGCGAAGCGCTCGACGCCGGAGTCGACGCCGTGCTGCTCGATAATATGTCGCTGGAGCAGCTTGCGGAGGCCGTACGCATCGTAAACCGGCGTGCGGTCATCGAAGCCAGCGGCGGCGTAACGGTGGAGACCGTGGCTGCTATCGCGGCCACGGGAGTCGACCTTATCAGCTCCGGTGCGCTGACGCATAGCGCGCCCGCGCTCGACGTCGCGCTCGATTGGGATTAGTGAAGCGCATTCCCCTGATTGCGGCGCTGCTGACGTTGGCAATGCATCTCGTCGCCAATCCGCACTACGGTTTTTTCCGCGACGAGCTCTACTTCATCGTCTGCGGGTTTCGCCCGGATTGGGGATACGTCGATCAGCCGCCGGTGGTTCCGCTGCTTTCGGCCGGATCGCAGCTCTTCGGAACGTCGCTCTTTTTGCTGCGCGCGCTTCCGGCGCTGTTTGCCGCCGGCTGCGTCTACGTGACGTGCTTGCTCGCGATCGAGCTGGGCGGCGGTACGTTTGCCGTGGTGCTCAGCGCGCTGCTCGCGGCGCTCATGCCGATTCTCAACGCATTCGGAACCAAAGTGTCGACCGATATGCCGGGACTTTTCTTATGGCCGCTGATCGCATTGCTGATCGCGCGCATCGCCAACGGGGCGAATCCGCGATTGTGGATATGGGCCGGCGTCGCTTTCGGCGTCTGCGCGGAAGCAAAGTACACCGTGTTCTTCTACGGTGCCGCCCTGCTCGCAGGACTGCTGTTGACGCCGGCGCGCCGCATCGTAAAGACGCCGTGGTTCGCTGCCGGCGTCGCGGCGGCGGTCGCGATCGCGTTGCCTAGCTTCGTTTGGCAGTCCGCGCACGGCTGGCCGTTCCTCGAGATGATTCATAACCAGCAGCAAACCGAAGTGGTGATCCATTCGCCGCTGGGTTACGTCGTGCAGCAGATTTTGATCACCAATCCGATCCTCGCCGCGATTTGGATCTTCGGCCTCGTCTACGCGTTCGTACGCCCCGAGCTGCGCTGGATCGGCTGGACGTACGTCGTGTTGATCGCGTGCATGATCGCGGGACACGCGCGCAACTACTATCCCGGTGACGTGTACCCGCTATTGATTGCCTGCGGCGCGCTCGCGATCGAACGAACGGCCGCGCTGACGCGGTTCCGTACCGCGATCGTCACAGCCGTCGCCGTGATCTCAATGCTGACGCTGCCCTTCGTCTTTCCCGTCATGGCCGAAGCGCAACTTGCGGCCGCCATCGAAACCGGTCAGCGGCTGGTCTCGCTGCACCTCAATACGACGCGTAACGACGAGTCGCCGATCACGCAAATCTTCGCCGACATGCACGGTTGGCCGCAGCTCACCGCAACGGTGGCGCGCGTCTACGATGCGCTGCCCCCCGATCAACGCGCGCGCGCCGCGATTCTCGCACGCAACTTCGGCGAAGCCGGCGCGATCGACGTGTACGGCAAAGCCTACGGGTTACCGCCGGCATTATCGGGTCAGAACAACTACTGGATCTGGGGGCCCCGCGGATACGACGGCAGCGTCGTCGTCGAAGTCAACGGGAGGTGCGGACCGGATTTCCGTTCGCAGCGCGTCGCCGTCGCGCGTCTGCACGATCGCTGGGCAATGCCGGCGGAAAGCCGAGTTCCGATCTCGGTTTGCTACGGTCTCAAAGAACCGCTCGCACGCTATTGGCCCAAGCTCAAAACGTTTATCTAGCGGTACGACAGCAGCGTAAACGCCACGATCGCGCCGATGGCCGTGACGAACAGCGCGATCAAGTAGCCACCGCCCGACGACAGTCTCACGACGACGCCGCGGCGTAGCCCGCGATCGGTTGCGGCGTAACGCCAGCTGCCCAGCAGCCCAATGAGGATGCCGAGCATGGCCATCGCGGTACCGAAACCGACCGACGCCCCCTTCTCCGGCGCCGGCGCGTGGACGAACGCCGAAAACTCGCGGGCGAAGAGCGAGAAGCGCGCGATCACAAACCCGAAGGCGATAAACGCCAGCGCCGTTCGAATGTAGGCCAAGTAGGTTCGCTCGTTTGCCAGCGTGTCGTTGGCACGAACCGGCGTCTGCGACTCTTCGATCGTTTGCTGCATAGGCTCCGGATTCTACGCGGCGAAGCCGCCTTCATGGACGTGCAGCGACGCGCCGGCGATCCGGCTCCCACCCAAAACGCCTACGATCCCGAAACGCCCGAAGCGCTGATCGACTTCATGGCGACCGGCTGGGCCGAGCGTCCGCTGGCGGCCGGCAAGCAGGACGAGGCTGCGCGTTACCGCCGCCGGCGCGAGGATCTGTCCCGCGCGTACCCCGGTGCCTATCTGGTCATCCCGGCCGGCGAGGAGCACGTGCGCGCCAACGACACGTTCTTTCGATTCCGCCCATCGAGCGATTTTGCATATCTCATGGGCGGCGGCGAATCCGGCGGCGTACTCGTGCTCGAACCCGAGGGAACCGGGCATCGATCGCTGCTCTTCGCGCGCGAGCACAACCGCGGGCAAGCGGAGTTCTTCACCGATCGCCTTCACGGCGAGCTTTGGGTCGGCCGTCATCGCGGCGTCGACGAGAGTCAGCTCTACTTCGGCGTCGACGCGTGCCGCCCGATTCCGGCGGCGTCCCCCTACTTCGACGAGCTGCGGCGCGCCGGGGCGCGCGTGCTGCGCATTGACGAAGACCAAGAGCTGGCCGAGCATCTCTCGGAGATGCGCCTGATCAAAGACGAGTACGAGCTCGGGGAGCTGCGCAAGGCGTGCGCCATCACCAAACGCGGTTTTGAAGACGCGATCCGCACGATGCGGCGCGCGCAGAGCGAGCGCGAGATCGAAGCGGCATTTTGGAGTCGCGCGCGCACCGACGCCAACGACGTCGGCTATCTCACGATCGCCGCCGCGGGCGAGCACGCCTGCACGCTCCACTGGAACCGCAACGACGGAACGTTGCGTCCCGATTCGCTGCTGCTGCTCGACGCCGGCGTCGAGTGCGATTCGCTCTACACGGCCGACATCACGCGTACGCTTCCGGTGGGTGGACGTTTTTCACCCGAGCAGCGCGCGATTTACGAACTGGTGTGGGACGCCCAGCGCGCCGGCATCGAAGCGGTCGCGCCCGGCAACGATTTCCTGGAACCGAACCGCCGCGCCATGCGCGTGCTCGCCGCGGGGCTGATCGAGCTGGGAATCTTGCGCGGAAGCATCGACGAAGCGCTCGATCCGGAGCGACAGTTCTACCGCCGCTACAGCCTCCATAACGTCAGCCATATGCTCGGTATCGACGTGCACGATTGCGCCAAAGCGCGCGCGACGGAGTACCGGCACGGCCGGCTGCGCGAAGGCATGGTGCTCACGGTCGAGCCCGGACTCTACTTCCAGCCCGACGACACAACCGTGCCCGAACGTTTTCGGGGCATCGGCGTTCGCATCGAAGACGACATCGCCGTTACCGCAACCGGCTGGGAGAACTTTTCGGCGATCCTGCCTTCGAAATCGAACGAAGTCGAAGCTTGGATCTCCGAACTCTGGAGTTGACGCGCTTACTGCGTTGCGACTGAGGTTCCGGGAGCCGGTGAAGATGGCGGCGGCGTGTACGATTGTCCGCCTTCGAGGGCCGCAAGCCGGTCTTCGATCGGCCAGCGTCCGAACGCGAAAATCGCGAGAATGATCAGGTTCCCGAGCGGAACGAGCATGAGCAGTGAAAGCGCCGGATTGTATCCGGCTTTAGCGGCGATCTTCCAGTAGCACCACACAAAGAACGCGATGCACGCCAGAATGATGATCCCGTAGACGAAAAAGACTACGGCAAACGCAGCAAGTCCGGCGTTAGAAGAAGACTGATCCATCGGCGAAGCCTCCAACGAGATGTAAGGGCCTCTGCGCGGCCTTAGCCAATACATCCTTCATCGTGAGACGAATCGGCTGATGCTCGTTGCGCGGCACCTTCGCAAGGAGTTCGGGAGCGTCGTTGCCGTGAGCGACGTGAACTTCAGCATCGATCGCGGCTCGACATTTGGGTTGATCGGTCCCAACGGCGCCGGCAAGACCACGACGATGCGGATGATCTTGGGAATTCTCACACCCGACGGCGGCATGGTGGCGTGGAACGACGAGCCGATTTCGGGCGCGATGCGCCGCCGTTTCGGTTACCTCCCCGAAGAACGCGGGCTGTACGGCCGCATGACCGCGCGCGAGCAAATTCGCTACTTCGGGCGGCTACACGGCCTCTGCGAACGCGACGCGGCGGAACGTACCTCCGAATGGATCGGCCGTCTCGATCTCGCGGCCAACGCCGACCGTCCCTGCAGCGAGCTCTCCAAGGGCAACCAGCAGAAGGTGCAGGTGGCGTGTGCCGCCGTCCACGGACCGGAACTCTTGATCCTCGACGAGCCGTTTTCGGGCCTCGACCCAGTCAACGCGGAGATGATCTTCGCCGTGCTCGGCGAGCTGCGGGCGGGCGGAACGACGCTCGTGCTTTCGAGCCACCAAATGTGGCAGCTCGAAGAGCTCTGCGACGCGTTTTGCATCATCTCGGGCGGCGAAGACCGCGTCGCCGGAACGCTGCGCGAGCTGCGCCAACGCTGGCCGACGCGCGTCATTCGCGTCTCGCCCGCGTCGCGTGCGACCCGTCGCGTCCTCGAGGCGATCGAAGGCGCGCGACCGCTCAAGGCCATCATCGGTGCAATGCAATACGAAGTTCCGTCGACCACGCCGTTTCCCGACGTGCTCACGCGGCTGGTGGCGGTGGAAGCGGTGACCCACTTCGAAGTGGTGGAACCGTCGCTGCACGACATCTACATTCACACCGTCGAAGGCAGCCCGCGCATTGCTTCGTGAACTGATCCTCGTCTATCGCGCGGAGATCATCCGCCGCGTCCAATCGCGTCCGTTTCTCATCGGACTGATCGTCGGCGGTCTGGGCATCGCGGGGCTCGCGAAACTTCCGGCGTTCTTGAGCGCGCACGTTGCGGTCGAGCAAGCGCGTATCGTCCTAGGCGGAGCGCCGGGGTTGACCTCAACCGCCGCGCGGCTGCTCGAAAATCGCTACGATATTGCCGGCACGCAGCCCTCGGCCGACCCCCCGCCGCTGGCAGAACTCCATCGCTTGCGAGCGGGACGCTTCGTCGCGCTCGAGAGCGGCGCCGACGGCCTACACGTGACCGTCTATTCCACCGACGCGGCCAGCGTCGAAGCGGCCACGATGGCGCGTTTGCTGATGCCGCTCCAGCTCCAGCTCGGCGCGCACGTCGACGCCGCGACGGCAAAACGTCTGGCCGCGTTTAGAATAACCGTCGTCGCCGCCGGCGCGAAAGAGACGCTCGCGCAGGTGCAGCTCAAGCGCGGGATCGCGCTCACCTTGATTTTCTTTCTCTATCTGCTCGTCGTCCTCAACAGCCAGCTGACGATGGCGGGCGTGATCGAAGAAAAGACCAATCGCATCGCCGAGCTGCTCGTCGCGTCGGTCGATCCGCTCGCGCTGCTCTACGGAAAAATTCTCGCCGGCGCCACGCTCGGATTCATGCAGATGGTCGTCTGGGTAGTGTGTGCGGTCGCAGCCGGCGCTTCGAATCCGCACGCCGCCGGCGGCGCAATGGCGGCAACGCCGTTCAATCTCGGAGGCCCCGCCGCGTCGGCGCTGACGGGCACGATCTTCGGCGCGTTCCTGTTCTTTTTGCTCGTAGGATTGCTGCAGTTTTCAACACTGTTCGCCGGGATCGGCTCGCTCATCAGCCGCCCCGAAGATCTCGGCAGCATCAATGCGGCGATGATCCTCCCGATCGTCGCTGCGCTCGTGCTGGCGATGATCGCCTTGGACGTACCCAACGCACCCGTCGTGGTCGCGACGAGTTTCGTTCCGTTGTTTGCGCCGTTCACGATGTTCGCGCGTATTGCAACCGACCAACCGCCTTCCTGGCAGATAGGGCTTTCGGCAGGGATCAACGTGCTCGCACTGGTGGGAATCACACTGCTCGCCGGGCGATTGTACCGGGTCGGGATGCTCTTGTACGGAAGACCGCCGAGCCTGCGCCAGGTCTGGACTACCCTACGCGGCTAACCGAAAGATAACTCAAGGGGGCAGCGTTGGAGAAAATCTCGCCGGCAACAATCGAGCGCCCGCGCGTCATCGAGTGGCTCGAGCGTAACGCGGCGTTTCCGTTGCGCGCGCTGATCGCTCCGGCGGGTTACGGAAAGACGACCGCGCTCGTGCGTTACCTGCAGAAGCTCGATCAGCCCCACGCGTACGTTCGCGCTCAACCCGGCGATAAGCCCGAGTACCTGGCAGCTCGCTTAGCCGCCGAGCTCGGTCTCGACGGGGTCGGATCCTTCGAAGATTTGCGGCGTCACCTGCTGGCCATGCCCGCGTGCACCGTTGCGATCGACGCCGTCGATCTAGCATCGCGCGAAGCCATCTTCGAAACGGCGTCGTTTGCGATCGGCAGCCCGCCCCAGGTGCGAACCGTCGTTGCGGGATGCCGCAACGAAACGATCAGTACGCCGCGGCTCTTCTCCATGGGCCTTGCCGCGCTCATGGTCTCGCGCGTGCTCGCGTTCTCGGTCGAGGATCTCGCCGCGCTGTGCGCGTCGCTCGGCGTCGACGCGACGGAGGCCGATATGCGCGCGGTGATCGCGCTTTCCGACGGCTGGCCCGCCGTCGCCGGCGATATCGTTCGCGCCGCCGCGTCCGACGGGCGGTCGCTGCAGGGCGCATACGAGATGTGGCTCGCGTCGTCGGCGCACACGCTGCGACGTTTCGTCGAAGCCGAGGTCAATCGCGCGTCGGCCAAAGCGCGCACCGCGTTCGCGCGTGCGATTGCCGGCGAGCTATTGCTGGATGAGGATTGGCAGCTGCTCGAAGCCGCCGGGTTGTTCGTTACCGGCGACGTCGGCGCACCGCGTCTGCTCTATCCTGTCGGCGCCATTTACACGCAGAGCCCGCTCGTCGTCGGCGGCGCGACACAGCGGCTGAGCGTCTCGCTGTTCGGCGAGTTCGAAGTCAGCTACGGCGGCAATCCGGTGAAGTGGCTGCGGCGGCGCGACGCCGACATCGTGCGCACCTTGGCCGTGCGCGTCGGCGGTACGGCGACGCGTTGCGAACTGCTGGAACGGTTTTGGCCCGATAGCGAACGCCGCGCCGCGCAGCAAAGCCTGCGCACGTCGTGTTCGAACGTTCGTAAAGCGATCGCGGCGGTCGCAGGTCCGCACCGCGTCGACCGCTACTTCTTCTGCGGCACCGACATCACGCTCGATCCCAACTCCGTGTCGCTCGACGGACATCGCTTTCTCTCACACGTGCACTCCGGCGACGACGCCTACAAAAAGGGACGAAGCGACTCGGCGGCGTCGCACTATCGCGCGGCGCTGCGGCTGCGGCGCGGACCGCCGTCGATCGATCACGCCGACGACGTTCAAGTCACGTTCGCTGCGCGCCTCGAAGACGCGTTCGCACACGCGCGCGCCCGTCTGGAAGCAATCGAGGGCGCTAACGCGGCGGACGGACGTACGCGCGGCAGCAGCGATCGAGGCGAGGTAACGGACTCCAGTCGCGCCGCTTCCTGAGCGCCTTATCGAGCGGGTCGTTCATTTTTGCAACGACCGTATCGACCGCGAACCGGTCGAGCAGCCACATCCAATCGGGTTTCGCCGCCCGAACGTCGTTGAAATCGTTCCACACCCAGATCGGATACGGATCCGCGCGCCCGTCCATGAAGACGCGCAGGTTCGGATAATCGAGCGCAATCGAGCAGGTCGAGAAATCGTAACAAAAGACGCGGCGGCCCGTTCCCAGCGACGCGAGGCGCTCGAACGTCGCGACGGGCGGGACCCACGTCGACGGTTTGATCGGCGCGCGCACGCTGGCGACAAAAACTAACCCCGACGCGACGGCCGCTCCGCACAGCGCCACGATCCGTAACCCGCGCTCGCGCAACAGGTCGGGCGGCCACCATGCAAAGCGTCCGAGGATCGCGTCGATAGAGCGCGCGGCGAGAGGTGCAACGGCGATCCCGAGCAGCGATGCGTTGCGGACGGCACCAATCGCCATCGTCAGCAGCAGCACACCGACGACGACGTCGCGCGGCCGTTCCTTCGCGAGCATCCGAATGCACAGCGCCGCGAGAACGATCAACGGCAGGCCGCCGGTCCAAAAAAACGCGTCGTGTCCAGAAAACGCGACCGGTTGCCATTCGTCGATCGATTTGCGGATCGGACTGTTGATAAGCATCAGCGCGTATTCCGGTAGACGGATGCCCAGCGGCGTTGCGAGCGTCGCGAAGGGAACGGCAACGGCCAGCCCCAAGCGCCGCAACCGTTCGTCGCGCGGCGCGTTCCCGAACCACGCAACGGCGGTATCGATCCAGACGATGGGGATGGCCAGCATCACGCTGGCGTGAACGTTCGCCCACGCGGCGACGATCAGCAATACCCCAAAAATTGCCGGCCCTTGCGCGTCGAGCGCGAGCAGCAGCAGCGCGAAGAGCGGCCACGCGAACACTTGAGCGCGAATCCCGAACGAACCGCCCAAATCCACCGCGAGCAAGCTCAGCACGATGGCAATCGCGATCCCGCTCGCACCGAAACGCGTGCCGCGCCGCGCCGTGACGAGCAGCGCGAGCGCGAGCGCCGCACCGGCGAACGCGGCGAGCAGCCACAAGTCGCCCGCGGGAATCGCAAGATAGGCCGCAACGCCGAGCAGCCACTCCTGCGGCGTCCACGGTGCGCCCGGCGCGGTAAACGTCGTTTGATCGAGCGCGTGCGGCAGCGCGCGATGCGCGACGACGTACGCGCCCAAATGTTTCTGCCAGAACAAATCGCCGTCGCCATAGGGCACGCGCATGGCGCGGCCGGTGAACGCGGCAAAGACGATGAGAACGACTACGTACGCGAGAGCCATCGAGTTTCCAACGCCGTTGCAGCCGTTATGCCTTGCCGCCGGGCATTTCCCGCCGCCAGTTCCAGAACGCTGCGCGCGCCGGTGCGTGCAACCCAGAGGCGCCACGGCTTCACGTCGGCTGCGACGTGGAGCACCACGCCGCCGCGGTCGACGAACACGACATCGATGGAAACGCGCATGCCCAGTGTGTGAATCGCCGAGCAGCCGTCGAACCACATCGCTTCGTCGTCGTCGACACGTGTGCGCCCAAGAAAGCCAACCGTGCTAGCCCACAGGGTATCGGCGGCGACGAGACGCTTTACGAGCAGCCGGCCGGTTCGAGCGTCGTACAGCTCGCCGATCACGGAGTACTCGCTAGAACGTAAACGGCAGCGACGCCGCGATGGCGGCGACGAGGTAGGGTCCCATCGCGATGGGAGCATTGCGCTTGCGGTATTTCAACCATGCCGCGAGTGCAGCGACGAAGGATGCCAGGACGAAGGCGACCGTCGCCGAGCCGATACCGAGGAGTGCGCCGCCCAACGCTGCCAGCTTAGCATCTCCCCACCCCATGCCGCGACCTTTTGACACCAACGCGAGAATGCCAAACGGCACAAACATGACAAGGGTTGAGATCAAAACCATCCACTGCTGCTGCGTCAAACCGTAAATAATAACGATTCCAAGCGGTACCATGGTGAAGACGTCGGGGATGATGCCGGTTTTAGCGTCGCAGTACCACACCGCCGCCAAGCCGACGATCACGATCGCGGTGATCACGAGCAGCGCCACAGGCGGCATTCGCACGCCCATAGCGGCGCCGATCGCGGCGGCGCCGATGACGAGGCTCGCGGGGGGAAAATCAACAGCCGGCGGGGCGTCTTCGAGTTTCGGAAGCTTTGGTACGATCGCCGCTGCGGCTACGATTCCGCACGCACCGGCGGCACCGAAGATCAGCGCGCCAAGCAGCGCCGTTGCGAACGCTGCAGCCAATTAATGACCGTAATACTTCGCTGCGATACCGCCAAAAATAATCATCAGAAGCGACGGCAGCATGAAGAATGCCATCGGGAAAACCATCTTGACCGGCAGCGTCGCTGCAATCTCTTCGGCACGAAGCATGCGCCGCTCGCGAGCTTCGGTTCCAAGCGATTCCAGCACGCCGGCAATATTGCCGCCCAATCGCTCGGCTTGAACGATGGCGGTGACGCACGTCGTTAGATCGGGCTCGCGAACGCGATGCGCCATTGCTGCCAGCGCTTCACCGCGAGACCGTCCGAGCCGAATGTCGTCGTTGACCAGCTCGAGCTCCTTGCGCAGCGGACCCGCCACGGCGTCCATCGCGATGTTCAGCGATTGGCTAAGCGCCGTTCCCGCCTCCACGCTAGTCGAAACCATGTCGAGAAAGTTCGGAAGCTCGCGCTGGATGCTTTTCTTGCGCGCGCCGATCGCGCGGTCGAGCAATCCGTTAGGCGTCATGAATCCGCCGACGGTGAACGCCAGAAAGACGCCGACCGACATGACGTCGATCTTGCCGAAGTAGATCCCGGCGAGCACGCCCAGTACGGCACCGACGCCGGCGCCCACGAGCATATACGCCGAAAACTTCACCGGCGTAACGTCGTACCAACCGCCTTCGGTCAATTTTTTGGCGAGCGTGCGCTTTTGCGATGCATCCAAAAGCTTGTGGATCGCGACCCCGCTGGTGCTGCCGGCCTTTTCGCCGGGAGCGTCGAGGTTGAGTTCGGCGAGCCTGCGGTGAACGTCGTTGCCGCTCAAGAGGAAATACACCGCCGTCAAGCCGCCGCCGATGAGCACGACTGCAAATCCGAAAATCAGTGCTGGGCTCATACGTCGATCTTCGCCATGGCGTTCATCACGTATTGGCCCAAGCCGATGAAGCTCAAAGCCGCGATCACCATCGCGCGGCCGAACCACGTTCCGAAGAGATCGCCGCGCATCTCGGGTTGGAACGCCGCGATGAAGATCAGCAGCCCGATCGGCAAGCCGCTCATGACATAGCTCGACGAGCGCGCTTCGGACGTCATCGCAGCCACCTTACGGTCGATGCGCCGGCGCTGCTTGATCGTCTCGGCCAAAGTCTCGAGCATTTTGCTCAAGTTTCCGCCCGTCTTCGACTGAATACGAATCGCTCGGGTGAGCATGAGCATTTCCGCGCTCGGCATACGCTCGTTGAAGGTGTCGAGCGCGTCGTAGATGCTGATGCCGATCGACGTTTGGTTCAATACCTTGTTGAACTCCACGCGAATCGGGTCGGGCATTTCGCTGACGACGACGATCATCGCCTGACGTAAACCGAGTCCGGCGCGAAGGCCGCTGGTCATCAAGCGGAGTGCGATTTCGAGCTGATCGTTGAACAGCTTGAGCCGGCTGCCGATACGCGAACGCACCCAGAAGCCCGTTCCCCAGAACGTGAGGAGGAAGGCCAGCGGCAAACAGGCCAACGCGATCCAACCGTTCGGCCGCAAGATGAGGACGCCCGCGCCCCACGCAAAGATCGCGATCGCCAAGATGCGGAACGCCAAATCGGCCGCTTCCATCTTGATGCCGCCGCGCTCGAGCAGAATCTGGTACGGCTCGGTAAACGGCGTGATCGCCTGAATGATATCGTTCCACGAGCGATACCCGAAATACCCAATGGCGCCGGCGATGCCGACGACGATCAGGTACGGCGCGAACGTCGTCACCACTTAATCGCCGAGGTCATTTCGGAGAGGCCTCGGATGTCGTAAGAGATGCCGTACTCCTCGAACTTCTGCACGCAGTTGGGCTGAACGCCGCTATAGACGAACTCGCCGACGACGTGGCCTTCTTTATCGAGGCCGCGCTGGTCGAACGTAACGACGTCCTGCGTCGTGATCGTCTCGGCTTCCATTCCGACCACTTCGGTGATGGCGATGATCTTGCGGCTGCCGTCGCGCAGACGCGACACCTGAACGATCAGGTCGATCGCGTTGGAGACTTGCTCGCGAATGGCGCGTGACGGGAGGTCGAAACCGGCCATCATGACCATCGTTTCGATACGCGACAAACAGTCGCGCGGCGTGTTGGCGTGCGCGGTCGTCAGGGAACCGTCGTGGCCGGTGTTCATGGCTTGCAACATGTCGAGCGCTTCGCCGCCGCGGCACTCACCGACGATGATACGGTCGGGGCGCATACGCAGCGCGTTGCGAACGAGGTCGCGGATACGGATTTCGCCGCGTCCTTCGAGGTTCGGCGGACGTGCTTCCAAACGAACCACGTGGTCTTGCTCGAGCTTGAGCTCGGCGGCGTCTTCGATCGTGATGATCCGGTCGGATTCCGGAATGAACGTCGACAGAATATTCAGCAGCGTCGTCTTGCCGGAACCGGTACCGCCGCTTACCACGATATTGAGCCGCGCTTCGACGCACGCGCGCAGGAAGTCGACCATTTGTGCGGTGAGCGAGCGCTTCTCAATCAACTGCCGGACGTGAAGCCGATCGGTACCGAAACGCCGAATCGTCAACGTGGCGCCGCTGAGCGCCAACGGCTCGATGATCGCGTTGATACGCGAACCGTCGGGAAGCCGCCCGTCGACCATCGGCGTCGATTCGTCGATGCGGCGCCCGATTGGTGCGATCATACGCTCGATGACCAGCCGCAGCTGTCGATCGTTAGTGAAATGCTTGTCGGTCAAGGTCAGCCGGCCGCCCCGCTCCACGTAGATGTGGTCGGAACCGTTGGCCATGACTTCGGTGACGTCCGGGTCGCGCAGCAGATCCTCAAGCGGACCGTATCCCAGCGCTTCGTCGATCACTTCCTGACGGAGCTGAGCGACCTCTTCGGCCGATCCGACGGTCTCGTCGGTGATCATCTCGTTGACGACCGCCTGCACTTCTTTCTGCAGCTCTTCGGCTTTGAGCGGATCGGAGCGATCGCCGCTGCCCATCAAGTCGATGTGCTTGGTGAGCGCCTCGTGCGTCGCCGACTTAATCTTTTCGATCTTCTCGATGTCGATGCCCGATCCGGCACGCCCCTGCTGGCCGCTTCCGAGCTGAGTCGGGGCGCGCAGTTTCGCTAAACGCCGGTCGCCCAACGGCGAACGGATCGACGGACCGAGATCGAGATTCTCTTCGGCCGTGTACGTCATCAGCGACGAGCAGTACTCGATGAGACCTTCCATCGCACGCGCGTAGCGGCGGTCGCTCTTGGGCGGAAGATCGGCCACCGGTTTTGCGCCCAGCGCGCGTTCGATATCTTGACGCGAAAGTTCGGCGTGCGGGTCGCGCTGGACGATCACCGGCGCGATCGCGGTTTGCGAGATGCCGAACTTGAGCATTTCGGCAATCATCGCTTTTCCGCCGGCCATGCCGAGCAGCGTCGGTTCGACGATCAGCAAGAATCGCTGGCAGCGCACGATGAACGGGCGAATCGCCGCCGCGAACGGCTGCGGCGCGTCGACGATCGCGCTGGTACCGGTTTGCGCGAAGTTCTGAACGAGCGTTTCGACTTTGTCGGGCTTGAGCGTAAAACCGGCGTGAATGTTCTGCGCGAGCTCGACGGCGGTCATGCCGTCACGTAACGCGATGAACGAGAGGTTGTTGGCATCGTCGCGCGCTTCGTCGAGTTCTTTGACGCAGGCGAGCAGCAGCGCGATCGTGCGCCGGCCGCCGAAGTCACCATCCACAAGCGCGATGCGCCCGCGTTTAGCGAGCGCCTGTGCGATTTCGAACGCGATCGTCGTCGATCCGACGCCGCCCTTACCCCCGACTATGGTAATGACTGAAGCTGGCATTATGGAACTACCCTTGTGACTGAAGATCCGTTGACGACCACGACTCCCTGTGGCTTCGGCGGTCCGGAGGGACCTCTCTTCGTTTCGTATACGATCGTTTCGGCGGACAACGAACGCGCCGGCTCGTGGGGAGAGCGCAGTGCCAGACGTACGACGCCGTCGAGATCAGCCGCCATTATGGTATCGGCTTGCGGCGGACTCACGGCTAGCGTGATCCAGGTATTATTGGCGGGCGACGGTTTCGGCGCGGGAGCAGCCCCCGGCGACGCGCTCGGGGCGGCTTCGGGCGTCCCGGTGTTCCGGCCGACGGCAAGAATTCGGGCATCGCGGACGATGGCGTACGCGTTGGGCGCGATCGCGCCGCCGCGAACCGGTGAAGCTAGAACGTCGACGTGATCGCCCGGAATGAGCAATCCTGCAATGCCCTTCACGGGATCGACGGCAATGGTAATGGCCCGCTGGCCAACCGGGACCTGTAAGCCTTGCGGCTGCGGCGCCGGACGGGATAGCCGCAGGGGCGTCAGGACGGCGCCTTGCGGAATATCGGCTGAGGCCAGCATTCCGACCGCGTCGGCCGGATCGCTCAATGCCGTCGGCTCGACCTGGTCGGTGGGTTTCTGCTCGGTGGTGACCATCGCCGGTACGATACGCGAGTTCGCCGGAATGTTCATCGAGGCGATGACCACGTTGCGCGGGGGTGACGAACTCTTGCGCGGCGTGGCCAGAATTCCATAGATAACGAGGGCGATGCCGATCGCTAGAACGCCGACCACGGCAATCGTAATGTTGCGCCTGTTCATGAATCACAACCTTCGTGTAGCACGGGTTCGACTCTTTGTTACTAGGTTAAACCAATTTCAACTTTGGGAGAAGCGTTTCGGCCAAAGCGATCCATCCAACGGCGCCCGCTATCGCGACGGCGTAGGGTACTCGCACCGTATCGTCTAGCTTGGCGAACCTGCGCAACGCGATCATCACAATGGCAAGAACACCGCCCACTAAAGCGGTGTAGACAGCTAACGGCAGCACCTGGGTTAGACCAAACACGATCGCGCACGATGCAAGAAGCTTGACGTCGCCGCCACCGATCGCCTTGAGGGAGAAGGGTAGCGTGCCGACGATCAGGACCACGACCCCCGCGACAACGGCGGAGAGCGCTGGGCGCCATCCGCCGAAGGCGTTATACGCGAGTCCAAAAGCCGCTAGGGCAATCGGGATCGCGTTGGGGACCCTTCGCGTGCGCAGATCGCTGACGGCCGCGACCGTACAGGCAATCGCCGCGCACGCGTATGGAAGATACGTGGGTATTTGTTGCTTTGCTGCGTTTAGATGCTGGCGGCGGCGCTGCTGAGCGTCGTGCTGGCATTCGTACCGAGCTTGCTGATGGCCAAGAGCGCCACGACGGCGATCAGGGCGATGATCAGCGCGTATTCAACCAGCGTCGCGCCTTCTTCGTCCGCGAGCATAGCCTTGAGGGTCTGAATCATGATTTAGAACGTGCCTCCAAGCGAGATGATGAATCGGCCTTAGTGATTGGGGTCGGCGTCGGCCGGGACGACGACACCGGGGTTGGGTAGGGTCACGACTGTTTGTGCGGTGGCCGACGCCGTTGCCGACGACGAACTGGCCGTCACGGTGATGATGCTGCCGCGCCAGTAATCCGGCCCGATCGGAACGAGCGCCGAGAAATGCCCGTCGGCATCGGCGTAAACGTCACGACGATTGAGATAGACCTCCGGCAGATCGCGCGAAAACGCTGCGTGCAGCACAACGACTACGGGTGCCATCGCCGGCGCGGTACCGTTCACGGTAATGGCTTCGCCGCCAACCGCCGGCGCGACCGTTACGGTCATATTGGAGTTGACGGAAACCGGCTCCGGCGCGCTCTGCGTGGCGGCCATTGCGGGCGAGAAAGCGGATATAGCGACGGTAACTACCGCCGCCGCAAAAATTTTGTACACCTGGCCCCGAAAATACACTTTCGCGCTCCTTTAGGCAAGGGGGGTCACCGAAAAATTCTCGTCAGGAAATGCCGTTCGTTTTAGCCGTTAACGCATTAACGGAACGTTGACGCTATAACCTTTCCCTACTATATTTGACGTTATTTGAGCAGGAATGAAGGCAAGCGTGCGCTAAGCGCGGGTGCATGACGACGGCTTGTGCGCGGCTTCTCGCAGCGTTCCTTTTTCTCATAGGAGTCTGCTTTATCGCGTCAACGCGGGCAAACGCGGACGCCGACGTAATCGTGCTGGAAACCGGCGCGTCGACGATCATCGACGCACCCGGCCTGACGCGCGTTGCCACCGGCGATGCGACGATCGCCGGCGTCGCACCCATCGGAACCAGCCAAATCGTCATCAACGGAAAAGCCCCGGGACGCACCACCGTGTACGTGTGGTCGTCGTACGGCGGCGCCGAGAAATACGAAGTTTACGTTTCCGCGCAGCAGACCAACGATCTCGCGCGGATGGTCAAAGCGGCGCTGAACAATCAGGTGCAGGGCGCGCAAGTCGTCAGCTTCCGCAACGCCGTCATCGTTCGCGGAACGGTCAAAGATCAATCGTATTCCGATTACGTCGACGCGGTTCTCAAGCGCTTTACGGTCATCGCCAATAAACTGAATCAGACGCTGGTCAACGCGACGTACGTGCCGCACCCGCTGGGCGCGGTCGAAGAAGAGCTCGCGCACATTCCGGGCGCTTCGAACATTCATCTCGACTACGATCAAAGCCAAGGCAGCGCCGGCAACATTATCGTCAGCGGTGAAGTCCGCGATCGCCAGCAAGCCGAGATGGTCATGGAGAAAGCGCGCGGCCTGGCCGGACGTTTTCTGGGCTCGAGCGCGAAGGTGGTCGATCGGTTGCAAGTCGATCTCGTGAGCCAAGTCGACATCAAAGTGTACATACTCGAAGTCGACAACACCGGCTTGTCGAACCTCGGCATGTATCTTCAGTCGGCGTCGTTTACGCCCGGCTCAAAGAACGCGCGCTACGCGCTGAGCGGCACGCCCTCGTTTCCGATCGTCGAGAACGAAGGCGGTCTCGGCAAACCGTTTACGATCGGCGCTTTCTTCCGGACGTTTACGCTGGCACCGACCTTCGATCTAGCCCTCCAGTCGGGACACTCCAAGGTTCTCTCGTCGCCCGATCTCGTGACGCTCCCCGGCGAAGACGCGAAGTTCTTAGTCGGCGGTCAGATTCCGTACACGTACTCGTCGGGACTCGGTTCGGTGAGCGTGCAGTTCCAGCAGTACGGCGTGCAGCTCGAAGTGACGCCGACGATCCTGGGCAACGGCAAGATCGAATGCAAGATCGCTCCAACCGTCTCGGACCTCGACTTCGCCAACGCGGTCTCGCTGAACGGCACCACGGTCCCGGCCCTGAAGGTCAGCCAGTTGTCGACCGACGTCGTGACCAGCGAAGGCGAAGGCATCGTTATGGGCGGCCTCTTGCGCCACGTGACCCAGAAGGAAATCTTCAAGGTGCCCGGCCTGAGCGCCATCCCGATTCTGGGGCAGCTCTTCCAGTCGGTCCACTACACCAACAACGAAACCAACGTGGTCTTCGTTATGCTACCGACGGTGATCAACCAGTAGCCCGCGTGGGCCGATATATCTTGTGTTGAAGCCCGGCCAGCGCCCGTGCACAACTACGGTTCGGAGGTCCCCATGAGGCCCAACTCTCAGCGCGGACAGGTCTATCCGCTTTTCGGTCTATTACTGGTGTCGTTCATCGGGCTTTCGGCACTGGCCGTCGACCTCGGCTATTTCCGTACTCAAGAGCGGGTCCAGCAGACGGCTACGGACAGCGCAGCCATTGCCGCCGCCCAGGCCGCGGTGTTTCCGTCGCCCAACGCCGAGAACGCCGGTCTTGCCGATGCCACGAGTAACGGTTACACCTCGTCGAACTCTACGCTCGCTATCGACACGGGGTACAGCGACGCCTACACGACCGACAGTGACGGTGCGGTGAAAGTAACCATTACCAGGAGCTATCCCACGTTCTTCAGCGGATTTTTTAGCGGTAGGAATAAACGCGCAATCCAAACGACCGCCGTGGCGAAACTAGCCCAAGTCGGAAATGAGTGCCTGACGGGCAATAGCAGCACCGGAACCTTGAAGCTTGATGGTCAGAAAATGACCGCGGGATCCGGCTGCGCGATCGTCGCGAACGGAACCTTGACCTGCAACGGCGGCAGTTACAGCGCTATTAAGGACATCACCGTCAACTCCGCCAAAAACAGCAACCTAAGCTGTAAGGACGGCCCGGCCGTCTCTTACACCGGCATCGTTCCCGACCCGTGCCCGTTCGTTCCGGGATGCCTTGCGTACGAGGAGGCGAGCAACACCGACCTCGGACTTAGCTGCGTTCCCAACACTACGACCTGCACGACACCTTCCTGCAGCGCTCCGAAGACCGTCCCCACAAGCGGTACGGTAGCGCCCGGGTGTTACAATGCACCGAACTTTAGCAAGGCCGTGGTTTTTTCCGGAGACTACGTCTTCGTTAACGGGGTCACGTTCGGCGCTAACGTGACAACGGGTTCAAGCGGGGCGTCGTTTTACATCGCCAGCGGCGCGATGAAGCCGTCGAACGGCTCGCTCGGATCGACAACGTCCGCGTTCTCGGCACCGTCTACCGGAACGTATGCGGGCGTTCTCTTCTACCAGCCGCCCGCCAACACGAACAAAGTAACTATAAGTTCGGACGTTTACGCCGTGGGGATGTGGTATTTTCCAACCGCAGCGTATACCGAAAACGGGAAACACACGCACGACTATACCGGGGACCTCGTCTTTTCTAGCGTGACGTTCAACGGCAGCAACACCGACAATTTCAATCCCGGCACGACCGGAACTGCGTTTTCCGCCGAACGGGCGACCCTCGTCGAATGAACGCGTCGCGTCAGGCGGGAAATGCAATTGTCGAGTTTGCGTTGGTGCTGCCGTTCCTACTCCTCATCACGCTCGGCATTATCGCTTTAGGACGCTACACGTACTTCGGAATCGTCGTGGCTAACGCGGCCCGCGCCGGCGCGCTTTATGGCGCGCAGCCAGGCGGGGGCGCCGCGGAGGATAGCGCGGGTATGATCTTGGCTGCCGAGAACGATATGTCAAATAACGGCGTTGGCTCGGTGGCGTCGAGCCCAGCGCCGACCGCCACGAAATACTGCATGTACTGGGTAGCGACGACCCCCAATCCGTCGCCGAATCCGACGGCAAATCCAACCTGCGCGCAAACCAGCTACCCAAACATCGCGGTCCAATACGTCACCGTGACCCTGACCGGCAAAGCGAGCTCAGGTCTTCCGCGGGTACCGTTCCTGCCGTCAACCATTACGGTTACGAGGACGGCAGTGCAGCGGGTGCAGCAATGAAAATGCGTCGGGAAGCGCAGCGTGGCGGAGCGCTCGTCGAATTCGCCATGATCGCACCGTTCATGGTGATTATCTTCATGTCGGCCATCGAGTTCGGTTACGTCATGTACTTGAAGCACACCGTCGATTATGCGGCGCGCATTGGCTCTCGCTGGGCTGCGGTTCGTGGAAACGTGTGCTCGGATAGCAGCGTCTGCCCGGCGACGGCCGCAGAGATTCAGACGTACGTGCGATCGGTAGTTCCCGGCCTCGCTTCGCCCGCCGCCGTCACCCCGACGTGGACCGCTCCGCCATCGAGCTATAAGTTACAGCCAACGGGAACGTGCGGGTCAGGCACGGACGAAACTCCGGGATGCGTCGTGAACATAACCGTGACAAAACCCATTAGGTTCGTGATTCCATTCATAACGACGAAGAGCATCACGCTTACGAGTTCGTCGCAAGCCGTCATCCAAAACTAGACGCGATAGGCTAAGGGATGTCAATCGGTTTGACGGTCGATTCTTGACCTTGTCCGCGATCGTAGGTTGCGATCAACACGATACGCCCGTGCGTTCCGGGCGGTGCGTCGATGCTGGCGGTCGTTGCGCCGTCGGGTACGAACTCCGACGCGATCGTCGAGCCGTCGTCGGTCTCTAAAGCGATCCGTATGTTGGCCGCGCCCGCGACGATCGACGTGTGCACTGTGA
Organism: Candidatus Baltobacteraceae bacterium; assembly: GCA_036488875.1. Taxonomy (NCBI): domain Bacteria; kingdom Bacillati; phylum Vulcanimicrobiota; class Vulcanimicrobiia; order Vulcanimicrobiales; family Vulcanimicrobiaceae; species Vulcanimicrobiaceae bacterium. The sequence goes on along the minus strand of DASXGW010000004.1, from coordinate 112,825 downwards.
ATCCCGCGATGTTGGTTCCGACAACCGAAACCTTCTGTGCGTCGGCCGGCGGCGGCGTCGTCGTCTGCACCGGCGGATCGTTGCGCGGCGCAGATGCAGTTACCGGCGCGGCTGCGGCAACGACCGTTGGTGCTGCAACGTTGGGCTTGGGCGTCGGCACCATCGATTGCATGCCCACCGACGACGACGCATGGTTGTCGCCGCGCGCGACGGCAAGCGTGACGCGCAGCTCTTTGTCGCGCCCGAAACGCGGGATGCGCAGCATGGTCACGCCGTCGGGTGTAATCTTTTCCTGCGCCCACACCGTGTTCTGCGCGTCTTTGACCGAAACGACGCCGCTGTGCGCGCTCGTGCGATAGCGTACCGTCACGATACCGCCGTCGGGAACTTGCGACGAATCCAGCGCGAGCGACTCGATGAGCGAGCTCTCCGCAGCCGCCGCCGACGACGGCAGCGCGGGTTCGGGAAGCGCCGTCACCGGCTCGGCGCGTTCGGCCGTACCGAGTGCGCCTTGACTCTGCATCTTTAAGATATAGCTCTGCGTGCGCTGCGCGGAGGGCAAGGTAAATGCGATCGTGCCCTCGCGCTTTTTGATCGCGCCGGTCTTTACGGTGACGCCGCGGTCGTCGACGAGCGTGTAGCTGCTCGCACCGAGGCCGCCGGTTTTATAGGGAACGCGCAGCAGCGAGTTCGCGACGCCGATCGGCGGCACGGCAAACACGTCGATGCGCGGCGTTGCAAAGACGAACGCGGCGGCGATCGCGGCAACCGTCAGTCCGCCGCCGATCGCGCCGAGAATTCCCGCCGGTCCCGGCAGCGGCGCGACCATTTCGTGAATCTGCGCGTTGACTAAGCGCACGACCAGCGATCCGCCGGCGTACGCAATGTGTGACGGGACGTCGATGACCAGATCGGCGTGCGCGTGCGGATCGATCCAGAACTCGCCGGGCGGAAGACGCCGTTCGATGTCGCCGCGCCGCGCGCGCAACGTCACCATGAGGTGCAGCGGCGAGTCGTTGGCGAGCGTCAAGCTGTAGCGCGCGCGCATGCCGCGCAGCCGCCGCAGCTCGCCGCCCAAACGCACGCCCTCGCCTTCAATGACGAGACTCGACGCGGGAAGCTCGCGCATGACGAGCGCCGCCGCGTGGATCGGAACCGGAAGATTGCTGTTGGAAACGCTCACGGCGCTCGCTTAATGCACCGTTCAACCACGAGGCGGCCGGCCCCAGCCGGATTGAACGTATTCGCCGTCGATTACTATGGCGGGAACGGTCGGATCGTCGCTGGTATACGAAAACATGCGTTTGCGCAACGCGCGGTCGTTTTGCGCGTCGTACGTCAGGTACGCAACGCCGGCCTTATCATAATAGGCCATCGCCTGCGAGCAATACGGACAGGTGGGCGAGATAAAAAGCTCGACCTTGGAACCGGCCGGCACGCGCTCGACGTCAATTTTGGCGGCCATGACGGCTGCGTGCTTCGGTTTTCGCGGGAGTCCCACCTGGACCGCGAAGGTTGTCGATATGCCGCTGGTTTTCGTACCGACGCCGCTGGGCAACTTGCGCGACATCACGCTGCGAGCTCTCGACACGCTGCGCGAGGCGACCCTCATCGTTGCCGAAGACACCCGCGTTGCACGCAAACTGCTGCACGCGCTCGGTATCGACGCGCCCGAAATTTGGAGCTATCGCGAGCAGAACGCCGCAACCGTCACCGGCGGCATTCTGGAGCGGGCGCGCACGCAGCTCGTGGCCGTCACCACCGATGCCGGTATGCCGGGCATCTCGGATCCGGGCACCGAGCTCGTGGCCGCGGCGCGCGACGCCGGGGTCGCCCTCGAGGTGCTGCCCGGGCCGTCCGCCGCCTTCGGGGTCGCGGTCCTTTCGGGATTCCCCCTCGATCGCTGGGCTTTCGAAGGCTTCCCCGAGCGCAGCAGCGGCGCCCGGCGGCGCCAGTTCCAGGCAGCCCTGAGCGGCCGGACGACGACCCTGTGGTACGAGTCGCCCCGGCGAATCCGGTCGACGCTCGACGACCTGGCCGCGGTGGCCCCCGGCGCGGGCGTCTTTTTGGTGCGGGAGTATACGAAGCTGCACGAACAGCAGGTTGCGGGAACGCCCGCCGCCGTCGCCGCGGCGCTCGCCGACCCGGTTCGGGGTGAGATCGCGTTTGCGATCGCGCCGGCACACGTCGAGGCGGCGCCTTCCGGTGTAACCGACGGCGAGCTCGACGCGCTCGTAATTGCCGGTCGCCGCATAAGCGACGTCGCCAAGGAGCTAGCCAAGCAAGGCCGCGGCGAGCGCAACGAACTCTACGCTCGCGCGGGGGCGCGAAAACGGGTCCTCGAAGAGCGGGCCAATAGATGATGCGCCCGTTTTACGTAACAACGCCGATTTATTACATCAGCGGAAATCCGCATATCGGTCACGCCTATACGACGGTCGTCGCCGACGTATTGGCGCGCACCGCGCGGACCTCCGGTCCGGCGTTTTTTCTGACGGGCACCGACGAGCACGGACAAAAAGTCGCCAACGCGGCCGCCGCGCACGGCAAATCGCCGCAAGACTGGACCGACGAACTGCTGCCGCGCTGGAAAGAACTGTTCGCAGCGTACCACGTCGAGTACGACGACTTCATTCGCACCACGCAGCCGCGGCACGAGAGCGCCGTACGAGCCATCTTCGAAAAGATGCGCGAGAACGGCGACGTGTATCTCGGAACGTACGAAGGCTGGTACTGCATCTACGACGAGACGTTCTGGCTCGAGTCGAAGCTGGTCGACGGAAAGTGTCCGACGTGCGGCCGCGAGGTGCAGTGGATCTCCGAAGACGACTGGTTCTTCCGGCTCTCGAAATACAATGCGCGGCTGCTCGAGCATTTTCGCGCGCATCCCGAATGGGTACGCCCGCGCAGCGTTTACAACGAGATGATGTCGATCCTCGAAGAGGGTTTGGAAGATCTCTCGATTTCGCGCACCAACTTCGACTGGGGCATTCCGATACCGGGCGGCGGCGGCGTCATCTACGTGTGGTTCGACGCGCTGCTCAACTACATCACCGCGCCGGGTTGGCCCGACGGCGAGCGATTCAAAACGTTTTGGCCCGCCACCGTGCAGCTCATCGGCAAAGAGATCGCGCGCTTTCACACGATCATCTGGCCCGCGCTGCTGTGGTCGATCGGCCAAGCCGCTCCGGAGTCGGTCTTCGCGCACGGCTGGATCACGGTCGAAGGACAGAAGATCGGCAAGAGTTTGGGCAACGCCGTCGATCCGTTCGCGCTGGCCGAGCGGTTCGGCCCCGACTCGCTGCGGTATTTTCTGCTGCGCGAGGCACCCTTCGGCAGCGACTTTTCGTATTCGGAGGAGAAGATCGCCCAACGCCACAACGCCGACCTCGGCAACGATCTGGGAAATCTGCTCAAGCGCACCGTAACGATGGTGCAAAAGTATCACGGCGGCACGATTCCGGCCGGCGGCCCCGTGCCGTCGGGCCTAGTGAAGTTCGCGTCCCCGGAGAACGACCTGGCGATCCGCGCGCGCGCCCTGATTCTCAACCTTCAATTTCGCGAAGCGCTCGAAGCGATTTGGGAGCTGGTCACCGAACTCAACCGGAGTATCGAAACGACCAAACCGTGGAATCTGATGAAAACGGCTTCGGACGACGACGTCGCTAAGGTCAACGGGCTGCTCTTCCATTTGTTGGAAGGGCTGCGTTGGCTTGGCATGCTGCTGCATCCGTTCATGCCGGAACGCACCGCCGAACTGTGGCGCCAACTCGGCGTTCCGGGCGCCCTCGACGCGGATTGGAGCGTCGCGCTGGCACGGTGGGGCGATCCGCAGTTTCTGCCGCCGGGAACGACGGTTACGCCCGGCGATCCGCTCTTTCCGCGCGTGGAGCTCGTCTCGGCATGAGCCAAGAACGCCGAGACCAACTTCACGCCGCCGCGAGCGTCCTCACGCTCGCGGTCGCGGTCGCGGTTACGGTCGCGACGCCGTTGATTTGGCACATCCGGCTTACCTTGCAAGAGACGGTCATCGCCGTCGTCGGTGCGATCGTCGTGACCATCGTCGCGATCAACGGTCTCCCGGTTCGCGGACTGCGCATTCGCCGCGGCGACTTCACGGCCGAAGCGCTCTTTTACGATGCCCCGATCGAGATTCCGATCTTCGCGCTGGTCAATCCGGAAACCGCCGCCATTGCGGCGCTGGGCGGCTTCATGCTCGCCGCGGGCGTGCGGCCAGGTCCCGGCCGCCTGGATTTGCTGCGGCAAGGTGCGGTGCGCGCGATCTTGGTGTTCTTACTCGCACCGCTGCGCCCCAAACTCATCGAGGTCGCGCTCGCACCGACGTTGAGCGGCGCCGTCTGGTACATGGTCATCGGCGTTGCCGCGGCGCTCTGCGTCGTCTTCGTCTGTTCGGTTCCGTTCGTAGCGATTCATACGAGTCTATCGATGGCGACGATTTGGCGCCGGCTCGGTCGCGATCGGCGGTTGTGGTCGGGCATTCTCGTCACGGTCTTTTGGAGTTACGTGATCGTTCGGCTCGTGACCCAAGGCTATCCGACGGCCATGATCAGCTTGTGGCTGCCGGTTGCCGCGTATTCGCTGCTCCTGCGCCGCATTGACGAACAGGCCATCGAGCTCCACCGTTTGCGACTGGTACGCGACGCCGTGCAAGCGATGCTGGGCGCGCGCGACCCGCTTCCGCAAATCAACGCAATTCTATCGTCGATTCACGGGACGCTCATCGACGAAACGATCTCCATCATCACCGCCAACAGTCCGGCGGTCGACGACTGGAAGGTCGTGGCGTCGCTGGGGCAGCAGCCGACGAGCGCCGATATCGAGCTGCGCCGCCGCATTCTGTCGCGCTTGAAATTTGCGGGAATGCCGATGGTCGTGCTGCAGGGTGAGTACGCGACGATGCACGCGTTTGCGATTCGTCTGAGCGACGACGACGATTTACTGGGCGCGCTGCTCGTGCGCCGGCGCGGCGCACCGATTCCCGAGAATAGCCAGAAGCAGTATCTTACCGCGGCGCGCGAGATCGCCCCGCTGCTGCGCGACATTCGCTCGATCGCGGCCCAGCAGAGCGCCGCGACGACCGACGCGCTCACCGGCTTGAAGAACCGCGCGGCGATCCTCGACCGCCTGCGGGTGATGCTCGACGACGTGATGCGCGGCGGCGCCGTGCTGCTGCTCGACATCGATCACTTCAAGAAAATCAACGACGACCTGGGCCACGCGACCGGCGACGCGTGCCTGCGGCGCATCTCGGAGATCGCGATCGAATCGGTGCGCGCCGGCGATTCGGTCGGACGCATCGGCGGCGAAGAGTTCCTCATCGTGATGCCCGGCGCAACGCCGGACTCGGCGATGATGGTCGGCGAACGTCTGCGCCTCTCGATCTCACTGAGCGGACTGCGACACGCCAGCGGCGATCCGGTGACCGCGAGTCTCGGCGCCGCCGCTGCGAGCGTGGGCGACACCGCCGAGACGCTCGTTGCGCGCGCCGACGGCGCCCTGTACGAAGCCAAACGATCGGGCCGCAATCGCATCATCGAAGCCGTCGCCGAAACGGCGTAGCCTCGCGCGCCGATGATCGACACGCACTGTCATCTGCACGACCAGCAGTACGACGGCGACCGCGAACAAGCCGTCGCACGCGCGCGCGACGCCGGGCTCTCGGCAATGCTGACGGTCGGGTGCGATCTCGCTGACAGTAAGCGCGCGATCGACGTGGCGCGCCGATTTTCGTTGGCCGCGTCGGCCGGAATCCATCCGCACGAGGCCAAGGACGCTCCCGACGATATCGCGGAGGCGTTCGCGCCGCTTCTGGAAGACCGGACCGTCGTCGCGATCGGAGAAACCGGGCTCGACTACTACTACGATCACAGTCCTCGCGAGGCTCAGGCGCGCGTGCTGCGCGATCAGATCCGTCTCGCCCGCGAACGCAAGCTGCCGTTGATCTTTCACCACCGCGACGCATTCGACGATTTCGTTGCCGTATTGCGCGACGAGTTCGAGCCCAAGACGATGCGCGGCGTCGTACACTGCTTCACCGGGGATGCGCCGCAAGCGCGTACGTTCGTCGACGAGTTCGGACTGAAACTCGGCATCGGCGGCGTCGTCACGTTTGCCAAAGCCGACGCGCTTCGCGACGCCGTACGCGCCGCCGGTATGGAGTGGATCGTTCTGGAGACGGATTGTCCGTATCTCGCACCGGTTCCCAAGCGCGGGCAACGCAACGAACCGGCGTTTCTTCCGTACACTGCGGCGAAAGTTGCGGGCGTCTTGGGAATCGGTCTCGCCGAGGTGGTTGCGGCCTCGGATCGCAATGCGTCTTCGCTGTTCGGTATTTAGCGCGGCGCTGTTCGCGCTCGCGGCGTGCAGTTCGGCTCCGGCCGCGCCGCACCGGACGCCGCAGTCCGGCGACTGGACGCAGTTTCGTCTCAACCCGCAACACGACGCAACCCTGCCCGGAAGTCTCCGCGTCGCGTGGCGCGTGCAGACCGACGGCGGATACTCGTCGAGTCCGGCCGTCGTCGCGAACACCGTGTATATCGGAAACAACGGCGGCACGCTCTATGCGCTCGATCTGCGCACCGGCGCCGTGCGCTGGCGATATCACGCTGCGACCGCGCTCATGTCGAACCCGCTCGTCTGGAACGGGCTCGTCATCGCCGGCGAGGGGAATCAGCAATGGGTCTGGGGCGACCGCTTCCACGAGATCGTCGTTGGAACCAAAGAGAACGCGCTGCTCGCGCTCGACGCCGCATCCGGACGCTTGCGATGGCGTCTGAATCTTGCGGGTACCGCCATGCCGACCGGCGCGATCGTGGCCGGTACGCTGATTCAACACAACGGCGCGGGACTGCTCACGCTTGCCGATCCCGCCGACGGTTCGGTACGCTACACGCTCGATCTGCGCAGCGGTGCGAACATGAGCGCGATTCTGCCGGTCGGCGACGACCGGTTCGCGACGTCGGGCGCGTTCGAAAACCGCGTCGAGGAGCGCGCCGCGCGTAACGGCGCGCTGATCTGGACGCGATCGTTGCGCAAGGAGGACTGGGGGCTTGCCGATTGCCCGTTTGCAACCGACGGCCGCGCGCTCTTCTGCGATTACGTCGCGCCCGCACCCGGAACGTCGAACGTCTATCACGCGGGACGCAACGCCGTCGAGCACGCCGTCGCGCTCTCCACCGGCGACGGCCGCATCGCGTGGGACACGCCGTTGGAGTCGGGTCCCGTGCCCGTATGGAACCGCGCCGCGATCCCGTTGATTGCCGGCGACACGCTGTACGTCGGCGCCGCGAACTCGCCGTTCGTTCACGCGATTCGAACCAGCGACGGACGCGTCCGGTGGCGCGTTCGCGTGCACGGACCGGTCAAGAGCGGCATCGCGCGTAAAGACGGCGTGCTCTATTTCGGCGATTTCGGCGGCTATCTGTGGGCGGTCGACGCGCGCACCGGAAAGGTGATCGGCACGAAAAACGCGCACACGCAGTTCAACGTGGGCTCGCCGGTAATCGTAGGAAACTCGCTGATCGTGGGAAGCAACACGGGAGCGGTCATCGCGATGCCGCTCGATGACGTTCGCTCTTCGCACGACGGTATTTGAGCGATGCGTATGCTCCGATTCGCGTTTGCCGCGTGCGCGGCGGCGGTATTCTGCGGGTGCGCCGGACAGCCGCAATGGACGCAGTTCCGCCTCAATCCCCAACACAACGCGGTCGTGCCGGGAGATCTGCGCGTTTCGTGGCGCTTGCCGACCAAAGGTGCCTACTCGGCGAGTCCGACGATCGTCGGATCGACGCTGTACCTCGGCAATAATGACGGAACCCTGTACGCCATCGACGTGCGCAACGGATCGATTCTGTGGCGGTATCGTACCGGAAATCCGCTGATGTCCAACCCGCTGATCTACCGCGGTCTGGCGATCGCGGGCGAAGGCAATAGCAAATATCGGACGCACCGCTTCGCCGTTGGATCGGGTGAGAGCACGCTCTTTGCAGTCGACGCACGAACCGGCGCACTGAGGTGGAGCGCACCGCTGCGGGGTAGCGGAATGCCGACGCCGGCGATCGTCAACGGTCTGCTGGTGCAGCACAACGGCGGCCGCGAGCTGCGCGCCTTCGAGCCGGAAAGCGGCGCCGCGCGATATACGGTCGATATGGACAGCGCCGCGGCGATGACCGCGATTCTCCCGTTAGGAGGCGATACGTTCGTAACCGCCGGCCAAGATCTCAACGCGCTTCAGGCTCGCATTGCGGGAACGGGCGCGTTCGTTTGGGTGGCGATCTTTCCCAAACGCGCGTGGGGCATCCTCGACTGTCCGCCGGCCACCGACGGGCGCTTCATTTTTTGCGACTATCCCGCGCCGGCAACGGGCGCGCCCGAATACGCAACCGGCCGGCTCGCGCAGGAGCACGCGTGGGCCGTCGATTCGCGCACCGGAAAGTTCGTGTGGAACGTTACGCTCGAATCCGGTCGCGTGCCGAAGCAAAATCTTGCCGGCATTCCGCTCGTCGTGGACGACTCCGTTTATCTCGGAAGCTCCGTCGCGCCATACGTGCACGCGCTTGCGACGCAAGACGGAAAAGTGCGCTGGCGCCTGCGCGTTCACGGCCCAGTCAAAGGTGGCCTCGTTGCCAAGGACGACGTCGTCTACTTCGGCGACTACGCCGGATACCTGTGGGCGGTCGACGCAAAAACCGGCACGTCAATCGGGTCGAAGAATATGCACACGTCGTTCAACGTCGGCTCGCCCGCGATCGACGGGCGGACGCTCGTGATCGGAAGTAATACCGGCGACGTCATCGCGATCCCGCTCGACGTTATTCAAGCGTCACGCGACCGGTAACGGCCGCAGCTCCCGCGCGTGCGCCCAGCACGCTTCGAGCCGATCGCGCACTGCCTCGACGATTTCCGCGTCGGACGTACACGTGCCCCAATCCGGCATGTCGAATCCCCGGTAAGCGACGGTTGCGTTAGCGCTCCCAAGCCATACCCGGTTGCCGGCGACGGCGAGTTTCGCCGAGTCGTCGCAGACGCGAACGCGAACGCCGTCGTCGACGAGCTTTTGCAACGCCGCGCGCTCGCGCGGCGTGCTCGAAAGAATCTTCGCACTAACGAGAAGCCGCGGCGCCTTTCCCTGCCGCCCCAAGCGATCGAGCGCGGCCGACACGGGATTGAATCGCCCGAACGTTTCGGTCTCGGCGATGGCATCGTCGCCGGCGTTGCCTAACAGTGCACCCTCTCTCGCGAGCGCATCCGTTTTGGTCGACGCGATCGATTTGGCAGCCTCGGAATCGTCTTCGCGCACGACGATATCGCCGTCGCCGTCGAAGTTTTTTTCGTCGAGAAAGAGCGATCCGTCGACGTTTATGGCTTTGGAATGCAGAGGGTGATCGAGTTTCGCGTCGATTCCGGCCGCACGCATCGCGGCCACTAATCGGCGGTTTTCGCTTGCAAGGTGACCCTTTTTGTCCGCGAAAGGCTTTCCGTCGAGACGCACCTCGACGCGAGCGCCGCGTTCGGCCGCACGCTTAAGTGCGCCCAAGACGCCGCCGTGGATGGTGTAGGCGGTGACTGCGACGTTACCGGCATGCCCGATCGCCGCGATCAGAGCCGAGGTGGAGCTGAGTCGTAGCATCGCAACTGCAATCCCGACAAAGAACGCCCCTAGCAAGGGTCGAAGGGTCGACGTCATGACCACCATGCCGGCCGGCGGAAAGGGAGCGTTCGTCCGCGATATGTTCGGACGAATCGCGCCCCGCTACGATTTGGCCAACCGCGTTCTGACCGCGGGCTTCGACGAGCGCTGGCGCAAGAGAGCCATCGCGCTCCTAGCTCCTCCGGCGGCCGGGCGCGTCGTCGATCTCTGCTGCGGCACGGGAGATTTGGTCTTTCATCTACTACGGGTCGATCCGACACTCGACGTCACGGGCGTCGACTTTTGCGAGCCGATGCTGGCGCGCGCACGCGAGCGAGCCCGTGCGCCGCAGCGTGGAAAGTCCGCATTCCTCGAAGCCGACGTCATGGCGTTGCCGTTCGACGACAACGCATTCGACGGTGCGACGATGGGATTCTCGCTGCGCAACGTCGTCGACGTCGATGCCGTTCTCAAAGAAGCGCTGCGCGTGATTCGACCCGGCGCGCGCTTGGTCAACCTCGACGTCAGCAAAGCGCCCAACCGCGTGTGGAAGCGTTTCTTCGACGCGTATTTCTACGGCGTCGTTCCGCTCGTGGGCGGCATCGTCGGCGGCTCGCGCGAAGCGTACTCGTACTTGCCGAACTCGCTCACGCATCATCCCAACGCCGTCGAGCTGCGCGGGCGATTCGAGCGCGCCGGCTTTGCCGAATCGGGATACCTTCCGCTGATGGGCGGCTCGATCGCCATTCATTACGGGACGAAGCCGTGATCGCCAAACGCCTCGAAACCGAGCGCGATCTTCACGACCTCGTCGAAACGTTCTTCCGCTCGACGTTTTCCACCGACAACCCGATCATTACCGAAGCGGTGAAGCGCATGCTGGCCGCGGGCGGAAAGCGGTTGCGGCCGCGCATCACGCTGCTCGCGTCGGCGGCCTGCGGCGGCAATGCCGTCGACCACTTGCACCTGGCCGCGTACATGGAGCTCATTCACGTCGCGACCTTGATTCACGACGACGTCGTGGACAACGCGCAAACGCGGCGCGGCGTCAACGCCACCGCCGTCGACTACGGCAATCGCGTCAGCGTGCTCGCCGGCGATTATCTCTTCGCCTGGATCTTCAAGAACGTCACGGCAACGTACCAGCCGCCAATTCCCCACATCCTCTCGGCGACGCTGGCCGACATCTGCGACGGCGAGGTGCTGCAGCTGCGCGCGATGGGCCGGCTGGATTTGAGTCACGACGCGTACGTCGAAATCGCGCAGAAGAAAACCGCGTCGCTCTTCGCGGCTTCGGCCGAGTGCGGGGCGATCGTCGGCGGCGCCTCGGCCGCCAACGTCGCGGCGCTGCGACAGTACGGCGAGCACTTCGGCGTCGCATTCCAAATGAAAGACGATCTGCTCGACATGACGGCCGACGAACGCTCGCTCGGGAAGCCGGTCGGCAACGATCTCACCGAGCGGAAGGTCACCATCCCCCTCATCGAGGCGCTGGCGGACGGCGACGGCAACTTTCAGACCGAGGTACGTCGTTTTTATGACGGAACCGCCAACGACGCGATCTCGGCCATTGTCGCCGGCATCGACCGTCACGGCGGATTGCGCGGCACGCGCACGCAGATTGCCGCGTTCGTACACCGGGCGAAGCAAGCGTTAGAGCCTCTTCCCGCAGGTACGGCGAAGAACGAACTGCTTGACCTCGCCGACGCCTTGCTCGCCGACTAGATCGAGAACACAGGAGAACCTCAATGTTCATACACCCCCTTCTCGCGTTCATCGACGCGCCGATCATCATCGGCATCCTCGTCGTGGGAGCGCTGCTCTTTGGCGCCGAGAAGCTGCCTAAGCTCGCCCGCAGTGCGGGGCAGGCAAAAAAAGAGTTCATGATGGGCCAAATCGAGGCCGATGCCGCAACCGCCAAAGCGCGCGAAGAGGCGCGCTTGCGTGAGGAGCGCAAGCACGCCGATATCATGAACAACGTCGAGGCCGGCGAGATGACCGGCGATTCGGTACCGCCGCCGACGCCCGACAAAGGGACCCCCAGCGCATAGACCTGCAAGAACGGGTCCACGACGAAACGTGGGACCAAAAGGAGATGCCGTTTACGGAGCACCTGAGGGAGCTCCGTACGCGTCTCTTGATTGCCATCGCGACGGTAGGCGCGATCGCGGTGCTGCTCTTCTGGCCGTCGCAGTTTGCGATCCGCTGGATGATGGACGAGTACTTCCACGGCATCCCGCTGCACGCGTTCGGACCGGCCGACGTCATCTTCACCGAGTTCAAGTTCTCAATCGTCGGCGGCATCGTGCTCGGACTGCCGATCCTGCTGCAGCAGCTGTGGCTATTCGTCGTGCCGGCGATTCACCCGAAAACGCGGCGCATGGTGTACGCGTTCATCCTGCCGTCGCTGCTGCTCGCATTCGTCGGCCTGGCCTTCGCGCACTTCGTCGTGATCCCAAGGGTCGTCGCCGCGCTCATCAATATCACTAAGGCGGTCGCCGAGCCGACGTTCGGCATCGCGTCGACGTTGAGCTTCGTGCTCATCCTCTTCGCACTCTTCGCGATCATCTTTCAAACGCCGATCGTTCTGGTCGGACTGGCGCGCATCGGCATCGTCAACGCGCGATCGCTCATGCACTATCGGCGACACGCCATCTTCGGCTTCTTCATTGCCGGCGGCATCGCCGCGCCCGACGGCAATCCGCTGACGATGGCACTCCTGGCCGTGCCCATGTACGTGCTCTACGAAGTGTCCATCTGGTTGATCGTCTTATTGGAGAAATCGTGGCAGCGCGCGTAGCGACGCTCTACGACGACTTCGTGCGCACGTTCGGGAACGTGCTTTTCGCGGTATCGCTGTTCGTGGTGTGGGGCATTCTTACGCTTATCGGCGTCGTCGTCGATCAAGGCAAAGACTCGTCGGCGTATTTGGCCGCCTACGCCGCACCGATCGCCCGCGCGATCCTGCGGCTGCAGTTCGACAATATCTACCACTCGCCGTGGTACATCGCGATCGTCGGCTTGATTCTCTTGTCGCTGACGGTGTGCACGTTCAAGCGCGTGATTCCGGCACGGCTGCCGCCGCTGCACCCGGTGAAGGTCGACAAGATTCCGCTGCACGCTCAGTTCGAGGTCGAAGGCGATGCCGGAACGGTTCGCCGGAAAATCGCCGACTCGTTCGCGCGGCGGGGCTGGCAAATCCGCGACCGCGCGTTCGGCGGCATCGAATGGACTTTTGCCGACAAACACAACTGGGCGCGCCGCGGCGTGCTCGTCGCGCACTTGGGATTCGTCATCATCGCGGCCGGCACGACCTTGTATTGGGCGCGCGGATTCTCGGGCGAAAGCGCCGTGCTCACAGGCCAAACGGTGGAGATTCCCGAGACGCACGCATTGATACGGCTCGACGATTTCGCGTATAAGGTCCAACCGATCATGACCAAGAGCGGCATGGTCTATCAGCCGATCGATTACGTCTCGCGTGTTACCGTCACGGGCAAGGACGCGACGCCGAAGCATTATGTGGTGCGTGTCAACCACCCGATCGATATCGACGGCACGCTCTACTATCAATCGAGCTACGGGTTCGCGATGCACTTCCTCGTAACGCACCGCGGCAAACCCGTGCCGAGCGTTCCCGGACACGCGCTGTTCGAAGGCGACTCGTTCCAAATTCCCGGTACGCAGCGCAGCGTCGTGTACGAGAAGTTCGTTCCCACGGTCGACAAGCAATCGGGAATGCCGTCGGCCGATCCCCGCGTCAACGCGCCTGGCGTCGCTATGGGCGTCGAGCAAAGCGGGAACTCATTAGGCGAAGCGCTGCTGCCGCTGCGCAGTTGGGTCGACCTCGGCGACGGCTGGCGGCTGCTTCCCGACCGCTACGTCCTTTTTTCAGGCTTTCAGTACCGCTACGATCCGGGCATACCGCTGGTCGGCATCGGCGCGTTCGTGCTTCTCAGCGGCCTCATTATCTCGTTTTACTTCCTGCCGGCGCGCTTGTACGTACGGGTCGACGAAGAAAGCCCAGGCAAGAGCACCGTCGGCGTCGCGGCTACGACGGTCAAGGGTTACGACGTTTTCGAGAACGAGTTTATGCGCCTAGTGGTAGGCTTGCGGGAGGCCACGACATGAAGATGCCGCTCGACGAAGTCCTGATGGTCACCGCGCTTGGGAGCTACGTGCTCGCGGCGCTGGCGCTGCTTGCGTATTTCTTCACCCGCGAGGAATGGCTGCGGCTCTTCGGCGCGCCTTTGGCGATCCTGGGCTGTGCCGCGCAGTTCGCGCAGCTCGTCGCTCGTTTCGAGCTGACCGGCGTCTGGCCGCTGCTCAACCTGTACGGATCGCTCTCGCTTTTCGCGGCGATGGCGGTCGCGATCTTCGTCGGCTTCGCATTTCGCTACAAAGCGTGGTGGGCAGGTGGGTTCGTCGTGGGACTGGCGGCGATCTTTCTCGCCTACGGCATAACGTGGAACGAAGGCACGATGCCCGCGGTTCCTTCACTGCAATCGTACTGGGCGAAGATTCACGTACCGCTCGTCGTGTCGTCGTACGCGGCGTTCATGGTTTCGTTCGTCTTTTCGTGCGTCTATCTGCTGAAATACTACGTTGAGCGCGCTTTCGCAAGTTCGCACGAGGCATACGCGACCGAAGGCGGGGCCACCGTAGCGGCGGCCGGCGGGGGTAATCCGTTCGCGCAGTGGCTCGATTCACTACCCACGCTAGCGCAGCTCGATACCATCGTCTATCGGGCGGTCGCAATCGGCTTGCCGTTGATCTCGATCGGCATTATCACCGGTGCGATGTGGGCGAAAGAGTCGTGGGGCGCGTATTGGCAGTGGGATCCCAAGGAGACCGCCGCCCTGTTCTCGTGGATCGTGTACCTTGCGTACATGCATCTGCACACGCGACACGCGTGGCGCGGTTTACGCACCAACTGGGTCAGCGTGCTGGGCTTTCTCTCGATCCTGTTCTGCTACTTCGGCGTAAACATCTGGATCTCGGGGCTGCACAGCTACAAAATGTAAATTACGGCGGCGCCGCCGTCGTCACGTTCGAGAAGACTTGCGTCGCGGGTTGACCCGAGTGGCTCGGGTGCGCCGCGGCGGGAGCGGGTTGCGTAACGACGACGCGAACCACTGCGGGTTTGCGATGTTCCAGAGCGTGCAAGCGCGCAAGCGCGGCGTCACGCTCGGTCCGCGCCTGCGCTAACTGCGCCCGCAGGGACCGGATCTCGGGATCGACCGTCGCGGCCGGCTTGGCGACGGTCTGCTGCGCCGCGTGGCCGCAGCCGCCGAGCAGCAGGGCTGCGGCCAGCAGAATTCTTGCTTGACCCATACCTTTGTTATCGCCCCGGCGACAGGGCCGGCTTATTATGCTTGTGAAATGGGACCGCACCCGGACCCCCGCGCCTTTCGGAGAGAGCGACCTTGTCGAAACATAATAGTTTGACGGCTTACGACATGCCCGAGACTCCCGAGGACGTCTCGCGGCGGGAATTCATGGCGAACGCAACCCTCGCGATCGGCGGCGTCATCGGCCTCGTGCTGGCCGTGCCGATCGTCAGCTCCCTGATCCCGACGGGACAGGGCACCAAGGGCACGTGGTCGCCGCTCACGGCCGCCGAGTTCGCCGACTTACAGAAGGCGACCGACAAACCCATCAAGCTCGAGTTCTCGATGAAAACCAAAGACTCGTATCTGCCCGAGCAAACGTTCGAGGACTACGTTTGGGGCATCAAGGTCGATCCATCGAAGTTCAAAGCGGCTCGTCCCGACCTCTCCGCTACGCTGCCGTACTTCGACGGCACGTACAACGTCGTCAATATGGGCTTCGTGATCATGAGCCCGATCTGCCCGCACTTAGGCTGCCGGCCGATCTGGAGCGCCGACGCCAACCGCTTCCAGTGCCCGTGCCACGGTTCGCAGTTCGACCTTGACGGCGCCCACCTCGCCGGTCCCGCGCCGCGCGGCATGGATCCGCTGCCGCTGCGCGAGCAGAGCGGAGTCGCCGACGTGATGTGGATCAGATATCAGTCGTCGGTTCCCGATCGCGTCATTCTCTCGTATCAGTCGTAAGGAGTTCGCAACGCATGTTGTCTGGCGTGTTGAATTGGCTCGATAAACGCACCGGCTTCGTTTCGATGGCGCAGGAGTTCCTGACCGAGGACGTCCCCGGCGGAGCGAGCTACTGGTACGTCTTCGGCAGCGCGACGCTCTTTGCGATGATCGTGCAGATCGTGACCGGCATCTTCCTGACGTTCTTCTACGCGCCGTCGGCGGCGACCGCATGGGAATCGACGCGCGCCATCTACCTCAATCCGTGGACGCACTTCATCCTGTCGGTCCACTATTGGGGCGCGTCGGCAATGATCGCGCTCGTCTTCCTGCACTTGCTCCAAGTGCTGATCTTCGGAGCGTACAAATCGCCGCGCGAAATCCAGTGGGTCGTCGGCGTGCTGCTGCTGCTGATCACGCTCGTGCTCGGTTTGACCGGATACTTGCTGCCGTGGGATATGGACGCGTACTTTGCGTCGCAAGTCTCGCTGAATATTACCGGCTTACCGCCGGGCGGCGCGATCCTGCAGGGCATCGCGCAAGGCGGCACCGTGATGGGCACCAACACGATCAATCGTTTCTTCGGTCTGCACGTGTGGCTGATGCCCGCGGCGCTGCTCGCGCTCGTCGGCGCCCACTTGGCGATCTTCCGGCACAACGGCTCGGCCGGACCAGTGACCGACGATCCGCGTACCCTCAAAGTGGGACGTTTCTGGCCGGATCAGATGTTCATGGACGGCGCGTTCTCGTTCATCGTGTTCGTCATCATCGTCTTCCTGGCGCTGGTCTTTCCGCCGTACCTCGACGCGAAAGCCGATCCAACGAACGGCGCGTTCGTGCCGTATCCGGCGTGGTACTTTCTCTCGCTGTTCGGCCTGCTCAATCTCGTACCGATCTTCCTCGGTAACGGACCGTTCCCCGAACTGCTCGCAGCGATTATCGTTCCGACGATCGGTTTGGTCATCGTCCTCATTCTGCCGTGGCTCGATCGCAGCACGACGCGCGCGTTTTCGGCGCGCAGAGCGATTCTCTGGCCGACGGTCATCATCGTCGGCATCATCGTCGCGCTGACGATTTACGCCCAAATGGGCATTGTGTCGAAGCAAGCCGCTGGTCCGCCGTCACCACCCGAAGCGCAGGTGCTCGCGGCGCCGGCTGCGGCGGCCGAGACGTCGGAAGCCTCGGGCGGCGCGACGTCGGGCGTCGGTCAGAGCGGCACGGCCAGCGCCGCGGGCGCGAAGGTGTTCTCGACCAACTGCTCGTCGTGTCACGGTGCCAACGGGCAAGGTTCGCCCGGCGCATTCCCGCCGCTGGCGAACAATCCGGTCGTTACGGGCGATCCGCACAAAGTCATCGGCATCGTGCTCAACGGCTTGCACGGCTCGATCACGGTCGCCGGGCAAACGTACAACGGGCAGATGCCGCCGTGGAAGAGCGCGTTGTCGAACGGCGATGTTGCCAGCGTCATCACGTACATTCGCGGATCGCTCGGTAACAACCACGCTTCCGCCGTCACCGAAGCGCAAGTCAAGAACTACAAGCCGTAGGAGCGTAGGCGGTGATTTTCACCGTTTACTACGTTGCCGCGCTGGTTCTGCTCGTCGCCGAAGCGCGCGGGCTGCTTCGTTCGCGCCGCCCCGCGACGCCGCGCTTCCCCGGTATCGCTTGGGTGGCGGTGCTGGTGCTCGCGTACGCAGCGCAAATCGGTGTGTGCGAGGCGATGGCGTCGCGCGGTTCTTGGCCAATTGGCGTCGTGCGGTGGCAGGCCGATGCGACCGGCGCGGTCGCTCTATTGCTCTTGCTCGCGCTCGCGCAGTCGTACGCGCTCCTAGCCCTCTATCGCACCGGTGCGAAGACGGCCGCGGTCGCCGCGGGTGCGGTGTTGATGGCGTTGTTTTCGTTCGCGCCGGTGTTGGCGAATGCCGACGTGTACGCGTACGTCGGTAACGGCGTACTCGGGCGCGCGGCCTACGCGCCACCGGCGGTGCCGTTTGCCGGCGATCTCGCCGCGATCAACGCGTTTTGGCACGTTCCCGTTCCGGCCGCGACGTACGGTCCGCTCTGGATCGCGGTCGCGCGCGCGCTCACGGAGCTTGCGCCGACCTTGCTGTTAAAAATCACGGCGTTTCGCGTGCTGGGCGCGGCGCTGCTTGCCGCGCTGTTCGCACTGCTGCGGGCCTACGGCATCGCGCCGCGCGTGCTCGCGATCGTCGCGCTCAACCCCGCCTTGTATTTCGAGTTCGTGCTCAACGCGCACAACGATCTTCTCCCCGTCGTCATCGTCACGCTCGCGGCGCTGACGGCGCCGTGGTGGCCGCTGGGGGCGTCGCTGTTGATCGCGGCCGCCGCGCTGATCAAAGTACCGTTCGTCTTGCTGGGGCTCCCCGTACTCGCACGGGTTCGCGAACCGCTCGCCCGCGCGTTGGGCGTGGCGGTTGCGCTCGTCGTCGCCGCGGTCGTCTCGTGGTTGGGCGGCGGTGAGGCGTACGCGCGCGCGCTGCTCGCGTACGCATCGGGTTCGCACCTCGAAACCTTCGTGCACGCGATCGCGGCCTTGGCAGCGTTCGCGCTGCTGATCTTCGCCGTCGCAGCCGCGCGCGGACTGCGAACGTCGGTTTGGCTGCTGCCGATGTTCGGCGCGTACACCGCGCCGTGGTACGCGCTGTGGAGCCTGCCGTACGCATTGGGCGCGCAACGCATCCTCGTGTATTTGGCGATCTGGCTGCCGTTCGTGACGTTTCTCACCGAACCGGCGCTGACGCGCGTGTGGACGATTGCCGGTCTTCTTCCGGCGGTCGTGATTCTGGCGCTGGGGCTATCGCCGCGCCGTCAGTCGCCGCACGGCGGACCGTCGTAGAGATAGAGCGCCGCTTTCGCTTCGGTCGCAACCATCGTACGCCGGCGTCCGTATGGCGGATCGTCCGGCGGACGCTCGCGCGGTGCGACGATCCATACTCGCGCCGAGCCGCAGATCTCGGCGTGCGGATTGACGATCCCCGCGCGCGTATCGTGCTCGCCGGCCTTCGCCAAAACGTCGACGATCGGATGCGTGTAGAAGATCAGCGCGTTGCCGCCCGACATATTTTGAATCGCTACCGCGTCGCCGGGCCGGCGCTCGCGGTCGATGATCGCGGCCAGTTTTGGAATGGGCTTGAACGCGTCGCCCTGCGGCAGCACGACGACCGTAATCGCGTCGAACGCAAAGAGCGTGGCTACGGCTAACCCATAAGGCGCCCAGCGCACCGCACCGCCCCGCGCGACGGCAATCGCGGTGACGAGCGAGCCGACGAAAATCACGATACCGGGCGCCGTCAGCGCGGAGAGCGCGACGGCACCCGCTGCTCCCAAGCGATTGTTGTGTGCGAAGGCCGTAATGGCGATGGCAAGCAGGCCGATCGTCAACGGAACGAATCCGGCGGAGATCCACGCCGAACGCGTCCCCCCTTTGTGCACGACGGCGTCGAAATACAGCGCGGTCAGCACCGCCAGCGCCGGAAGTTCCAGCGCAATGTAGTTCGGCAGCTTCGTTCCGGCCAAACTGAAAAATAAAAACGGAACGGCGCACCAGACGATCGACAAGCGGATGAGTCCCGCGTCTCCGTCGAGCTGCGCGCGAAGATTGCGCACGGCGTAAACCAGCGCCATCGGAAAGAAGGCGATCCATGGAAAGAAACCGAGGATGACGACCGGGAGATAGTACCAAATCGGTCCGGATTGATTCTCGATGACGCCGGTGTAGCGGCCGATCGTATAGACGCCGACGAGTTGGTTGACCGGACTCCACCCAAACCGCGAGATCAGAACCGCGGGCCACGGCACCGCGATGGCCGCAAAGCAGAGCAGGCCCACGATCCACGCGCGCACCGACGGTACGTGGGTCGTTTCGCGACGACGATTCCAAAGAAAAAACGGGACGATGACCATGAGCGCGACGACCGGCGCGACCAAGCCTTTGGCGAGAAACCCGGCGGCCGCGGCAATCCAGCCCCACGCGAAGTAACCGTCGCGACCGGTCTGCAGCGCGCGAAACCAGCAGAAGATCGTGACCGCGACAAAGAGATCGAGCAGCGCGTCCATGATCGCCAGGCGGCCGATCACGGCTTGCATCAAGCAGCTCGAGAGAATCATGCTGGCGTAGATACCGACGCGAGTTCCGGCTTGGCGCGCGACTGCGTATCCCGTTGCGGCGCCGAGCGCGATCGTCGCGAGCGCCGACGGGAAGCGCAGAGCGAACGACGTGACTCCCCACACCATTGCGCTGAGCGCACCGAGCCAAAAATAGAGCGGCGGCTGGATGAAGTACGGCGCGAGATTGAAGTGCATGACCCCCCAATCGTGGGTGATCAGGATCTCGCGAGCGACTTCGCCATAGGCGGTCTCGCTGTTGTCCCAGAGCGTACCCGAGCCCAGACCGGGCAGGGTGAATAGCGCCGCTACGATAGCGCCGACAAAAGCCGCACGCGCTGGCTTTTCCGCCGGTTTCATGCGAGGAACCTCACCCCAAGCGGTTTTTCACAAATCGATGCTGAACTCTTTTGAAGCCTCCATGTTGCCCATTGCCTTGCGCCCGGACGGGCGTCGTGCCGTCATCGCCGGCGGCGGCAGCGTCGCCTCGCGCAAAGCCGAATTGCTCGCGGCCGCGGGTTTCCCGCTTTTTGTCGTCGCGCCCCGGATCGACTCGCGCGTGCGCGAGATCGTCGATCTCGCCGGCGGCGATGCGGCCGAGCGCGCGTACGATTCCTCCGACGTCGCGGGCGCCGCACTGATCGTCGCCGCGACCAGCGACGACGCGGTCAACGCTCGCATCGTCGCCGACGCACGCGCCGCCGGCATCCTCGTATGCGACGCAAGCGACGGCGAACGCGGCGACTTTACGATGCCCGCGGTGCTGCGCGCCGGAAGCCTGACCATCGCGGTCGACACCGCCGGCAGCGCGCCCGCGTTTTCGAAACGTATTACCGCCGAGCTCGCGCAGCGTTTCGGTCCGGAATACGGCCGCGCCGCGGAGACGCTCGCGCGCATGCGCGTGTACGCCAAAACCGTGCTCGGCGCGGACGAACGACGCAGCGTTCTGCGGGCGCTCGCGGAACTTCCCGTCACCGAATTGGCGTCGATGAATTCCGTACAAGCCGAACATGAGGTCGAAGCGGCCGTCGAACGTTTACGCGCCGCTCCGGCATCGGTGCCGGCCACCGTCACGTGTGCGACGCGCGGCAGCGCGTTGGCAATGACGCAGACGCGGATGGTGGCGGCGCGTCTTGCCGAGCGCGGCACCGCGACGACGATTCTCACCGTAACGACGACGGGAGATCGCGATCGCTCGCAGCCGATCGAGCGTTTGGGCGTCAACGTTTTCGTGAAGGAGCTCGAAGTTGCTCTGCGCGAGCGGCGCGCCGATTACGCGGTACATTCGTGCAAGGATTTACCGAGCGAACTGCCGCCGGACATGCGCATCGCCGCGGTATCGGCGCGCGAAGACGCGCGCGACGCGTTCTGCAGCGAACGCTTCGAATCGTTCGCCGCGCTGCCGGCGGGGGCGATCGTCGGCACGTCGAGTCCGCGCCGCCGGCGCGCGCTCGCGGCGCTGCGCCCGGACTTGGAGTATCGCGAGATGCGCGGCAACGTCGACACGCGCTTGCGCAAACTGCGTGACGGCGAATACGATGCGATCGTGCTCGCGATGGCGGGATTGCGACGGCTCGGCGCTCGCGCGCGCTATACCGTTGCGTTCTCGATCGATGAAATCGTGCCCGCGGTCGCCCAGGGCGCTCTCGCGATCGAAACGCGCGCGGTCGACGAGGAACTCGCGGCGGAGCTTCGCGCCGCCGTCAACGACGCAACCGCCGAGCTATGCGTCGCGTGCGAACGCGCGGCGCTGCGCGCGCTGCGCGCCGGATGCAGCGCGCCGGTCGGCGTACACGCGACGTTTGCCGACGGCGTGATGACCGTTTGCGGTTTCTACGCTTCGGGCGACGGCGACGTGCGGCGCACGCGCCTGCAAGAGCCGGTCGAATCGCTCGACCGGGCCGAGGCGCTCGGCACCGCGGTCGCAGCCCGGCTCGCCCAGCCGCTCGCCGGCCGGATGATCGTGCTGGCCCGGACCCGAGAGCGGCCGAGCCGCATCGCGCAAGCGCTGCGCGAGATGGGCGCCGAGGTCGTCGAGCTGCGCGAAGGGGATGCCGGACCTGACCCCGCCGAACGCATCCCGGACATGTTGCTTTTCCCGTCGAGCGGCTCCGTGGCCGCCGCGATGCCCTACCTCGAGCGCCTTCGGTCGACGGCGGGGCGGCCGTTGGTCGCCGCCATGGGACCCGCCTCCGGTGCCGCGGCGCGTGCCGCCGGGTTCGAGCCGGACGCGGTCGCCGGTGAGGCGTCCGTCGACGCGCTGATCGCTTTGGCGCACGCACGCTTGGAGACGGCGACGTGATCGCCATCCGTCCGCGGCGTCTGCGCCGTACCGACGTCGTGCGTTCGCTCGTGCGCGAACATCGAGTCCACGTCGATCAGTTGGTCGCGCCGCTGTTCGTCGCGCAACGCGCCGAAGATTCCGGACCGATCGGATCGATGCCCGGCGTCGACCGGTTTACGCTCGACGGCGCCGTCGGCGAAGCCCGCGAACTGTACGCGCTGGGCATCAAGTGCGTGCTGCTCTTCGGCATTCCGGCGGCCAAGGACGCGCACGCGTCGTCGAACTACGACCCGCAGGGCATCGTCCCGTGCGCGATCCGCGCGATCAAAGAAGCGCTTCCGGAGATGGTCGTCGTCGCCGACCTCTGCAACTGCGAATATACCGATCACGGACACTGCGGCATTCTCGACGCGAGCGGCGACGTGGATAACGACGCGACCGTCGCGCTGCTCGTGCGAACCGCCGCGGTGTACGCCGACGCCGGCGTCGACGTCGTCGCCCCGTCCGACATGATGGACGGACGCGTCGGGGCAATTCGATCGGCGCTCGACGCGCGCGACTACACCGGCGTCGCGATCATGGCCTACAGCGCGAAGTACGCATCCGCATTTTACGGACCGTTTCGCGAAGCCGCCGGTGCGACGCCGCAGTTCGGCGATCGCCGCAGCTACCAAATGGATCCGCCCAACGCGCGCGAAGCGATGCGCGAGATCGCGCTCGACATCGAGGAAGGCGCGGACATCGTAATGGTCAAGCCGGGCCTGCCGTATCTCGACGTCGTGCGCGCCGCGCGCGAAAACTTCGACGTTCCGATCGCCGTCTATAACGTCAGTGGCGAATACGCGATGCTCAAAGCCGCGATCGAGCGTGGTTGGCTCGACGGCGACCGCGCGGTAGACGAAGTGCTGACGTCGTTCGTGCGTGCCGGCGCGGACATCGTCATTACCTACTTCGCGAAAGAGTTTGCCAAACGCCATGGCTGACGCATCGACCGCGATCCTCGTCTTGGCCGGCGGCCGCGCCTCGCGCTTTCCGGGAAAACTCGAAGCGCTGGTCGACGGCGAACCGCTCGTGCTGCGCGCCTTTCGCACGGCCCGCGCGACCGGATGGCCGGTGTACGTGAGCGCGCAAGGTCCGTTTCCGGGCGAAATCGACCGTCGTCTCGACTGTCCGGTGCTCGTCGACAGGGAACCCTGGGCAGGCCCATTGCGCGCGCTGTCTTCCGCGTGCGATACGATCGCGCACGACCGTATCTTCGTGCTGGCGGCCGATCTGCCGCGCGTCGACGCACCGCTGCTCAAACGCATCGCCGACGCGTGGCTGCCCGGCGACGACGCCGTGGTTCCGCGTCACGACCACCGCCTCGAACCGCTCGTCGCGCTCTACGCGCGCGCGGCTATCCTTGCGGAATCCTTCACCTTGTTTGGAGAGCCTAGAGCCTCCATGCACGATTTGATCGAGCGGATCGGTGCGCGTCTCATGGACGTCGACGCAAAATATTTCGCAAACGTCAACACGCCGGCGGATCTCGCTGCCCTCGCGAGGCCGCGTTGAGTTTCGAACGCTCCATCACCGCTTTCGGCCGCGCTCGCAACATCATCGCGGGCGGCGTGAACTCGCCGGTCCGCGCGTTCCGTGCCGTCGGCCTATCGCCGGTCTTCATGAAGAGCGGCGCCGGCGCGACGCTCGTCGACGTCGACGGAAACGATTACATCGACTACGTGTTATCGTGGGGACCGTTGATTCTCGGACACGCGCATCCCGCGGTCGTCAAAGCGATCTCGGCCGCCGCCGCGCGCGGTACGTCGTTCGGAACGCCGACCGAAGCCGAAACCGAACTGGCCGAGCTTATCGCGTCGATGGTGCCGTCGATCGAACGCATTCGTTTCGTCTCGAGCGGAACCGAAGCGACGATGAGCGCGGTCCGGCTCGCACGCGGATTCACCCGCCGTCCCAAGATCGTCAAGTTTGCCGGCTGTTATCACGGTCACGCGGACGCGTTCTTGATTTCCGCCGGATCCGGCGCGCTCACCAACGGCGTACCGAACTCGCCCGGCGTCACCGAAGGCGTCGCGCGCGACACGATCGTGTTGCCCTTCAACGACGCGCTCGCGGTCGAAGCCGCGTTCATCGAAAATCCCGATACGATCGCGGCAGTCGTTATCGAACCCTACCCGGGGAACATGGGGCTGGTCGTGCCGCAGCCCGGCTATCTGCAATGGTTGCGCGACTTGTGCACGCAGCATCGCGCGCTGTTGATCTTCGACGAGGTGATGACGGGTTTTCGCGTGGGACGCGGCGGCGCGCAAGCGCGCGAAGGCGTGACCCCCGATCTGACGACCCTCGGAAAGGTGATCGGCGGCGGCCTTCCGGTCGGTGCCTTCGGCGGACGAGCCGACGTCATGGCCTACCTCTCCCCCGAGGGACCGGTGTATCAGGCGGGCACGCTTTCGGGGAATCCCTTAGCCATGGCTGCCGGCCTGGCTACCTTACGCGTTGTGCGCGACGACGCGACGCTCTACGATCGACTCGAAGTGCTGACGCGGTTACTGATCGACGGAATGCGCGAAGTCCTCAACAAGCACGGCGTCGCGCACTGCGCGGCCGCCGCCGGTTCGATGTTCGGCGTCTTCTTTGCCGAAGGTCCCGTGACCGATCTCGAGACCGCGAAAAAGTCGGATACCGCCTTCTTCGCAAAGTTCTTTGCCGGGATGCTCGACCAGGGCGTCTATCTCGCGCCTTCGCAGTTCGAGGCGGGTTTCGTTTCGAGCGCGCATACGACGCGTCACGTCGAGCAGACGCTGGCCGCCGCCGATGCTGCGGTTGCCTACGCCGTCGCGGCGCGCGCGAAAGCCGGCCGATCGTAATGCCGATCGTTTGCGTCGGCCTCTCGCACAAAACCGCGCCCGTCGAAGTGCGCGAACGCCACGCGTTTCCCGCGTCGCGCATGAGTGAGGCGCTGGTCGCGCTGCGCGATTACGACGTCGTCTCCGAAGCCGCGATGCTCCAAACGTGCGGCCGCCTCGAAATCTACGCCGAGGTCGACGACTTCGAAGCCGGTGTGGGAGAGATAAAGTCGTTCTTGAGTAACTTCCGCCACGGCGCGATCGACTACGACATCGAGTCGTTCTTGTACACGCACCTCGGTCAGCGCGCCGTCGAGCATCTCTTCCGGGTGGCGACCGGTTTGGATTCGATGATGATCGGCGAGGCCGAGATTCTCGGGCAAGTCAAAGAAGCGTACGTCGCCGCACAGCACGCCAAGGCGCTCGGAAAGACGCTCCACCATCTCTTTCGCGAGGCGCTCAACGCGGGCAAGACCGCGCGCTCGCAAACGCCGATCGGACACGATTCGGTGTCGGTCGCCACGGCTGCCATCGATGCCGCGCGCGCGCGTTTGGGAACGCTCGCCGGAACGTCCGTCGTCGTCGTCGGCGCGGGAAAGATGGGTCGCACGGCGGCGCGTCGGCTGCGCGACGAGGGCGCGTCGAATCTCATCGTCACCAATCGCACGATGTCGCGCGCGCGCGAGGTGATCGCGGAAGCCGGCTTTGGTGAAGCGGTGGAGCTGCCGGGCTTGGTGGAAGCGCTCGCATCCGCCGACTTGGTCGTCGCGTCGACCGGAGCATCGCACTTCGTGCTCAGCGTCGACCGCGTGAACGAAGCGATGTCGCGCCGTCCGCAGCGCCCCTTGTTCGTCGTCGACATCGCGGTTCCGCGCGACGCCGATCCGGCGATCGCCGAGATTCCAAACGTTTCGCTGGTCGACATCGACGGCCTCAAGTCGATCGTCGAAGAGACGCTCGACGCGCGCCGTCAAGCGATTCCAGCCGTCGAAGAGATCATCGGCGAGTACGTGCAGCGCTTCGCGCAATGGTATCACGCGCGCGTGGCGGTTCCGGTAATCGCGACGCTTACGCAGAAAGCCGAGACGATCCGCGCAGCGGAGCTGGAGCGGCTGTTCGCGCGCTGTCCCGAACTCACCGACCGCGAGCGCATGCTCGTCACCGGTGCGACCTTGACGATCGTCTCGAAGATGCTGCACTCCGTGATTTTGAAGATGCGCGAGAAAGCCTCGCTCGATCGCGCCGAAGCGCTTTCGCACGCTCGCGTCCTCGACGAGCTGTTCGAACTCAATCTCGCCGAAGAGATCGCCAAGCTGTTGCCGCATGCCGGATCGTAAGCCGGGCAAAGTGTCTTTGGTCGGTGCAGGCCCGGGCGATCCGGGCCTGTTGACGTTAAGGGCCGTCACCGCGTTGACCGAAGCCGACGTGGTGCTGTACGACGCGTTGGTTTCCGATGCCATCGTCGAACTCGTTCCCGCGGCGTGCGAACGGATCTTCGTCGGAAAGCGCGGCGGCGACCACGCGATGCCTCAGGAAGCGATCGAGAAGCTGGCGATCGAGCGAGCGCGCGACGGACAACGCGTCGTGCGGCTCAAAGGCGGCGATCCCTTCGTCTTCGGCCGCGGCGGTGAAGAGGCCGAAGCGTTTGCGGCGGCTGCGATTCGGTTTGAAATCGTGCCCGGAATCAGTTCCGCGCTTGCCGCTCCAGCGTATGCCGGCATTCCGGTAACCCATCGCGAGCACAACGTGGCATTTACCGTTGCGACCGGACACGAAGATCCCACCAAGAGCGCATCGGCGATCGACTGGGCAAAGTTGGCCGATCCCCACCGGACCTTGATCTTCTTGATGGCGAGCGGAACGCTGGGCGAAATTGCCGCGGCGCTGATCGAAAACGGCCTCGACCCGTCGACGCCGGCCGCGGCCGTGCAGGACGGGACGCGTCCGTCGCAGCGCACGGTTACCGGCACCTTGCAAACGATCGCCGCTGACGTCGCGCGCGCCGGACTGAAGGCACCGCTCGTTGCGATCGTCGGCAGCGTCGTCGACCTGCGCGGACGTATCGCGTGGTTCGATTCCGGTCCGCTCTTCGGCAAACGCGTGCTGGTCACGCGTGCCGCCGGCCAATCGGCCGATCTCGCCGGCGCGGTGCGGGCGCACGGCGGCGAGCCGATTTTCGCACCGACGATTGCGATCGAACCGCCCGACGACCTGCGCGCGGCACATCGCGCCATCGACGAGCTCGCAACCTATGCGTGGATCGTTTTTACTTCGCGCAACGGCGTGGGCGCTTTCTTTTCGCGCTTACGCGCGCTCGATAGCGACGCGCGCTACGTCGGCCGGACCAAGGTCGCGGCGATCGGCGCGAAGACCGCGGCGCTGCTGCGGCAAAACGGCATCCGGCCCGACCTCATGCCGGCCGAGTTCATCGGCGAGGAGATTGCCCGCGCGTTGATCGAGGGCGCCCGCCGGGGCGATCGCATTCTGGTCTATCGCGCGCAAGAAGCTCGCGACGTGTTACCGCAAATGCTGGCCGACGCAGGTTTCGACACCACCGTGGTTGCCGCGTATAAGACCGTCGGCGTAAGCGATCCGGAGTTTGCAAGCAAAGTCCGCCGCGCCGACGTCGTCACGTTCACGAGTCCCAGCACCGTCAGCGGATTCTCCGCACTGCTGGGCGGCGACGCGCATGCGGTCGAGGCGATACGCGGCAAGACCGTCGCGTGCATCGGTCCCATCACCGCCGGCGCGGCGCGTACGACCGGTTTGCACGTCGACGTCGTCGCCGATGAATACACGTCGGAGGGTCTCGCCGAAGCGCTCGTCGCGCATTTCTCGCTGCGGTGAGCTTCTACGCCGGGGCCGCAGCGTTGGCCGCGCTCGTCGCTGCCGTCGCGTGGCGAGTGCGTTCGCTCTCTCCCAGCGGAGCGTTGGCGGCGTTCGTGGTCGGCACCGTCGTTTTTGGATCGAAGGGCTGGCCCGGAGCGGCCGTGCTCTTTGCGTTTTTTCTTCCGTCGATCGTTCTCTCGCGCATCGGACGCAAACGCAAGCGCGCAATGCTCGACGTCGGGAAACTGGGCGCGCGCGATGCGTGGCAAGTGCTGGCCAACGGCGGCGTTGCGGCCGCGTGCGCGCTGCCGTACGGCGGCGGCTACGCACCGCTGGCAGCGGCAGCGTTCGCCGGCGCGTTCGCCGCCGCTGCGGCCGATACGTGGGGCACGGAAATCGGCACGCTCGCGCGCGGCGCGCCGCGCTCGATTCTCACCTTGCGGCCGATGGTGACGGGACTGTCCGGCGGAATCACGCCGGCCGGCACGGCGGCGACGTTCGCCGGAGCGGCCGTCGTTGCCGCGGTTGCGGCCGCCACGCACGTCGCCGCATTCGTTCCCGTCGTCGCCGGAGGCGTCGCCGGCGCGCTGTTGGATTCGGTACTGGGCGCGAGCCTTCAGGCGTTGCGCTGGTGCCCGTCCTGCGCGACGGCGTGCGAAACCAATCCCCACCACTGCGCAACGCCGACGACCTTGCGGCGCGGTTTCGGATGGCTCGAAAACGACGCCGTCAATCTTACGGCCACGCTGGCCGGTGCCGTCGTTGCGGGAGTGCTCGCGCGCTGACACGTAGTTCCGCATCATGATCGCTCGGGCGTTATCCCCGAAGAACCTGGAGCATCGGCGGCGTCTTGCAAAACGCGCGATTGCGACGGCGCACGCCAAGCTGCCGCCGTTGCCCGCGGGGCCGTACGACATCGTCTACGCCGATCCGCCCTGGTTCTACTACGGGAGCAAAGTCAAAGACGCGGCCGCCGGCAAGCACTATCCGCTCATGTCGCAAGAAGAACTGTCGGAGTTGCCCGTGCGCGACATCATGAGCAAACGCGCCGCGCTCTTTTTGTGGGCGACGTGTCCGCGGCTGAACTTCGCCATCGAGCTCATCGAGCGCTGGGGGTTACACTATCGCGGCGTCGCGTACGTGTGGATCAAAACCAACGCACGCGGTGCGATCATCTCGGGTCAAGGCGTGCCGCCGACGTTTACCAAACCCACGACCGAGCTCGTGCTCGCCGCTACCACCACGCCGTCGGGACGCCCCTTTCCGCTGCAGGATCTCGCGCAGGGCCAAGTCGTGCTGTCGCGGCGTGCCGAACACAGCCGCAAGCCGTCGATCTTTCGCGAGCGCATCGAAGCGCTGTGCGGCAATCGTCCGCGTATCGAGCTGTTCGCGCGCGAACGCGCGCGCGGCTGGGATTCGTGGGGCGTCGAGGCGGATAAGTTCTAGCTACTCGCTCTTTCCGTATGTCTTTTCGACATATTCGATGATCGCGTCGTCGTCGTCGGCGATCTTCACGTCGCCGTCGGTAATCGACGGCACGCCGGTCTCACCGAACAGATCGCGCAGCTGCGTCCGCTGGGCGTGCTCGTCGGGGACGTTGACGACGCGGTAGCGCAGCTGCAGCGCGTCGAACGCGTTGCGAACGCGCGTGCAGTATCCACACCAGTCGGTCTGGTAGAGGACGATGTCGGTGTCGGTCATGTCCCCTCAAAACGCCGTCACGGAACGAAGCAGTTGCGCGTTCGAAGGTCGAAGGGGATGACCGTAATGGCGGTTTCTGAGGCCCGCGTCGCGGGCAGCTCGGTCGCTTCGGTAGCGCTGCACGCACTCGCGGCACTGCTCATCCCGGCTTTGGCCTGGATGCCCTCCACCGCCCCGCCGGTCGAAACGGTCGCCTTCACCCACGTGACGCGCATCGTGATCCAGCCCAAGCCCAAGCCGATTCCCCAGCCACGGGCTCAGGCGCCGCACCACAACACGGTCGTCGTCCGCAGCCGCTCCACCCAGCTCAACCTCGCGCACGTCGCCTCCCGGAAGAAAGCCTCGCCGCCCCCGCTTATCAGGCGGGACGTCTCCGTTGCACCGGTCGTCGGGCAAAGCCAAGTCGGAAAAGGGACGGTGGCCAACGTGTCCCAGGCACAGCCGCAGCCGTCGGCCTCACCCGCGACGCGGTCGGTAGCCAGCGTCGGCGAACGCGCGGCCGGCGGGTATCTTCCGTTTGGCGCGCAGCAACCCGACCCGGTTCTCGACCCCAACGTCTCCAAGCAGCTCGCAACGCTCGGCATTCACGTTACGCTCGTGGTGACGGTCGACGAAAACGGCAAGACCGAGACCGTGGCGTTCGTGCCGCCGATCGACCCCAAGACCGAGAAACAAATCGAATCGATGCTGGCCGACGCGTCGTGGGATCCTGCGGTTTGCGGCGGCGGCGTGTCCTGCGAAGGTCACGCGACCATCAAACTGTAGCGCAGGCGTGCGCGACTGCAACCGCACCTAAACCGGGTTCGTCTTCGCTATAGCGCTCGACGTCGAGACGAAATCCGCGTGCCCAAATCGCAAGCTTCGGCGCGGGCACGACGCTCTGCAGCCCGGCGTCGGCAAAGCCGATGCGCGATGATCCAGGTTCCGAGATAAACAGCACCACGTTGCCGTCGACGCTTCGAACCGCCGTGCGCGCGAAGCGAAGATCGCGAATCGCCGTGCGGCCGCCGGCAAATTGTGTCGCGAACAGGTGCAGCGGAACGTTTCCCGCGTCGGCGTCGACGCACAGCAGCCCGCGACGATCGAACGGGCGCAGCGCCGACACCGGCAGATAGAAATCGTGAACGGCGTGCGCGGTCATGCGGCGTTTCCAGAGCAGCGCCTGCCTTCCGCGATACGCCCACTCCCGATCGAACCGCGTGGCTGTTGCGAGCGCGTCGCCCGCGTCGATCCCGCTCAACGCCGCGACGTCGGGATCGTCGGCGGAAAAGAGCGCGGCGAGCGAACGCATAGCACCCGCCCGCGCGAGCTGCTCCGCGCGCACGAACGCAAGCTTCAGGGAGACTACAGAATCGACTTTCCGAGTCCCGAGCAGATCAAGCCGACCGCAAGCGCCGCGGTCTGATTACGATGGTCGAGAATCGGATTGATTTCGACCATTTCGATCGAGCCGAGCTGGCCGCTTTCGTACAGCATTTCCATCACGAGATGCGCTTCGCGGTAACTCAAACCTCCCTTGACGGGCGTTCCCGTCCCAGGAGCTTCGCTCGGATCGATGCCGTCCATGTCGAACGAAACGTGAATCGATCGTCCGTCGGAACCGGCTAGGGACAGCGCTTCTTCCATGACGCGCTTCATTCCGAGCTTGTCGACGTCGCTCATGGTGAACGCGCGCACGCCCATCTCGCGCAGCATTTGCCTCTCACCGGCATCCACGTCGCGCAATCCGATCTGCACGGTTTGGCCCGCGAGCGCAAAACCGTTCTTCAACGCGAACCACAGCGGCATACCGTGAACGTTACCCGACGAAGAACTTTGCGGACTGTTGATGTCGGCGTGCGCGTCGATCCAAACGAGTCCCGGCGCCGCTCCGCGCGCTTTCGTTAGGCCTGCCAGCGTGCCCATTGCGATCGAATGATCGCCGCCCAGCACGATCGGCAGTCCGCCGGCACGTACGGCGTTCTCGACGACCTCGGCAAGATGCCCGCAAACGTCTTGAATGACGTTGAAATATTTGGCGGCCGCATCGTCGAGTGCGGCGGATTCGCGAATCGGTACCTGCAGGTTGCCGTGATCGACGATCGAGCCGACGCCGAGTGACGCCAGCTTATCGTGCAGCCGCGCGTAACGAACGGCCGACGGACCCATGTCGACGCCGCGCCGGCTCGCACCCAAATCCATCGGTACGCCGACGACGTCGACTCGCTGTATGGCGGCCACGGTCTGACTCACGGTTGCGGCTCGTTCGCTTCCCGCGGACGAAACACCCGCAAGCCGATTACGCGCAGCACGCCCATAACGGGAATCGCGACGAGAGCGCCCACGATGCCCGCTAGTTCGGCGCCGATCAGCACGGCCAGCATCACGACGAATGGACTGAGCTTAACGGTCTTGCTGACGATGTTGGGCGCGATGAGATGTCCCTCGGCCTCATAAATGGCGATGAAGGCGGCCGTGACGAAAAGCGCATTCAATACGCCGTTATTGATGAGCGCCGAGAGCATGGCCGGAAGGTACGCCGCAAGGGCGCCGACGTACGGGATCAAGTCGAAGACCGCCGCGATGAGGCCGAGTATGAACGGATACGGTACGCGCAGCAGCCACATCGCCAGCGTGATGAGAATGCCGACCGTTACTGCAACGATGATCTGCCCGCGAATGAATCCGCCGATGACCGCGTCGAAATCGCCGAGGAGACGCATGGTGGCACGCCAGCGCTCCTCGGGAACGACCGACGAAACCACCATCTTCAAATTGTCCAAATCCAGAAGCAGATACAGCGTGAGGAGCGGGATCACGATGAAGGTTGCCACGACGATTGCAAAGCCGGCGAGTACGGTCAGCACGTGGCCGAACGTGGAGAAGCCGTGCTGTTTGACCCACGTAACGAGTTGCGTGGGAAGCTGCGCCAGCTCGTCTTTGAGAAAGTTCGGAAGGTGCGCGGTCACCGGGTCGGTTGGATTGGTGACGATCTCGTGCACCCGCACGACGATCTGCGGATAACGCTGCACGAGCGTCTGCGACTCTTCGCCGATCCGCGGCACGACGAACCATCCGGTAGCGAAGACGGCCAGCACGATCGCGACGTAAATGATAACGATCGCGAGAACGAGCGGTATCCGGCGCCGCATCCACTGCACGAGCGGATAGATCAAGTACGCAAAAAAGATGGACCCGATCAAGACGTAGACCACGCCTCTGATCCGGACGAGCGCGTCGACGACGAACTCCCCCACGTAGATCGCCAGCACGACGATCATGAGGACCTTGAGCGCGAAGGTGACGCGCTCGTCGGTCATGCCTTTCCAGGGATTCACTTACGCGGCCATAGGCGCTTGGCGGTGCGGGAAATTCGGTTTGCCAAGAAGTTGACAGGCGGTCGAAGCCATGTTGATGCGCGATACCCGTCGTCGAGGTCGACGAACCAAAAGAAGAGCCGGTGCTCGCTGGGCAGACGCGCGCTCCACGCGCGGGCCCGCTCGAGCGCGGAGGCGTCGCGACGGTCGATTTCACTGACGACGCCCTCGTCGTCGGCCGCACCGGCGACGATCTCGGCGAACCGGCGATGCGACAGGCGGAGCTGTCGCAGCAGGCTGTGGTCCATCGGACTGTGGCCGTAGAGATAATCGCCCAGGCAGCCTAGGTTCGATGCCCGCGCCTTATCGATCAAACGCGGCAGCCAATAGATTCCGCTTACTTGCTCGCTCCAGCGCCGCGGCGGGCCGGAGCGTAAATCCCGAACGCCCATTCGAGAGCGCGTTCGCCGCCTTAGCTGTGCAGCCTAGCCCGGCGCGCAGCAGGAGAGGTTCGGGATCGGGAACGAACGCGTCGCTATGTTGCGCCGCATCGCGACCGTCGTTGCGATT
The DNA here is from genome assembly GCA_036488875.1 of Candidatus Baltobacteraceae bacterium. Taxonomy (NCBI): domain Bacteria; kingdom Bacillati; phylum Vulcanimicrobiota; class Vulcanimicrobiia; order Vulcanimicrobiales; family Vulcanimicrobiaceae; species Vulcanimicrobiaceae bacterium. The sequence continues at coordinate 79,472 of DASXGW010000004.1, read as the reverse complement.
GCCATCTTTATTGTGGCCGCTTCGCCGCGCGGCGCGCGCGCCGGCCTTCCCGCTCCGCTGACCGCACTGGCGAACGACGTCCGTTCGCTTGCGGCGCATATTCCGTCGCCGACGGCGCTCGAAGTGTTCGATCTCAGCACCGGATTTCACGCGGGCTTCAACGCGACCCAAAGCATGCCGGCCGCATCGACCATCAAGATCCCCGTCATGGTGGAAGTGTTTCGGCAACTGCAAGCCGGAAAGTTCGATCTGGACCGGCACGTGACGCTGCTCGCACGCGACAAGGACTACGGCTCCGGCGAACTGTGCGACGCTCCCGTCGGAACGACGTACTCGATCACGGATCTCCTCGAGAAGATGATCGACATCAGCGACAACACGGCAACCAACATGCTGATTCGACTCGTCGGCCGCAGAAGCATCAACGTCTCGATGCGCGACCTCGGCTTAACGCGTACGCTGTTGAGCCAAGACATTCGCACCGGCAGCTGGTCGGTTCGCTCGGCGCTGCGGACGTCGCCGCACGATCTCGTTCACTTGCTCGAGCTGATGGCGCGGCGCCGGCTGGTCGACGAATGGTCCTCGAACGAGATGATCTCCATTCTCGAAGAGGATCAGATCAACACGCTGTTACCCGAGCCGTTACCCGACGACGTCGAGATCGCGCATAAGACCGGCTCGTTTTTCGACACGCTCAACGACGCCGGCATCGTGTACGCCGACAACGCGCCGTACGTCATCGCGGTGATGACGACCGCGCTTCCGTCGCAGAACATCGGACGCAGCTTCATTCATCTGTTATCGCGCCGCGTCTACAGCGACGAGCTCACGTTCGCGCGCTGGCGCGAAGCGACCGGATTCGTTACCGCTTACGGCGCACAGCACACGACCCCGACGGGCATGACGCCGGATCTGCGCTACTGGAGCACCGGCTCCACGCAAGATGTCGGAACGGGCGGCGGCGGAGACTAAGCCGGCAGCTTTGCCGTGGCGTGTGCCGGGGTGAGCCAGCTCGCGTAGCGCGGCTCGCGACCCGTGACGATCCGCTCGTAGAACTCGGCGAGGCGTTTGGCGACCGGCCCCATCGTTCCGTCGCCGACCAGGCGCCGGTCGATCGATGCGACGTAACCTACGCCGGCAGCCGTTCCGGTAAAGAACACCTCGTCGGCGGAGTACAGCTCGCCGCGGTCGATCGAACGCTCGACGACTTCGATACCGAACTCGCGGGCGATGTCCATGATCGCGCGCCGCGTGCAGCCTTCCAGCACGTTTTGCGACGGATCGGGCGTGTACAGCACGCCGCGCCGCACCAAGAAGATGTTTTCGGCCGACCCTTCGGCGACGTGGCCGTCGTGCGAGAGCAGAATCGCCTCGTCGTAGCCGTTCAAGATCGCCTCGCTCTTGGCCAGCGCGGAGTTGACGTACAAGCCGGTAATCTTTGCGCGCGGCGGCGCCATAGTATCGTCGGCGCGGCGCCACGAGCTGACGCAGACGTGCAAACCTTTGCTCGTATCGAGATACGCCGTAAACGGAATCGGCACGATTGCGAACGCGTCGGGGACGTTGTGCAGACGAACGCCGACGTCTTCGGCGGCCTTATAGATGAACGGACGAATGTAGACATGCTTCTCGAAGCGATTGCGCGCGCACAGCTCGACGGTAATGTCGATGAGCTCGTCGGTGCTCTTGGGCAACGACATCGTCAAGATCTTCGCCGACGTCGCCAAGCGCTCGTAATGATCGCGCAGCAACACGAGATAGAGCTCTTCATCTTCGGGAACCCAGTAACCGCGGATGCCTTCGAAACAGCCGGTACCGTATTGCAGGCCGTGCGTCAGGAGGCCGACTTTCGCGTCTGCGTATCGCTTGAACCCACCGCCGGCATAGACGACTACGTCACTCAGATCCATCTTAAGGCGCTCCGCTCTAAGCTGCGCGCCCCCACTTCCGTGGGGCCCCCGGACCGTGGCGCGCGACAAGTATTGGCTAGCTACTCATTCCCCTAGGGCGCGCCAAACGAACTTTCGCGGCGCGAACCACCGTATTCCGGTACCACATCGTGCCCCCTTCGGCCGCGTGGCAAAACAAGCGGTACCCAGACCGGCCCGACGTCACACCTGGCTCGTAGGAACAATGCGTACGCGGCCCGCAAACACCGAACATGAAGCCCTACGCTCGTATTACCGAACCGCTGGTGCGCGACGGCGGCACCTTGCGTCCCGCAAGCTGGGACGAGGCGCTCGACCGTGCGGCGGCGGCGCTTGCCGACGCGCGCGATCGCGGCGGAGAGCGGCATTTCGGCATGTTCAGCTGCTCGAAGGCGACCAACGAAGTGAACTACGTCGCGCAGAAGTTCGCACGCGCGGTTATCCACAGCAACAACATTGACAGCTGCAACCGAACGTGACACGCCCCGAGCGTCGTCGGTCTGACGACGGTCTTCGGTGCAGGCGGCGGCACGAGCTCGTACGAGGAAGCCGAGCACGCCGGCGTTATACTGCTCTGGGGTTCGAACGCACGCGAAACCCATCCGATTTACTTTCACCACGTTCTCAAGGGCATTCATAACGGTGCGAAGCTCTACGTCGTCGATCCGCGGCGTACGTCGTCGGCGCAATGGGCGGACCAGTGGCTCGGGCTCGACGTCGGCTCGGACATCGCACTGGCCAACGCGGTCGGCCGCGAAATTTTGGCGGCCGGCTTGGAGAATCGCGAGTTCGTCGACCGCGCAACGACCGGATTCGAGGAGTACCGCGCGAGCGTCGAATCGTACACGCTCGAATACGGCGAGCGCGTCACGGGCGTTCCGGCGCCGCTTATCCGCGAGCTCGCTCACGCCTACGCCACGGCGGAACGCGCGCAGCTGTGCTGGACCCTCGGCATCACCGAACACCACAACGCCGTCGACAACGTGCGGGCACTCATCAACTTATCGCTGCTCTGCGGCCACGTCGGCCGTTATGGCTCGGGCGTGTGTCCGTTGCGCGGTCAAAACAACGTCCAGGGCGGCGGCGACATGGGTGCGCTTCCGGACAAGTTTCCCGGCGGCCAAAACGTCGACCACCATCCCGTCCACGCTAAATTCAAAGCGGCTTGGGGCCCTCATCTTCCGTTCAAACGCGGCTGGACCCTAACGCGCATGTTCGAGGCGATGGAACGCGGTGAGCTCGATACGCTCTACGTCGTCGGCGAGAATCCGGCGCAGTCGGAAGCCGACCAGCGTCACGCGGTCGGACTGCTGCGCGGGCTCAAATCGTTGATCGTGCAGGATATCTTCTTGACGAAAACCGGCGAGCTGGCCGACGTCGTCTTTCCGGCATCGTCGAGCTGGTGTGAATCCGACGGAACCGTCACGAGCAGCGAACGCCGCGTGCAGCGCGTGCGCAAGGCGCTCGATCCGCCCGGCGCGGCACGCGACGATTCGCAAATTCTCTTCGATCTCGCCAAGCGGCTCGGGCACGACTGGGGCGACGCCCACGCCGAAACGATCTGGAACGAGTGCCGTTCGCTTTCACCGTGGCACGCCGGAATGAGTTACGCGCGGCTGGAGGAGCTCGGCGGCATACAATGGCCCTGTTACGACCAGACGCATCCGGGCGAGAAATACTTACACGCGCGCTTGTGGGAGAACCCGATCGGCGGGCCGCGCGCGCCGTTTGCCGCCGTCAAGCACGATCCGCCGGTGGAGGCGCTCGACGATCAGTATCCGCTGCGTTTGACGACCGGACGTCGGCTCGATTCGTTCAACACCGGCGTGCAGACGGCCGGATATACGTCGCCGCTTCGCCGCGGCGAAACGCTCGACGTGTCGCCCGAAGACGCCGCGAGTTACGGTCTATTGGACGGCACGCTCGTTCGAGTGACATCGCGCCGCGGATCGGTGACGATGCCGGCGCGCATCGACAAAGGATTGCGCCGCGGTCTGGTCTTTACGACGCCGCACTTCAACGACGACGTGCCGACCAATCTGCTGACGATCGACGCCACCGACCCGCAATCCGGAACGGCCGAGTTCAAAGCCGCCGCCGTTCGCATCGAGCGCGCCGACAGGGCCGCGCGTGCCTGATCTGCACTTCACTTCGGCCGCGCCGACGCTCGAAGAGCGCGACGCCGTCGACGCGTGCATTGCGGGGCGGGAAGGCGAACGCAGCTTACTGCTGCCGGTTCTGCACGCGATCAACGATCGCGTCGGGTGGATCGGCGAAGGCGCGCTGAACTACGCGTGCGAGCGCCTATCCGTCGCTCCCGCGGAAGCGTTCGGCGTGGCGACGTTTTACTCGATGTTTTCTATCAAACCGCGTTCGCCGGAGGTCCTGCACGTCTGCGACGACATTGCCTGCCGATGCGCCGGGGCCGAGCGCCTCTGTCGCGACCTCGAAGAGGCGAACGTCGCGTTCACCCGCAGCCCGTGCTTGGGGTTATGCGATCGTGCGCCGGCAGCGCTGTACGCGCACGCCGGCCCGAGCCCGGTGCACAAGCAAATCGCTCCGGCATCCTTAGAGACGTTGCGCTCTTCGAGCGACGGCGTTACGGCGGCGCCGCATATCGGCGGATCGACGATTCGGCTGCTGCAGCGTGTCAGCAGCGGAGATCCCGAAAGCCTCGACGACTATCGTTCGCGCGGCGGATACCAGGCGTTACGCAAAGCCTTCGAGCTGGGAGCGCAACGCGCGATCGAGGAGACGATCGCGTCCAATCTGCTCGGCCGCGGCGGTGCGGCCTTTCCCACCGGCCGCAAGATGCAAGCCGTCGCCGCGCAAGCGGCGCAGCCGCACTACCTCGTGTGCAACGCCGACGAATCGGAACCCGGGACGTTCAAGGATCGCGTGCTCATGGAGCGCGATCCGTTTGCGGTGATCGAAGCGATGACGATCGCGGCGTTCGCCGCCGGCTGCGAGCGCGGATTCATCTACGTTCGGGGCGAGTATCCACTGGCGGCTCATCGTTTGCAGACGGCTATCGACGCCGCACGCGCGCAAGACTTGCTGGGCCGCGACATTCTCGCGAGCGGGTTTTCGTTCGACGTCGAGATCCGGCGCGGCGCGGGCGCGTACATCTGCGGCGAAGAAACGGCGCTCTTCAACTCCATCGAAGGCAAGCGCGGCGAGCCGCGCAGCAAACCCCCGTTTCCGGTTGAAATCGGACTCTTCGGCAAACCGACGCTCATCAACAACGTCGAGACGCTCGCGAACTTGCCGCACATCGTGCTGCACGGCGGTGCCGCGTTCGCTGCAGTCGGCACGAAAGGCTCGGCGGGGACGCGGCTATTCTGTCTTTCGGGAACGGTACGCCGTCCGGGTCTCTACGAAGTCGCGCACGGAACGACGCTCGGTGAGGTGGTCGATATGGCGGGCGGAGTGCCCGACGGACGTACGCTCCAAGCGATACTGCTCGGCGGCGCGGCCGGTTCGTTCGTCGGGCCCGCAGCGCTCGCGATGCCGCTGACGTTCGAAGACGCTCGCGCCGCGGAAGCGACGCTCGGCTCGGGCGTCGTGATGCTCTTCGACGACTCGATCGATCTGACGGATATCGTCAAACGCGTCGCGCGATTCTTCCGCGAAGAGTCGTGCGGTCAGTGTGTGCCGTGCCGCGTCGGCACGGTACGTCAGGACGAAGCGCTCGAACGGCTCGCGCAACGCGTGACGCCGGACGATATCGCGCTGCTCAACGACATCGGCCGCGCCATGCGCGATGCCTCGATTTGCGGATTAGGTCAAACCGCCGCCAACGCAATCGCATCGGCAGCCACCTTACGCGTTTTTCCGACGGAGGCGACGACGTGATTCGAGGCCCCATCCCGCAAGATCCGCCCGCGCCGGAACGGCGCACGCTCGAGCTGACAATCGACGGACGGCCGGTCGGCGTGCCGGAAGGGTCGACGATCATCGATGCGTGTACGGCGCTCGGGATCGAGACGCCGACGCTGTGTTTTCTGCAAACGCTCACTCCGGTCAACGCATGCCGCGTCTGCGTGGTCGAACTCGAGGGTGCGCGAACGCTGGTTCCCGCCTGCGCGCGTAAGGTCGAGCCCGGGATGGTCGTTCGCACCGATTCCGAGCGCGTTCGCCACAGCCGCAAGATGGTGCTCGAGTTCCTGGGGTCGTCGGTCGATCTCTCGACCGCACCCGACGCGCAGCGTTACACCGCAGCGTACGACGCCGACGCGTCGCGCTACGGTCCAAATGCGCAAACGGTCGCGCAACCGGTAAAAGTTGACAACCAGCTCTACGTGCGCGACTACGCGAAGTGCATTCTCTGCTATAAGTGCGTCGAAGCCTGCGGTACCGACGCCCAGAATACGTTCGCCATCGCAGCTGCCGGGCGCGGGTTCGACGCGCACATCTCGACCGAGTTCGACGTCGGCCTGCCCGACTCGGCGTGCGTCTACTGCGGAAACTGCATAGGCGTGTGTCCCACCGGTGCGTTGATGTTCAGCAGCGAGCACGAGATGCGGGCCGAAGGCACCTGGGACGAATCGCGCCAGACGCAAACCGACACGATCTGCCCGTACTGCGGCGTCGGCTGCACGCTACGGCTGAACGTTCAAGACAACGAGATAGTCAAGGTGACGTCGCCGCTCGAAACGAGCGTCACCAACGGCAATCTCTGCATCAAGGGCCGCTTCGGCACCGTCTACGTCCAGAACAAAGAATGACGCAGCGTCCCGGGCGCACGGCGGAAGTCGACGTTTTCGCCATCGACGGCGTTTCGGCGAAACGCAAACACGATGCCGTCGTCACCGAAGAACCGCTCGAGATCCGGCTCGCGGCGCGCGGCGTCACGCGAACCTTGGCGATCACGATGCGCACGCCGGGAAACGATTTCGAGCTGGCGGCCGGGTTTGTCTACAATGAGGGCATCGTGCGCGCGCGCGGCGAGATTGCCGGGATCAACTACTGCGTCGATCCTGCGGTCGATCCGGAGCAGCGCTACAACATCGTCAACGTCGAGCTCTCTTCGGCAACGCTTCCCGACCTCGACCGGCTGGAGCGTCACTTTACGACGAGCAGCGCGTGCGGCGTCTGCGGCCGCGCGCAGCTCGACTCGCTGCGCGATCTCGGCATCGAACCTCTCGACGACGGCGTTCGCGTTAACGCCGCGACGCTCTATGCGTTGCCGGATCGCATGCGCGAAGCCCAACGCGTCTTCGAGTCAACGGGCGGGTTGCACGCGGCGGCGCTATTCGACGAAAACGGCGCGGTAAAAACCGTTCGCGAAGACGTCGGGCGTCACAACGCCGTCGACAAACTGGTCGGATGGGGGCTGATGGACGGGCGCCTGCCGTTTGCGCGCTCGATCCTCATGGTGAGCGGCCGGGCCGGCTACGAGATTCTGCAAAAAAGCGCGGTCGCACGCATTCCGATCGTCTGTTCGGTGTCGGCGCCGAGCAGTCTCGCGGTCGATCTCGCTCGCGAGTTCAACGTCACGCTCGCCGGTTTTCTACGCGGCGAGCGTGCGAACGTGTACGCCGGGATGGAGCGAATCGTTTAGGCGCAGTGCGTTACGAGATCGAAGTTCGCAAAGTAGGCCGCTCCTGCGGATAACTCGACCGGAGCATTTGCTTGCGCGGAACACCGCCGAAATCGCTCCCCGTCGAAGGCGCGGTTGCCGGTGTACGCACCGATAACGTTGCCTCGGTACAGGGGGACCGTGACGTGGTAGACGCCCGGAAGCAGGGTGAGAAAGTAATACCGGCCGTTCGCGTCGGTTCGCGTTTGGCGTATATCCACATCGCCGGTAACCATAACTTGAGCATTAGGCACGGGCTTGTAGTCCGGGAATCCGGTGGTCACGGTGCCGCGTATGCTCGCGTAGGTCGCAACACCCGTTTGGCCCGCGAACGGTGAAAAGACTAAACCCGCGAGAATAATTGACAGCATATCCCCATAGCGCGCGGCGTATGGCCGCAGTGACAAGGAGCCTTCAGATTGAGCGCGTCGGCACTCTCGGTGAACGCCGGTTCGGTTCGCACGGTACCATACAACGGCAAGGACGTCGTAACCGGCATTTTTAAGCAACCTGTTGCGGGCCCCGTTGCCGTCGCCGGCGTCAATCTTACCGGCGACGATCAGGCGGACCGTTCCGTCCACGGCGGACCCGATCGCGCGGTGTACGCGTACGCGTCGGAAGATTACGCGTGGTGGAAACGGGAGTTGGGCCGCGACGTACTGCCCGGCACGTTCGGCGAAAACCTTACGACGCAGGGGGTCGACGTCAACGCCGCGCTCGTCGGCGAACGCTGGCGCATCGGTACCGCCGTTCTGCAAGTCACGACGCCGCGGTTTCCGTGTTACAAACTCGCGATGAAGATGGACGATCCCACGTTCGTAAAGGTCTTTTCAGCGGCGCTGCGCCTGGGTTCGTATATGCGTATCGTGACGGAAGGAACGCTCGAGCGCGGCGACGACATCGAAGTCGTTCATCGTCCGTCGCACGCGATGACGATCGGCGAGATGTCGAAGATCTATCTTTTCGAACGGGAGCGGCTACGCGAACTGCTCGTTCCCGACATCCCCGACGAGTGGCGGCAGTGGATCGTCGAGCACGCGCATTGACTCGCTAGCGAGTCAAATGCAGGGCCAGCGGGCGCAGGCGCTCGAGTACCGCGAGGACGTCGCCGGCGAGGACCGGCTTGGGCACGATCGCGTTGGCACCCAAGCGCGGACTGCTTTCGCCGCCGACCGCCACGATCGGAATCGTTCGCTCGCGGCTGAACGCGCGAAGTTTCGCGGCCTGCTCGGCGCTGAGCGCCGATTCTTCGACGTTGACGATCACCGCATCGAGCGTATCGGAGTCGGCCATCGCGAGCAGCTCGTCCACCGAACTGGCGGTGCGCACGCGGTAACCGCCTTCGCGCAAACCGTAGGCCAGAAACGAACCGTCGCGCTCCTGATCGAAGACGACGACGGTGCGCGGCGCCGCCGACCGAACCACGCGCCGCGGAAGCGTCACCGAAAACGTCGTGCCTTCACCTTCCCGGCTTTCGACGGCGATCGTTCCGCCGTGAAGCTGCACGAGCTGCTTGGTCAGGAACAATCCGAAGCCGGTGCCGGATATGCCGAGCTTGCGCGCGTTGGTCGCGCGCGAGAAGCGGTCGAAGATCGTGGTGAGCTCGGCGTTGGGTATGCCGATGCCGCTGTCGCGCACGCGGACCGTCACGAAGCGGCGGTCGCCGGCGATATCGACTCCCGGCGGCGCTTTTCCGGGCGAGTACTTGATCGCGTTGTCGATGAGGTTCGAAAAGACTTGCCGCAGCCGTTCTTCGTCGCCGGTCACGTGAGAGTCACCCTCAACGGTTACCTCGACGTGACGCCGGTCGGCGTATTGCTCCGCTATTCCGTGCGCGAGCGCGGATACGTCGACTTCGGCAAACTGCAGACCCACTTCGTTGCGCTCCAGGCGCGAGAGCGTCAGCGTGTCGGTCGCGAGCTCCGAAAGGACGAGCGCCGATCGTTTGATCGACTCGAGAAACTCGCGCTGCTCGCCGTCGAGCTCGCCGACTTCGCCGATGAGATCCGAGTAGCCGACGATCGACGTGAGCGGGCCGCGGAAATCGTGTGCGAGCATCGCGATCAAGTCGCTCTTGGTTTGATTCAGATCCATCACCGCCGCGCGCCGTTCGTCGAGCTCGTGATAGAGCGCTACGTTGCGAGCGGCCACGGCAAAGTATTCCGCGATAAGGTCGAGCACGAAGAGGTCGGTGTTGCGCAGCTGACGCGCACCGCCGACGAGCGCGTCGAGCACGAAGCGGCCTTCGCCGTACTGACCGGCAAAGACGATCGCGCGGCGTCCGACTTCGTCAACCACGCGGCCCTTGCTCGAAAGCGCGCGCGCGATCCGTTCGTCGCCTTCGGAAGAAAACGCAACGTCGGAACCAAGATCGTCGACTTCGATGGCCGACCCGGCCGGATTGACCGCCAAAACCCGCACCTTCGCGCCGATGAGCTCGCGCACCACGTCTTTGACTCGAACGACCAGCTCGCGAGCGTCGAAGACCGTGAAGAGCCGTCGCGCGGCGCGCACGAGCGCGAGCAGCCGATCGTGTTCTTCGGCCAGCACGGACGTGCGCTCCACCTCCGAGCTGATGTCGCGCTCGATCGAAACCCAATGCCCGACGCGCCCGTTTTCGCCGATCGGCTGCACGGTGATCTCGTTCCAAAACGTCGATCCGTCTTTGCGGTAACTCACGAGCTCTGCCGCCCCGGGCTGACCCGCGGCGAAGGCCGCCCGTATCGCGCGCATGCCTTCGTCGTCGGGCATCGCGAGACGGAACGCGTCGAGCTCGCGCCCGATCGCCTCGTCGCGCGAGTAGCCGGTCTGACGCGTGTACGCGTCGTTCATATACGTCAGGACGAGCTTGCCCGTCTTGGGATCGACCCGGTAAACCAGCACGACGTCGCCGCTCGCGTCGATCGCGCGCAACAGGACGTCGACCGGAATACCTGCCTCTTTCACGGCACGGCGACGCTCAGGAATCCGCGCAGCAGGTCGTTGAACCGCTCGGGCGCGTCGGCGTTGGCGACGTGGCCGGCATTCTCGACGACGTCGAACTGCGCGCCCGGAATACCGCCGGCGATCTCTTGCGAGAGCGCGGCCGGCGCGATCGCGTCGCGCTCGCCGCATAACACCAACACCGGAACCGCGATGTCGGGCAGCACGTCGCGATAATCGCCGGTCCACGTAGCAGAAGTCGAGGCGCGGTAGCACGCCACCGACTTGCACGCCATCTGCTCGACCGTTTCGCGATAACGCTCCGGCGGCAATCCCAGGCGCGCCGCGCGCGACTCCGCGAACGCGCGCATGTCCGTCGCACCGCCGAGCGCGTCGCAAATCGTTTGCGCGTAGCGTTCGCCGTCGGGATAGCGCGCAAAGCTGCCGACGAGGACCATCGCATCGAAACGCTGCGGCGCGCGCTTCCAGAGCTCGAATGCGATCGCGCCGCCCAAACTGCAACCGACCAGCGTAAACGTTTGGACGCCGAGCGCGTCGGCGACCGCCAGAACGTCGCCGGCGAAGTTCTCGCGCGTAATCAGTGACGGATCCGGATCGGTTAACGCGCCGTTGCCGCGCAGCTCGACGGCGGCACAGCGGAACTCGTCGGAGAACGCGGCGAGTTGCGCGTCCCAAATTGCGGCCGTCGAACCGACGCCGTGCACGAAGAGCAGCGCCGCGCCGCGCGCACCGGCAATCCGTGCGCCGGTAACGGCACCGTCCGGGGTCTCGACGCGCATCGTCTCGATCACCGTTCTCGCTTTCTACGGACGAACTCGAGCACCGCATCCAGAGGACGGGTGTTGAGGAGATCATCTTTAGTGAGACCGGCGCGCCGGGCCTGTCCGATCGCGAGCTCCGCGTTGGCAAGATCCCCGGTGCGATGGGCGTCGCTGTCGGCGGTGAACGTCACGCCGAAAGTCTTTGCCTTGCGTACCAGCGGGGCCGGGAGATCGAGGCGCATCGCTTGCCCGTCAATTTCCAACGCCGTCCCGGTTCGCGCGGCAGCTTCGAAGACCGCGTCGTAATCGAACTCGTATCCCGGGCTGCCGTCGAACCGGCGTCCCGTGGGGTGCCCGATGATCGTCACGTAGGGATTCTCGCAAGCCGCAATGAGGCGCGCCGTCATTTCGTCGCGCGTTTGACGGGTTGCCGAGTGCACGGAGCCGACAACGATATCGAGCTTTGCGAGCACCCCGTCGTCAAAGTCCATGGAACCGTCCGGCAGAATGTCGACCTCGCTCGAGCAGAGCGTGCGAATCCCGAATCGGTCGCCGAGCGCCTCGATCGCGGAGCGCTGCTCGGCAATCCGCTCGGGCGTCAACCCGAAACGCGATCCCCGTCCGCTCGAATGATCGCTGACGGAATGGTACTCGTACCCGCGTGCGGCTGCGGCGGCGATCATCGCTTCGAGCGAATCGTCACCGTCGCTCCACGTGGTGTGCATGTGAAAGTCGCCGCGCAAGTCGCGTGGTTCGACCAGCTCGGGAATCGAGGCGCCGAGCGCCAGCTCGATTTCGTCGAGTCCGCTGCGCAGCTCCGGCGGAACGTATTGCATGCCCAGCGCCGCGTAGACACCCGCCTCCTCCGAACACGTGACGACCTCGCCCGTTTCGAGATTCAGGATGCCGTTTTCGCTGACGCGCAGCCCTTTACGCACCGCATATTCGCGTAACTTGATGTTGTGTTCGCGCGACCCCGTAAAGTGCTGGAGCAGATTGCCGTACAGATGATCCGGCAGCACGCGCAGATCGATCTGCAATCCGCCGGGAAGCCAGATGCTGGCTTTGGTCGGTCCTTCGGCGAGCACCGCCTCGGCGCGCGGCCAACCGGTGAAGTGCGAGGTCACTTCCGCGGCACGCGCCGACGTACAAATCAAGTCGATGTCGCCGACGGTAACTTCCTGGCGTCGCAAGCTTCCCGCAAACGTCAGCCGGTCGAGCGCCGGCCCTTCGAGCACCCAATCCATCGCCTCGCGCGCGACGATCAGCGCGAACGCCAGCGGCGTCCGGTTTTTGCGCCCCTTGTACGCAAGAATGCCCCGCTTCCAATTTTCGAGCGTCTTGGGGCCCAAGCGAGGAACGCCGTCAAGCGCGCCGCCCGCGATGGCGCGTTCGAGATCGGCGAGCGATGCGATGCCGTACGTACTATAGAGCATGGCCGTCGTCTTCACGCCGATGCCGTTGACCGCCAGCACTTCCATGATCGAGGGGGGGAATTTCTGATGGAGATCGTCGAGCATATCGGCGTGGCCGGCGGTCACCAGCTGTTCGACGACGGCGCCGATCGATTTCCCGATACCGGGCAGCTTGAGGTGCTCGCCCGACCTGACCAAGTCGGCAAGCGGCGCCGCGTTTTCCACCGACGCGGCGGCCTTTTCGAAGGCCATGTATTTATAGAACGAGTCTCCGCCCAGCTCCATGAGCGTGCGGATCTCGAGCAGCTTGGCTGCGACGTCGGCATTGGAAAGCATCGTGTTGCCTGATGTTTGGCCAACGAGCGCGAACGGTACTGCATGGCGATCCTGCGTATGCGCGAGGCGTGCTTTACGGCACGCGGCGTGCCGGTCGGGCCGGTCACCGCCGCCGTCGAGCCCGGCGAGCGCGTCGCGCGCGCGTTTCCGAGCTGGCGCGATGCGGCAATCGTCGCGCTCATGGCGGCCGGCATCGTCAAGGCGGGAAGCGGCAGCGTGCTCGTCGGCGAGTTCGATCCGCGCGTACAGAGCGTCCACTGCAAGCGGATCGCGGGCTACGTGCCGCACGCACCCTCGCGAATCGCCGAGACGGAGTTCGAGCGTTACGTGGCCTACCGCGCGGCGCTGTGGGACGTCGATGCGACGCGCGCCGTCGCGCACGCCAAACTGCTGATGGAACGCTTGAGCGGCATGCACGAAGCGCTCGCATACGCGATCGCCGGCGCGCTGATCGCTTCGCCGCGCTTGCTGGTGCTCGATCGCCCGCAGCCCGAGTACGCGCAGCAGATTTTTACCGCGGCCGGTGCGTGCGCGATCTTTTCGACGCACGTGACGCCGTCGGCGGCACAAGCGTTCTCCGTCACGATCGCACAAGCGCTGCCGGTGCTGCGATAAGATGAGCGAGCGCGCGTCGATCGCGATCGTCGCGGCGCGGCTGCTCGTGGAGCGCCGCACCATTCTCTACGCGTGCGCCACGGCCGCGGCTGCCGGACTCGCGCGACCGCACGAGCTCGCGGTGTCGATCTTCTTTTGCTCGGCACTCGGCATCGACGCGGCGCTGCTGCAAACGCCCGGACGCTATCCCGATCTCGACGTCTGCGAGCAGAGCGCGCCGCTCTTCGGGCGGCAGCTCGCCCGCGCCAAAGGCGCCACGCCGGCAATCGTCGCCGCGCTCGTCACCTTGGCGTATTTCGCACCGCAGCTCGCCGGAGCGACGACGGTGACGGCGGCGGCGTTCGCGATCGCGGGCGCAGCCTCGATCGCAAGCACCATGGTGGCGCTCTGCGCGACCCTGCGTGAGGGCACGCCGCGCGCGCTCTACATTGCGTTCGCGTGCGCGACGAGTGCGGGCGCGTACGTCATCGCGGCGATCGGAGCGTCGCTCGCCGGAGAACTGACGTACTGCGCGCTCGTGACGTTCCTGGCGCTGCGCCAATACGGCGAAGCGCTCGCGCGATTCGACCCCGTGCCCTAGCGGATTAGACGGGTTGCGGGGGTGCCGAGGCGGCGAGCTTTTCGAGCATGGCGCGGTTGAACTGCGCCATGTCGTCGCCGCCGCGCGTCGAGACCCAGTTCGAATCGCCGACCGTTGGCTGATCGCGATAGAGGCCGCCGGCGTTGCGAATGTCGTCGGCGATCGAGGGCGCGCCCGTGAGTTGACGGCTGCGAACCAGCTGCGACGAGATCAAGACCTGTGCGCCGTGGCCGACCGAGAACGTCGGTTTCTTGGCAGCATCGAACTCGCGAACGAACCGGTGCACTTCGCGGTCGGTACGAATCCGGTCGGGCGACGTCCCTCCGGGAAGCAGCAGGGCGTCGAAATCCTCGGCCGTGCAATCGGCCACGAGCTCCTCGGCACGAGCGCTTTGGCCGTCGTCGAGACCGCGCTTGCCGCGAATCCGCTGGCGAGCACGTTCGTCGAGCCCGACGATCGTCACGACCGCCCCGGCCTCTTCGAGGGCCCGGCGCGGCTCCATGAGTTCTGCCTCTTCAAATCCGTCGCCGATCAGCGCAGCGACCCGTTTACCGTCAACACCTTGCATAGCGGCCGGTCATTCGCGGCCTCCCGTAGCGGCCCCCCTAGAGACTCCCGCCGGTCTGTTGGACCGCCGTGCGTAGCAGGTAGGCCAGCTCGATCTCGACCTTGCCGGCCGCGTCGAGGATTTCGTCGTCGGCGATCGCCTTGAGCGTCGGATTGCGCCGGGTCATGTCGCCTTCGGGGACTTGGTGGCGCGGATTGATCTCGCGCATGTAGATCCGTGCGTCGTATCGCACCGGTCCCTCGGGCAAAAAGTACAGTGGATCGAGGCCGAACGCGTACGCTTCGAGCGACAGGATCTGCGTGCGCTGCAAAAACTCGATCGGCTTCAAACGCAGCGCGAGTGCAAGACGCGCAAGCGCGCTCAGACCGACCCGCTCGTCGCCGGCCAAGATGCGCGCGAACGCCTCGTCGCTCAGACCCGCAGCGGCCGCCATTGCTTCGCGCGTCGTCTCACGCTCTCCGATCAACGCCGAAAGCGACGCGCCGAAGGCGCTTCCTCCCGCGGTGCCGCCGGTTCCATCCCAGGCCGGTGTTTGGTCGTTCATCGTTAGGCCGCGTCTTCTTCGGGTTCGCGCGCGACGAACACCGTGTCGCCGTCGACGTGCACGTCGAAACGCCGCAGCCGCGCGAAGTTTCCAAGGGTCAACATGCCGCTGCGCAAGTCGAAACACCACGCATGCCACGGACACGTCACGGTTTCACCCTCGACGAGACCTTCGCCGACCGGTCCACCCTGATGCGGACACGCGTTCTCGTAGGCGACGATCCCGTCGCCGAGGTCGAAAAGCGCAACGTCGTAGCGGCCGACGCGAACGATCGTACCTCGCCCTGGCGCGACCTCGTGGCGGCGCGCGGCGCGAACGAACTCGCGTCCGTGGAAAACCTCCTTCATCCGAACAGACCACGCGTGAGCCCGCCGTCGATCGAAATCGTCTGACCGGTCACGTACCGTGCCGGTTCGCCGCACAAGAAGGCGACCAGCGGAGCGAACTCTTGCGGATCGGCAACGCGGCCGATCGGAACTTCGGCCGACGCCGATCGTGCCATCTCTTCGTCATTTCCACCGTAGAGCGCCCGCAATCGCGCGGTCTTTATGCGGCCGGTCGCAATGCTGTTCACCGTGATGCCCTCAGCGGCAACTTCGTTAGCGAGCGTGTGCAGCGCCGAAACGAGTGCCGTGCGAAACGCGTTCGAGAGCACGAGCGTATCGATCGGCTGCTTCACCGACGTCGACGTGAGCGCAACGATGCGCCCCCAGCGGCGTTGCCGCATCGACGGCAGCACGCCGTCGACGACGGCGAGCATGCTGCGAAGAATTTGGCGATAAGCCGCATCCCATTCATCGAGCTTCATCTGACTGAACTTTCCGGGCTTGGGGCCGCCGCCGTTGAGCACCAGAACGTCGACGTTGCCCATACGCTCGACCGCTTCGGTAAGTAACCGTGCGATGGAATCGCTATCGGAGAGGTCGACCGCGAACGCGTGCGCGTCGCGCGCGCCGAGTTTTTTGGCGGCATCTCGCACGCGCTCGAGTTCGGCGATGCGGCGCGCGGCCAGCCCGAGCAAAACGCCTTCGCGTGCGAGTTCGAGGGCGACGGCTTCGCCGAGCCCACCGCTCGCGCCGAGCACGAGCGCGGTTCGGCCGCAAATTCCTAGATCCATCAGTAGGGTACTCCCATCGCGCGGCGCGACTTGAGGGCTTCCATGTACCAAACGAACTCGTCGAAGAATTCGGTTGCATACGGCAGCGTCTTCGAATCGGCCGGCGTTCCGTCTTGCGCAAACGCCTCTCCCACGCCGGCGAAGGGCAAGGTCGAAGGAATCGTTACCATCCCCATTTCCGCTAGGCATGCGCGAAGCTGCACGGCGGCGCGGACGCCGCCCCAGCGCCCGCTGGAATACGAAACGATCGCAGCGGGCCGCCAAAAATATTCTTCCGAAAAGTGATCCAGCAAGTTTTTGAGGGCGGGCGGTATGCCGTGATTGTACTCACCCGACACGACGGCAAACCCGTCGGCGGAAAGGAAGAGCCTCGAAAGCTCTTCCATGACGGCGGGCGCCTCGCCGGGCGAGTAGTCCCGGTAGCGGCGGTCGAGCAGCGGCAGCTGCTTCTCGAGCGGGTCGACGAGGACGGGCTTCATTCCACGGCGGGCGAGTTCCGAGACGACGAACCGGGCCACGCGGATGCCCTGGCGCTCGGTCCGCACCGAGCCGTAGATGACCGGCACGACAAGTTGGCTCTCCATGCGGCGGCCATTGCGCTTGCGCCGGGGCGAGCCCTTTGGTATGGTATCCCGGTCGCCGGGACGGGCCAAAGCAGCCTGTACCCGAGCGAGACCATCCTGCCTAAGGAGCTCTTTCGTGCCGCTTAACAAGGAACAGAAGGCGGAAATCGCCGCCAAGTACGGCCGCGGGTCGAACGACACCGGCTCGCCCGAAGTCCAGATCGCCATTCTTACGGCGTCGATCAATCAACTGACCGAGCACCTGAAGGTCCACAAGAAGGATCATCACAGCCGTCGCGGATTGCTGTTGCAAGTCGGTCAGCGCCGTCGCCTGCTCAACTATCTGCAAGCCAAAGATCTCGAGCGTTATCGCACGCTCATTTCCGATCTCGGCCTGCGCCGCTAAGTCCTTATAGATCGAGAACCGCTCTCGCGTGCGACCCCCCGCCGGGTCCACGCGAGATCGTGAATTCTTGCGTCAGTTCCGAGACGATGAACAGTCCGCGGCCGCCCTCGGCCAACACGTCGCGCGGAAGTTCGGGTTCGCGCTCGAAGCCCGTACCTTCGTCGACGACGTGCAGCACCGGTGCCGCCGTCGTCATGTCGACGACGATCTGCAGCGCGCCGGGCGCGTGACGCGCGACGTTGCCGACCAGCTCGCCGAGTACGAGTTTGGCGCGCTCGATGGCGTCGGCACGGACGGCGTGTTCCTCGAGCACGTGCTGCAGCCGCACGCGGACCTTCGATAGTACGTCGGGATCGATCGAATCGTACGTCCAGCAATAAATCCGCTTCGTCGAGTCCGGCGTGCGCTCCGACGGACTGCGCATGCGCAGCACCAAGATCGCAACGTCGTCGCGCGCACCGCCTTCGAGCATGTGCGAACGGATGAACTTGGCCGGATTGGCGGAGTCGTAAAACGCGCGCGAACCGATCAGATGCTCCAACGACGCAATGCCGTCGATCACGTTGTGCGTCGATTCGATCAAGCCGTCGGTGTAAAAGACGAGCACCGCTCCCGGCGCGAGAACGGTCGAACGCGCGTGACGCGCGTTGCGCTGGCGCAGACCCAGCGGTAAGTCGTCGAACTCGAGCGCAATCGGAGGGCCCGCCCTGTAGCGGACGTACGGCGGCGGATGGCCGGCATTTGCGTAGGTCATCGTGTGCGAGACGGGATCGATCACCGCGACGCAGGCGGTGACGTAGCGATCGCCGTCCTCCAGGCGCAGCGACGAATCCGCCGCGTCGAGCATCAGCACCGGATCGGCGTGCAGCTGTGCGGTGCCGCGGATCACTTGGCGCATGTTGCTCATTGTTACCGCAGCCTCGACGCCGCTCCCGACAACGTCGCCGATCGAGATGACCACCCGTCCGTCGCGCAGCCGAAACGCGTCGTACCAATCGCCGCCGATCTGCGCTTCGCTCTGGCCGGGCACGTAGATCGCGTGCATGTCGATCGCCGGAATCTTCGGAAGCTTGCGCGGCAGCGACGCCGTCTGCATGGCGTCGGCAACGCGGTGCTCGCGTCCGAAAAGCTGGGCGTTGTCGATGGCAAGCGCCGATCGCGACGCGAACTCTTGGGTCAGCGGAAGATGTTCCTCATCGTACCGGTAGGCCGCATCGATTCGCATAAATACGATCCAGCCGAGCACGCGATCGCGCGAGACGAGCGGAACGATGATGCTCGATGCAACGCCGGCTAGCTCGTAGAGTTCGAGCATCGTCAGATCGCGTACGTTTGCCTCGCTCATCTCGGGGAGCACGAAACGCGTGAGGAGCGTGCGTCCGCTGCGCAATGCGGCTTCGACGCGTTCGTAGTGCGCCGACGGATTGGCATCGTGGACGCGGCCCACGAGCTGCTGCAACCGCTCGTCGAGGTCGGCGTCGCGGTGCGCGAACGCGCGCGTCGTGATCCCGGTGCGATCGAAGAGATCGATCTCGCACCAGTCGGCTAGCGCGGGAACGGCCTCCTTCACGATAGCGGCCAGCGTCTGCTCGAGATCGAGCGAGGCGTTGATCGTTCGCGCGGCTCCCGATAAAAATGCCTGCTCCTCGGTGAGCGCGCGCCTTTCGTGCACGTCGATGGCGGTTCCGACGCGGTAGAGCGGCGAATCCGAGTTTCCCACGTATTCATAACGGAAGAGATGCCAGCGATAGACCTCATCGGAGGCCCGGCGAATGCGAAACTCCCCCTCGGAGCGCCGTTCGCGCAAGAGCGCGACGATGCGCTCGCGGTCGTCGGGGTGCACGAGCTCGAGGCGCTCCTCAAACGAGGCGCCCACTTCGAGGCCGGCGTACTCGCGCCACGCCTTGTTGACGAACGTGAGCCGTTCGTCAGCGCCGGTCACCCAGGTGATCTGGGGCAGCGCATCGGCGAAAGCACGAATATCGGTCAGGGCCGAGGTAAGGAGGTCGGGCTCTCCCTCGGCCGCGATCGGATTCATACCCTAGTGTTTTCGGCTATTTCTTCCGCTCGTACGCTCGCCGAGCAGCCTGCCGTATAGCCTCGACCCCCATACCGTAAAACTCGATCAGCTCGTAGGGGTCGCCGGATTGCCCGAACCGGTCGTCCACGCCGACGAACTCGATCGGGACCGGGTGTTCGGCCGCCAAGATCTCCGCAACGCGCGAGCCCATGCCGGCTTGCTTCTGATGCTCTTCGACCGTGACGACCGTGCCGCAGGTGCGCGCGGCGTCGACGATCGCCTCGCGATCCATCGGCTTGACCGTGTGGTTGTTGACGACCCGGCACTCGATGCCGTCCTCGCGCGCCAGCTTTTCGGCCGCGAGCAGTGCGTTGTACACCAGGATGCCGCACGCAACGATGGCGACGTCGCCGCCTTCGCGGAACGTTTGCGCCTTGCCGATTTCGAACGGCGTCTGTTCGGTCGTAATCACCGCAGACTTCTCGCGACCAAATCGCAAGTACACCGGTCCCCACATCTCGGTCAGCGCGATCGTCGCCTTCTTCGTCTGCACCGAGTCGCACGGCACCACGACGGTCATGTGCGGAATCACGCGCATGATCGCGATGTCCTCGATTGCCTGATGCGTCGCGCCGTCGGGACCGACCGAGACGCCGGCGTGCGCGCCGGCAATCTTCACGTTGGTCTCGTTGAGGGCCATGATGGTGCGCACTTGCTCCCACGAACGGCCGGGATTGAACATCGCGTAGCTCGCGATCCACGGGATCTTTCCGACCGAGGCGAGACCGCCCGCCATGGCGACGAGCAGCTGCTCGGCCACGCCGATCGCGACGTATTGTTGCGGATAGGCTTTCTTGAACGCTTCGAAGCGCGTCGATTCCGACAGATCGGCGCAGATACCGACGACGTTTTTGTTCTTGCCGCCCATCTCGAGCAGCCCTTCGCCGAATCCGTTGCGCGTTGGGACTTGTTTGATCTCGCCGCTACGATAATCGACGAGATGCATCGCGGCGGGTGCGCCGGCTACATCGCTACGCATTGGCGAGGATCCTTTCGCGCTGGGCGTGCAGCTCTTTGAGCGCCTCTTCGGCCTGCGCGGCGTTGGGCGGCTTGCCGTGCCACGTGTAGTCGCCTTCCATATAGGAGACGCCCTTGCCGGGACACGTGCGCGCGATAATCACTTGCGGCCGTCCCTCGACCTTACGCGCGCGCTGCGCCGTTTCGATGAAGTCGGCCATGTCGTTGCCGTCGCACTCGAGCACTTCCCAGTTGAACGCGCGATACTTATCCGCCAGCGGCTCGAGCGGCATGATGTCTTCGGTGCTGCCGTCGATTTGAATGAAGTTGCGGTCGATAATGCACGTCAGGTTGTCGAGACCGAACTTGGCGGCGGTCATCGTGGCTTCCCAATGCAAACCGCATTGGTGCTCGGCGTCCGACGTGACGACCCAGACGCGAAAGTCTTTGCGATCCATTTTCGCACCCAGCGCCATGCCGGTGCCTTGCGCCAACCCTTCACCCAACGGTCCCGACGTCGTTTCCACCGACGGCAACTTCACGCGTTCGGGGTGGCCCTGCAGCCGCGTTCCGAACTTGCGCAGCGTGAGCAGTTCCTCGACCGGAAAGTAGCCGAAGTTGGCCATCGCGGAGTAGCGCACGGGCGCGATGTGCCCGCACGAGAGCAGCAGGCGATCGCGATCTTCCCAATCGGGACGCTTGGGATCGTGCCGCATCAAGAAACCGTAGAGGGCCGTAAAAACGTCGGCCATGTCGAGCGGACCGGCCGAGTGGCCGGAGCCGGCGGCGAGCAGCGAGCGAATGATGCCTTCGCGTACGTCGTTGGCCTTGAGCTCGAGCTCTTTGAGGCGTTCCGGGGTGAGGGTCTGCATTTCGGCGTTATACCATTCGTGCCCGGACGAGCCCTACGCGCTTTATCGCTAGTAGCCGATAGCAGCACCTTGCGGGCGCCGCCGGTCGCTTCCACCGTAGATCCGGCCAGTCGACGGATCGACGACGATCGCTTGTGCCGATCCCCACCGCGGAATGAGATTGAAGTTGTATCCCATCGCCTTGAGTTGCGCCATCACACCGTCGTCGATCGCGCCCGGCTGGTAGTCGATACGGTCGGGAAGCCACTGCATGTGCGTACGCGGCGCGTCGACGGCTTGTTGCGCGTTCATCCCGTACACGAGAACGTTCAAAATCGTCTCTAACGCAACCGTGATGATGCGCGAGCCGCCGTTGCTTCCGGTAACCATCGTCACTTTACCGTCGCGCGTTACTATCGTGGGCGTCATCGAAGACAACGGGCGTTTCCCCGGCTCGATGTCGTTACGCACCCCCTGCACCAAACCGTACGAGTTCGGCACGCCGGGCTTCGACGTGAAGTCGTCCATCTCGTCGTTTAAAAAGAATCCCGTATCTCCGGCAATGACCGCCGCGCCGAACCAATCGTTGAGCGTGTACGTAACGCCGACGGCGTTGCCCGAAGCGTCGACGATTGAGTAATGCGTCGTCTCGTCGTGCTCGTGTGCGAGCGGTCCCAAACCGGGTTTGACGTCCACGGACGGCGTTGTCGCTGACGGCGAAATCTCCGACCGTATTTTTGCCGCGTATTCCGGCGATAAAAGCTGTGCCACGGGATTGCGCACGAAGTCTGGATCGCCGAGATACGTATTGCGATCGGCGAACGCACGGCGCTCGGCCTCGGTTACGTAGTGCAAGCTATTTGCCGTGTGCCAACCCCACGCGTTCAAGGGATAGGGAGCCACGACGTTGAGAATCTCGCACAGCGTAATGCCGCCCGAACTCGGCGGCGGCGCGGTGGTAATGTCGTATCCGTGATACGAGCAGTGCAGCGGCGCCGATTCTTCGACGGTGTATCGCGCGAAATCGTCGAGGGTCAGGATACCGCCGCCGGCGGTGCCGGCAGCAACCACCGCGCGGGCAATCGGCCCGCGGTAGAATGCGTCTTCTCCGTCTTTCGAAATCAGCTCGAGCGTGCGCGCGAGCTGCGGCTGCTTGAAAAGCGTTCCGGACTTCGGATAGCTTCCGCCCGGCAAAAAGATCGCGGCGACGTTTCGCTGTTTGAACAGTTCGGCGCCCGAGTACCCTTCGGTAGGCGAGCCTTTGAACGGAATCAAATCGCCTTCTGAAAAAACGAAACCGTTGCGCGCGAGCGCGATGGCCGGTGCGATCAAACGTTGCCGCGACATCGTCCCGTACTCGCGGCGCGCCGTTTCCATTCCGGCAACGGTACCAGGAACGCCGACGGCGAGCCAGCCCTTGGTCGAGGCGCGCGAAATGACGTTTCCGTTTTTGTCGAGATACATGCCGGGCCGCGCGCGCAACGGCGCCTTTTCGCGAAAATCGATGAAACGTTCGCGACCGTCGTGCATGCGAATCAACATAAAACCGCCGCCGCCGATGTTGCCGCAGCACGAGTCGACGACGGCGAGCGCGTAAGCAACGGCGACCGCCGCGTCGACGGCATTTCCGCCGGCTCGCAACACGTCGACGCCGGCTTGCGTCGCATAATGCTGTTCGGTCGCAACCATCGCTTCGCGACCAATGGCCGGCGGCCGCGACGCAGGCGGACCCGCGGCGGTAAGGAGCGACAGCGCTAAGAGACAGCAGAGACTACGCATTACGACCCCCTAGCGCCGCCTTCGGGGTTAAGATTCGGCCGACATGCCCATCCTGGAGTCCACGGAATGGTACACTGAGGGCGCTTTATGAGCGCTTCCGTGACGGCCCCGAGCTGGCTCAATACGTTCGACCCCGGTAGCCCGAGCAGCATCGCCTCGTCGTTGAATTCGCTGCTGCCCTCGAGCGCGTCCGACCCGGCAAACTCGTCGACCCCAGCCGGCTTCAACGTTCTGCAGCCGGCGCCGGCCGCACAGCCCGCCGGCCCCTCGCAGTACCAGCAAGCCCTCGACGCGTTCAAGGTCACGGCGGACACGTTCCTGATCCAGAGCGCCCTCAACGGGTATCAGCCGCTGCAGCCGGCGGCGGCCTTCGGCTCGACTCAGGCCTATTATCAGGGCCTCAATGAGACGGCGCAGCAGATCCTGGCGGCCGGCAAGTCCGGCAGCTACGGCAGCCTCAACGCCCTAGCCTAAGCAAGGGCGGCCCTCCCGGGCAGGTCGCAGTGGCGGCCGCCGAGAATCGCGCCCGGTTCAAAAAAGAAGCAACAAGAACAGAAATTAGGAGTTATTGTGCCCGAATCCGTGACCTTAGAGGTCGGCGGGCGCACGATGGTCATCGAGACCGGCGAACTCGCAAAGCAAGCTAACGGCTCCGCTTTGGTTCGTTATGGCGATCAAAACGTCGTGCTCTGCGCCGTGACAGCCTCCGCAAAACCTCGCGAAGGCATCGACTTTTTTCCACTGACCTGCGATTTCGAAGAGAAGATGTACGCCGCCGGAAAGATTCCGGGCGGTTTCATCAAGCGCGAAGGACGTCCGTCCGAGCACGCCGTGCTCAGCTCGCGCCAAATCGATCGTCCCATTCGTCCTCTTTTCCCCGACGGTTTTCGTAACGACATTCAAGTCGTCGCAACCGTTCTTTCGATCGACCCGGAGCTCGACGCCGACGTGCTCGGCGTCTGCGCCGCGGGCGCGGCGCTCGCGCTGAGCGATATTCCGTTCGACAAGACCGTCGCCGCCGTGCGCGTCGGACGCGACGAAAACGGCAACTACGTCTGCAATCCATCGCTGCCGCAATACGCCACCGGCGGCATGGAGATCGTCATCGCCGGCACCGCCGACGCCGTCATGATGGTCGAAGGCAGCTGCCACGAAATTACCGAGGACGAGTTCCTCGGCGCGGTCGAGTTCGCACACGCCGAGATCCGCAAGATCGTTAAAGCGATCGATCAGCTGGCGAAGAAAAACGGCAAGAAGAAGCGCGAGTTTCCGCTGTTGAAGGTCAACTCCGACCTCGACAAATGGGTACGCAAGAACTTCGGCAAAGACGTCGCCAAGGCGATGCGCGTCGTCGAGAAAGGCGCGCGCGAAGAAGCGTTCGCCGAGATTAACGTCAACGAAGCGCTCGCGCGCTGCGGCAAGAAGGACGAAGACGTCCGCGCGCTGCTCGAGGACTCCGCGACCGCCAAGGAGTTCCACAAGATCGTCAAGGCGATGGAGGAGGACGAGCTGCGCGTCATGGTCGTGGACGAGAAGATTCGTCCCGACGGCCGCAAGCCCACCGAAATCCGGCCGATCTGGAGCAAGGTGCATTACGTGCCGCGCGTTCACGGATCCGGAATCTTCACGCGCGGCCAAACGCAGGTCTTCACGGCCTGTACGCTCGGCTCGACGAGCGACGCGCAGCGGCTCGACGGCGTCGTGGCGCTCGAAGACAAGCGCTACATGCACTTCTACAACTTCCCGCCCTACTCGGTGGGCGAAACGCGTCCGATGCGTGGTCCGGGCCGTCGCGAGATCGGTCACGGTCTGCTGGCCGAGCGCGCGCTGCTGCCGGTGCTTCCGCCCAAGGACGAGTTCCCGTACACGATGCGCCTGATGAGCGAAGTGCTCGAATCCAACGGATCGTCGTCGATGGCGTCGGTCTGCGGTTCGACGCTCGCGCTGATGGACGCAGGCGTGCCGATCCGCGAGCACGTCGCCGGCGTCGCCATGGGATTGATTCTCAAGGGCGACAAGTACGCGATCCTCACCGACATTCAGGGCCTCGAGGACGCACTCGGCGAGATGGACTTCAAAGTCGCGGGAACCAAAAAGGGTATCACCGCGATCCAGATGGACATCAAGGTGCAAGGCATCACGATCGACATCATGCGCGAAGCGATGGCCGAGGCGAAGAAGTCGCGATTCTTCATCATCGACAAGCTCGCCGAAACGATCGCGGAGCCGCGAGCCGAACTTTCCAAGTTCGCGCCGCGAATGATCGTGATCAAGATCGATCCCGCGAAGATCAAGGACGTCATCGGCCCCGGCGGCAAGGTGATCAACAAAATCATCGCCGAGACCGGCGTCGAGAAAATCGACATCGAGGACGACGGCTCCGTATTCATCACCTCGCTCGACGGCGAGTCGGGTGACAAGGCCAAGACCTGGGTGGAGAACCTCACCAAAGAGATCAAGGCGGGCGAGACGTATCTCGGCACCGTCACGCGCATCATCAACATCGGCGCGTTCGTGCAGATTCTTCCCGGCAAGGAAGGGCTCGTGCACATCAGCCAGCTCGCGCCGCAGCGCGTCGAGAAGGTTGAAGACGTCGTCAGTGTCGGCGACGAGGTGATGGTCAAGGTCATGGAGATCGACGGTCAAGGCCGCCTCAATCTCTCGCGCAAGGCGCTGCTCGCGGGCGCTTCGTCCAACGGCGACGGCGACGGTGAATACCGCCGCAGAGATCGCGCTCCGCGCGAGGATCGTGAGTTTACGCCGTCGGCAAGCGCACCGGGCGCACCGCCGATGCGTCGCCGTCGCAAACCTCACGGCCATCACGAAGACTAAACCGAACGACACGCAAGCCGTCGTTGTGACCGGTGCCTCGAGTGGCATCGGACACGCGACGGCTTTGCAATTGGCACGGGACGGTTTCATCGTGTTTGCGGGGGCGCGCAGCGAGCGCGATCTGACGCGGCTCGCCTCCGACCACGAATCGATTCGTCCGGTGCAACTCGACGTTACCGATGCCGGCAGCGTCGCGCACGCCTTCGACGTCGTTCGCGCGAGCGGGGTTCCGCTTCACGGTTTGATCAACAACGCGGGGATCGCGCTCGGCGGCCCACTCGAACACCTGCCGCTTGCGGATTTGCGCAAACAACTCGAAGTCAACGTGATCGGGACCGTCGCCGTAACGCAAGCCGCGATCCCGCTGCTGCGTAAGACCCACGGACGCATCGTTACGATCGGATCGATCGCCAGCCGATTCGGTGCGCCGTTCCTCGGTCCGTACTGCGCGTCGAAGGCGGCGCTGGCCATGTTAATGGACTCGCTTCGGTTCGAACTCGCGCCGGCGGGCATATCGGTCTCCCTCTTCGAGTTCGCCGCCGTGAAGACGCCGATTTGGCAGAAAGGCCGCGAGCTCAAAGACGATTTGACCGCGCGCCTGCCGGCCCAAGCGCTAGACGACTACGCGCCGCTGGTCGAAGCGGCAATGCGGCAAATCGATCGCGAAGAGCGCGTGGGACTCGACGTTGCCGCAGTCGCCGGCGCGATCGCGTCGGCGCTGCGTGCGCCGCGCCCGCGCGCGCGATACGTGGTCGGCAAACAAGCGCACGTGCAAGCCGTCGTCGCCGCGCTCCCGCACCGGCTGCGCGACAACATGGTGCGCAGCGTTTTACATATTCCGTAACCGCTTAGCGGCCGAACTGCAAACCGGCGTCCACGCGCGTCGACGCCAAGCGGTCTTCCACGCCGGCGTACCAGCGCAGCGTGCTCGAGATTGGGCCCGAGACGTCGCCGTCGAAGTGGTAAAAGGGCGCTCCGTCGAGCACGTCCTTGCGATAGATCGCGTCGAAGCGCACCGCTCCGCCGTTTTGATAGGTCAGCCACACCGCGCCGACGCTGGGCTGCGTGCCGCTGGGAAGGTACGGGGTCTGTCCGGATGCAGCCGCAGAGTTGCTCGCAACCATTGTCCAGGTGCGCAGCGATACGGTGGGTGCGACCTGCCACGTTGCCGAGACGCCGCTAGACGTTACTTGGCCGTTGGCGAAGCCGCGCACGAACTGCCAGGCTTCTTCCCACGACACGCGCACGCGGCGCTCGTCGGTATACGTTAGCTGCGCGGAGTAGAGATCGGCGCGATCGTACGTGTTCATGCCGTAGTTCTCGTCGAACGCGTACTGCTGCCAAAGCGTCGGCAGATCGAACGAATCGGCGGCCTCGAACGTCGCACCGAACTTCGACTGCGGAAAAAGATCTACGTGCAGCGACGGCGTCAACAACGTTCCGTGCGACGGCGACGAATAGCCGCCGGTTCCACCGCTATAGTTGAAATCGAAAGCGCCGACGCCGGCGGTTGCGTCGTAAAACGAGCCCGTCGCCGTTACGCCCGCATCGACGCGGTTCTGCTGCAGCGCGGCACCGATGCGGGGCGCTCCGACGGATTGCGCGTCGTAGATGCCGGTGGAGATTCGGCTGGCGACGTCGGCAAATACCGACACCGGTCCCCGCGTTCGCACGCCCGCACTCAGCTGACCGTCCGACCAAACGTCGGTCAAGGGCGAGTCGTCGAACCGCGCGGCGTAATCGCCGCGGTCGTAAACGGCATTAGCGTAAAGATCGATCGTCGGCGCAACGTCGTCGAATGTGGCATCGGCATACGAGAAGTTCGCCGACGCGCGGTACGCGCTGGGCTGGTATTGGTACCCCTGCGACGATCCGGCACCGAGACGCACGCTTTGCGCGCCCGAGAGCGGCAACGTCAGTTCGCCGTCGGCGCGCTGCCGCGAATCTTGCCAGTTGCTCGACGAACCAATCGCGAAACCGTTTCCGTTTTCTTCCGACGTCGCGTGGAAAATCGAATCGCTGCCATAGAGCGCGACGCCGCTGCCGCCGGAACCGAATGGGTCGAGCGTTACGATTCCCGAGCCAGCTTGATCGCCGTAGAGAAACGCATCGGAAGCCGAGCGAACGTCGGTACCGCTTTCGTAGTGCGACGGAATCGTCGCGTACGACGACGAGCCGAAGACGATATCGTAATCCGGAACTCCAGCGTCGACGACCAATGCGCCGGCCGGCAACAAGCCGCGGTCGCTTAGCTGCGAACCGGGATAGTAATGCGTCGTCTGGCGCAAAAGCGTAAAGGGCCGCAGTGCGATCGCCGACTCGACGTCGCCGTACGGCAGCGCAGCGACGTCCTCGGACGACGGAGAAGCATCGTTCAACGCAGCGTAGCGCGCGACGATGACCACGACGGGCTCACCTGGGACGCTCGCCACGGTCGCGGCCGCACAAAAGCGGCACGTGACGGTGACCGACGTTGCCCCACCCGCGGGAAGGGCGAAGGTTCCGTCGGCCTCCGTGGCAATCGAGCGAGGGCCCGCGGGCGTCGCTGCCGTTACTCGCGCGCCGGCGACCGGAACGCCACGCTGGTCGCGCACGGAGCCAACGACAAGGGGCACCTGTGCGACCGCCGGGGTGCTGAAAACCAGGAGCCCCAGCACCGCCGGCACAGCTAAGCTGCTTTTCACGGATTCTTTAGACATTCGGCTATAATCGAAAGTGATGTCAAGTGCCCTCGGTCGCTCGTTCCTCGTAGCCGCTTTCCTAGCGGGAACCTTCTTCTGCGGGCGCACCGCTCTGGCGGGCGCCGCCCAGGCCGAAGATCTGCTGGCCGGGCAGCTTATTCCCTCAGCTTCGCCCGCACTGCTGGGTGCGATCACTTCGGCCGGCCGGAAAGGCTGGGATTGCATGCCCGAGCACGCTGCCGCGGCGCCTGCGGTTAGCTCCGCCGAACTTCCGACAGAGCCGGCTTCCCGCTAACGCATGCGGGTCGCTCTCACCGGCGCGCTCGCGACCCTGACAACCGTCCTCCTCCCCGCAGTCGCGTTCGCCCAGACCTACCCCTCGACGACGCCCGTGCCCCGCACGACCTCGGCGCCGGCCCTTCGTGCGTTCGCCACCCAGCGCGAGGTCGAGGAACGCTTCCGAATCGGTCTCGACGACCTGGCCGGACACGACTGGAAGGGCGCCGCGGACGAATTCACGCGGATAGTCGCGCTCGATCCCCCCGAGCCTAAAGGCTCGACCGCGCGTTACGACCTCGCTATCGCCGATGCCAATCTCGGCCGCACCGACGACGCCGCGCACCAGCTGCGCGACGCAATCGCGTTGGATCCCGGATTCTTGGCGGCTATGGCCAACCTCATTGCGGTCGATCTCCAACGCGGCGACCTCCGCGAAGCCCGCAGCATCGCCGATCGGTTCACGGCGCTCGCACCCGACTCGGCGCGCGCGCTCTACGCCCGAGGCATCGTCGCGCTGCAGGCCGGCGATTCCGCGACCGCGCGCGAGGACTTCGGCAAACTGTTGAAAGCCAACCCGGCGTATGCCGTGGCGCACTACGACCTCGCGCTCGCCGAGGAGCGTCTTGGACAACTCGACGCGGCCGAACGCGAGTTGCGCGCCGCACTCGCCCTTTCGCCTAACTACGCGCGCGCCGAGTTCGCGCTCGGCGCCGTCCTTTTGCGTCAGGGGCGCCGTTCGGAGGCCCGTGAAGCATTCGTCCGGACGCTTCACGACGCTACGGGCGACCCCGCCCTGCAAAACATCGCCGCCGCGATGCGCGACAGCATCGCGATTTAAACTTTCTTCATTTCGCATCGCTACGCTAGGACCGTACGAACAGACGCTCCCGGAGGATTCCAATGCTCAGAAAGCTTTCAATACTCTCGCTAGCCCTCGCGGCAGGCATCCTAGCTGCCTGCGGTGGCGGCCACGGAATGGCGCCTAGCGGCATGGGCGGGGGCACGTCGTACGCGCTTCCGCCGATGGGCGATCTCACCGTCGACGCGACGCTGCCGAAACATTCGTTCGGCGAGACCCTGCCGTCAACGCTCGGCACGGTTAAGATGAAGAACTGGAACGACGCCGTCGTAGGCGGATTCACGCAGTCCAAGTGGTCGCAGACGCTCGCGTTTCCGCCGGGCACGAAGATCACGATTCACAACCTGTCGAAGACCGACCAGCACACGTTCAACGTGATTAAAGAAATCTCCGGAACGCAGGTGCGCTTCCCGAAGAGCCCAACCTTGCGTCTTACCGCCAGCGGCGGAGACAGACTCGAAGCGGGATACGCAAGCGGCCCGATTAATCCCGGACATTCGGTCACCATCGTACTTGCAAAGGCCGGTACGTACTTGATCGGCTGCGCGTTCCACTACAAGTCGAACAACATGCGCGACATTCTCCTTGTGAAGGCCGGCGCTAAGCCCGGTCCGCAAGCGACGCCTCCGTCGAACGGCGGCGGCGGTGCGACGCCGACGCCTCCGGGCAGCGGCGGCTGGGACCCCACTCACTAGAGACAAGCTCGAACGGCCGCCGACCAGCGGCCGTTCTTCTTTCTCCATTTATACTTTTTTCATGTTGCGCCCGTAGAGTCGTCGCATGAAGATGAAGAACATTCGACTCATCGCGGTTTCGCTGGCGCTGGGATCTGCGCTTGCAGCGTGCGGCGGCCGCACGGGGGCGCCTTCCTCGCCGCTGACGCCGTCGATGCCGTATACGATCTCGTTCGCGCTTCCCGACAAACTGCCGAAGCACACGATCGGCGAAGAACTTCCTACCGAAGGAGTGGGATCGAAAAAGGATCCCACGTGGGGTAAGGTGGGCGGCTTCACGCAAACCAAGAAAGCGCAAGTGCTCGCGTTTCCACCGGGCACCACCGTCACGATTCGTAACCTCACGAAGACCGACGAGCACACGTTCAACGTCATTGGAAAAGCCGGCAAGCCGCCGGCCCATTTCCCGGCGAATCCGTCGCTATCGTTTAGCGCAAAAGGGGGCGGCAAACTCGGGATCGGTTACGCGAGCGGCATTATCGGCGGCGGACAATCGGTTAAGGCAAAACTCGTAAAAGCCGGTACGTACTTGATCGGCTGCGCCTTCCACTATCAGGAAGGCATGCGCGACGTCATCGTCGTTAAAGCCGGCGCGACGCCGGGCCCGGATTTCCAGCCTTGATTCGTCTTCTAGCCATCCTCGTCGCGCTGTTCGCGCAAAGCGCCGCACCGCAGCTCGTCGATCAAAACGGCCACACGTTTACGCTCGCTTCGCTGCACGGCCGCCCAATCGCGGTGACGTTCGTGTCGGCACATTGCACCGATGCGTGCCCGTTGATCGACGCCCAGTTCGCGCAGGCCGCGCAGGTTATTGCACGACGGAAAATTAACGCCGCGCTGCTGACGGTCACGCTCGATCCCGCGCACGATTCGCTCGCCGATATGCGAAAGATCGCGCGCGAGTTCTCAGCCGACCCGCACCACTGGCTGATCGCCGGCGGTAACGTGCGCGACGTCGGCACCGTCATGAACCAGTTCGGCGTCATCGCGACGAGCGGTAAGAACGGCTATCGGGAGGCACACACGACGTTCGTCTACGTCCTCGACGCCGACGGAAAGCTCGTCAAGACGATGCTCGCGTCGAGCGGCTTGTCGGACGACGTCGTCGACGCGCTCGCGCAACCGCAGGTTGCCGCACGATGAGAACTGCCCGCATAGCGGCGCTGGCGGCCGCGCTCGCATCGTGTACGCCCAACGGAATTCCGTCGAGCGGTGGGGGAGGAACCGGCGGCGGAGTCGTCCACACCGTGGACCTCAACCTGACCGTCTATCAAAACCCGACGAGCACGCCGTACGGACCGAGTATTGCGATCAAACCGCCGATCCTCGACGTCGCGGTGGGCGATACGATCGTCTTCAAGAACGCCGACGGGTTCAACCACACCAGTTCGTCGCTGCCCCTGAGCAGCACCAACGGCGAGACGAAGTTTCCCAGCGCCTCTCCGCTCGGCGCGAGCGCGTTGACGGAAAGCGGAACGACGCTATCCGGTGGCTGGAGCAGCGGCGCGCTGCAGGCCGGCGCGACGTCGCAAACGGTCCTCGCCGATAAGGCCGGCACGTATCTGTACGGCTGCTTCTATCATTACTCCGCGAACATGCGAGGAGCCATCGTTGCGCAATAACGTGTTCGGCGGCGTCGTAGCCGTCCTGGCGGCGTTGCTTTTTATGCTGGCAAGCGCCGCACCGGCAAGCGCGATCCCGATTTTCGCGCAACGTTACGGTCTGCGCTGCACCGCGTGTCACTCGGTGCTGCCCGAGCTTAACGCGTTCGGCGTCTACTTTCGGCAGCACGGCTACCGGCTGCCGCTGCCCAAGCACGGTACGACGATACTCGCGGTACGCTACCAAATGGCGTACGCGCAAGATCCGGCACCCGGCTCGCGCCGCTGGACTCCCGGCGGCATCCTACTCGGCAACGAAGACTTCGGAAGGGTGTCGCTGTTCGTTCATTACAGTCTGGGCGCGGGCGGCGGACCGTCGGGACTCTACTTAGGATTCCTTACGAACTACAACGAGCGCACGAACTCATCGTATCGGTTCGGGCTCTTCGAGTTGCCGCTGGCGCAATCGCCGGGGGAGCGGTTGGACGATCTGCAGCCGTATGGATATTACACCGCGCACGTGGGGCTCAACGATCTTCCGCTCGCGTCGCCGCGCTGGGGTCAGTGGACGCAGCGGCAAATCGGAAACCTTCGCGCGGATTTCACCTTCGCGGTCAGTGAGTTCAAGGGCGCAGCCTACGGCGGAAAGCCGGTGAACACCGGCGAGACCACAACCCCGGCCGTTCCCGAAACGGGATTGTGGCTTGACGAAACCGCCGTGCAGCGTAAAAACGTCGAGTTTGATTTCGGCGGCGCAGTCCTCAACGGTTCGCGCAACATCTTGCTGGCCGGCAGCAAACCGTTCGACGATCCGTACCAACGCTACGGTCTGCTCGCGCACGCGTCGCTATGGAAGGTCGATCTGCAAGCCGAGCAGTGGTGGGGCGACGATCACAACGCCGACGGTGCCGGAACGAATCAATTGACCAGCGGCGGCTACGCCCGTTTGAAGATCTATCCGGTCTCGCACGCCTATCTGGGCGTCCGCTATGACGCCCAAGCCAATCCGGCCGTCACGCGCGACTTCACGTACTATGCGGCGGGCATGGTCGGCCCGGTTCGCCTCCTGGTCCAGGAGGTCGCTCCGATCGCCGCACCGGGTCAAAAGCCGAGCCTGGGGGGCGCCCTGACCATCGCCTGCTGCGGTCCCTTGAAGTATTGAGACGGAGGCCTGCGAATCCTGAGATGATGCGCATCCTGGTCGTCGAGGACAATCTCTCGATCGCGCGAGCGGTGCAAACCATGCTCGAATCGCAGAAGTTCGCCGCGAACGTCGTGACCGACGGCGAGGCCGGTCTCGATCACCTGCTGCGTCAGAGCTACGACGCCGCGATCGTCGACGTGGGGCTGCCCGGCATGGACGGCTTCACGGTCGCGCGCAACGCGCGCGCCGAAGGCGTTCAAACGCCGATCCTCATGCTCACCGCGCGGGACGCCGTCGAGGATCGTGTGCACGGCTTGGATTGCGGCGCCGACGACTATCTTCCCAAGCCGTTCGTCGAGCAAGAGCTGATCGCGCGGCTGCGCGCGATTTTGCGACGCGGCGATCGACCGCTGGTCAGTACCCTGGAAGTCGGGAAACTGCGGGTCGACGTCGGTGCGCGTACGGCGACGTACGACGCGCGTGCGCTCGAGTTGGGCGCGACCGAGTTTCGGCTGCTCGAGCTCTTCGCGCGCAATGCCGGCATCGCGCTGTCGCGCGCGCAAGTGCTCGAACGCATTTGGGATTACGACTTCGAGGGATCGAGCAACATCGTCGACGTGTACGTCAGCCAGCTGCGCCGCAAACTCAAGAAACTCGGCGCCAACGGCATCATCGAAACGGTGTGGGGCGTCGGTTACCGCCTGCAAACTTGATCGCTCGCACTACCGCCCTCTATCTCCTCATCTTCGTTTGCGTTCTCGCCGCCCTCGATGCCGGCGCATTCTTGTTCATGCAGCGCGAATATGCGTCGGCGCTCGGCCCGGCGCTGGGAACGCCGGAGGGCGCGAGAGGCCTCGCGACCGCAATGCGCTCGGTGTCCGTTTCGATTCTCGCGATCGATGTGCCGCTGATCGTGGTCGTCGGGGCGGCGTCGTACGCGATGGCGCGGCTCACGATCGCGCCGCTGGCCGCGGCGCGCGAGCGCGAGCGAGTCTTCGCCGCCGACGCCGCGCACGAGCTTCGTTCGCCGCTAGCGGCGATCGCGAGCGTCGCGCAAGCATCGCGCAATCAGCCGCCGCCCGAGAGCACGCAGGCGTTCGACGCGATCACGCACGACGCGCTCGAAGCCTCCGCACTGATTTCGGATCTGTTGACGCTCGCACGCAATCCGGGCCGCGCCGTGCTGCAATGCGAACCCGTCGACTTGGCGCTCGTCGTCACGACGTGCACGCGCGACGCCGCCGCCGCCGCGAACGCGCGAAACGTCCGCATCGAAGCGGTTACCGACAGCGCGATCGTCGACGGCGACGAGCGGCGGCTGCGCGAGCTCGCACGCAACTTGCTCGAGAATGCGGTCCGGCACGCGCGCAGCCGCGTGAGCATCGCGTCGTCGCGTAACGGCCGTACCTGCTCCATCGTCGTCGAGGACGACGGCGACGGGGTCGCCCCCGACGAGCGCGAGCGCGTCTTCGAGCGCTTCTACCGGCGCACGCAGGATCACAGCGGCACCGGTCTCGGTTTGGCGATCGTCCGCTGGATCGCAAGCGCCCACGACGGAACGGTCGTGGTCGACGCGGCGCCCGGCGGCGGCGCTCGCTTCGTCGCAACGCTTCCGGCACACATACAGGCGTAGCCCAGAGCACCAGCGTACGATAAGGGGCCATGCCCTTCGCGTCTTTGCGCGCCTTCGTCGACGCTTTACGCAACGCCGGCGAGCTCCACGCCATCGACGCTACCGTCGACCCGCGGTTGGAGATCGCCGAGATTACCGACCGCGTCGTCAAAGCGGGCGGCCCTGCGCTGCTGTTCGCCAACGTTAAAGGCTCGAAGTTTCCGGTACTCACGAATCAGTTCGGCTCGCAGCGCCGCATGGCGATGGCGCTCGACGCGAGTTCGCTCGACGAGGTAGCCGCCCGCGTTCGGGGACTGCTCGACGTTTCGCCGCCGGGTGCGTCGTTCGCGGAAAAGATCGGCGCCCTCATGCGGCTGGCGCCGTTGGCCAACGCGATTCCGAAAACGGTGCGCGACGCACCCGTGCACGACGTCGTCGTGCGCGAACCCGATCTCACCAAACTTCCGATTCTCACGACGTGGCCGCTCGACGCGGGGCCGTTCGTGACCTTGCCGCTGGTCATCACCAAAGACCCGCACACCGATCGTCCAAACGTCGGCATGTATCGCATGCAGCTTTTCGGCAAGCGTGAAACCGGAATGCATTGGCAGCGTCACAAACAAGGGCGCGCGCACGCCGCCGCATGGGGTAAGAAAGTCCCGGTCGCCGTCGCGATCGGCACCGAACCCGTGCTCACGTATGCGGCGACCGCGCCGCTCCCGCCGGTACTCGACGAGTTTGCGTTTGCCGGACTCCTGCGCGGCGAGCCGGTGAAACTCGTACGGGCGAAGACCGTCGACCTCAAGGTACCGGCCGAAGCCGAGTTCGTGCTGGAAGGGTATGTCGACAACGACGATCTGCGCGTCGAGGGTCCGTTCGGCGATCACACCGGCGTGTACAGTCTTGCCGACACGTATCCGACGTTTCACGTAACGTGCGTCACGCATCGGCGCAACCCGATCTATCCCGCGACCGTCGTCGGCAAACCGCCGATGGAAGACGCGTGGCTCGGTAAGGCGACGGAGCGCATCTTCTTACCGCTGCTGCAGATGGTGCTGCCGGAAGTCGTCGACATGAACTTGCCGGTCGAGGGCGGTTTTCACAACCTGGCAATCGTGTCGATCCGTAAGGCCTACCCCGGTCACGGCAAGAAAGTCATGAACGCGCTGTGGGGTTTGGGACACATGATGATGCTGACCCGCGTGCTCGTGATCGTCGACGCCGACGTCGACGTGCAGGACACGCGCAGTGTGGCGTGGTTCGTGCTCAACAACCTCGCGCCGGATCGCGACCTCGTGATGATGCCGGGGCCGGTCGACGATCTCGATCACGGCTCGTACACGGTTGCGTACGGCACCAAGATCGGCGTCGACGCGACGCGTAAGGACGCGTCCGAGGGGTATACGCGCGAGTGGCCGCCGGACATGGTCATGGATACGGCGACGCGCGAGCGCGTCACCAAACGCTGGAAAGAGTTCGGTCTCGATTCTATCGCCGCGGCCTTGCGGCCCGACGATTGGTCGGGCCAGGGACCCGTGGCGTACGGCCGCCTTTTCAAATGACGAAGGTCGCGCTTTTTTTACGCGAGATCCGCATCGAGCACACGCTCTTCGCGTTGCCGTTTGCGTACGTCGGTGCGTTCATGGCCGCGCACGGTGTACCATCGTGGTCGTCGCTGGGCTGGATCACGTTGGCCGTTCTGGGTGCACGCACCGCGGCCATGGCCGCAAACCGCTTCCTCGACCGCGACATCGACGCGCGCAATCCGCGCACCGCGCGACGCGCCGTTGCCAGCGGCGCGCTCTCGCCGGCATCGATGGTCTGGGCCATCGTCATCGGACTGGGCGTGCTGTTGTGGGCGGCCTGGATGCTCAACCCGCTGTGCGTCAAGCTGATGCCGATCGCGGTGCTGCTTCTGCTGGTCTATCCGTTGTGCAAGCGGTTTACGTGGCTGGTGCATTTCGTCTTGGGCGCGGTCGACGCGCTCGCACCGCTGGGCGCGTACATCGGCGTCGCCGGCACCGTCACCTGGCCGGCCAT
The DNA here is from genome assembly GCA_036488875.1 of Candidatus Baltobacteraceae bacterium. Classification (NCBI taxonomy): domain Bacteria; kingdom Bacillati; phylum Vulcanimicrobiota; class Vulcanimicrobiia; order Vulcanimicrobiales; family Vulcanimicrobiaceae; species Vulcanimicrobiaceae bacterium. The sequence continues at coordinate 42,666 of DASXGW010000004.1, read as the reverse complement.
CTTTCTCTTTCTTGCGGTCACCATCTGGGTCGCGGGTTTCGACGTCATCTACGCGCTCATGGACGTCCGGGTCGATCGCGCCCAAGGCCTGCGCTCGCTGCCGGCACACTTCGGTGAGTCCACCGGACGCATACTTCCCGGGCTGCTCCATTCGGCGATGGTCGTGCTGCTCGCGCTCGCCGGCTTTATCGACGTCGCGGGATACGCGTACTATCTCGGCGTCGTCGCCGCCGCCGCGCTCGTCCTTTATGAAGACCGGCTCTTCGACAGAGCCGGCAACGTCTTCGTGCTCAACGAGCGCATCTTCATCGCGAACATGGTGTTCTCCATCGTCTTTTTGGTAACCACGGCGGCTGGTTATGCCTTCCGCTAGGATCGCGCGACGTTCGTTCTTGGCGGCGGCCGCGGGCGCGGCAGCCAGTACGCTTGCTCCTGCGAGCGCGCAGGTCTTCGTCACGCCGAATCCGATTCCGCCGAACGCGCAGTTCTTGCGCCAGCTGACGATCGGCATCAACGTCACGCTCTCCGGTCCGCTCCAGAAGTACGGCCAAGAAATCATTCGCGGCGTCCAAGCCGCGATTGACGAAGCCAATCTCTATACGCCGTCGGCGCTGTACGTGTGGGCGTGGCGCGCGTTCGACGACCAAGGCAGCACGGGATTAGCGCGCAGCAACGTCAGCGCGGCCGCGGCCGACGCCACGGTCGTCGCGATGATCGGGAATCTGACGACGCCGTTGACGCTCGACGCCCTCTCGCAGTACGCCAATCAGAACTTCGCGCTCGTCGTCCCAACCTTGACGGCCGACGCGATTACGCGGCGCGGATTTCATAACGTCTACCGCCTCCCCGCCAGCGACAGCAGTTCCGGCCAGCTGTTTGCCAGCGGCGCCCTATCGAAAAAGAACTCCGCTTGCATTGCGGTCGCGCTTGACGGCGATTACGGTTACGACGTCGCACGCGCGTTCGTCCAGCAAGCCAAGGCCGACCATCGCAGCGCCGACGTCTTGCTCTTTCCGCATGACAAGACCGATCCGGCTGAGGCGGCGCGCACGGTGCTCGACCGCAACCCCAACTACGTCTTTCTCGCGGGAAAGACGGCCGATCTCGGCCCGGTCGCCGAAGCGCTGCGCTTAGCGGGTTATACGGGAGACTTCGGGGCGAGCGACGGTTTCTACAATCCCGACACGATCGATCGCTACCAGCGTATTCTCGACGGCTCGCTCGTCGCGTCGTCGATGCCGCCGCTCGACCACGTGCCGAGCGCCGTCTACCTGCTCAACGATTTCGAGCGCAAAGTCGGTCAAGTCACGGCCTTCTCCGCCTACGCGTATGCGGCGACGCAACTCATCATGGCGGCGCAGCAGCGCTCCCAAGCCACGTCGCGCTTTTCGCTGTTGACGTCGATGCAGCAGGGCGGCACGTTCACGACGCTGGTCGGGCAGTTCCGATTCAACATCAGCGGCGATCCGCTCATCCCGGACATCTACCTCTATAGCGTACACAAAGAGGGCTTTAAATACGAGCGCCCGGCTATCCGAACGGGATTCGTTTTTTGAAGCGCGAGCCGCTCCCGACGCGCGAGTTGGCGGCGCTCATCGAGGCGTCGGAGTGCCGTCTGTTACGCGGGTTTTTGGAATCGGCAAAGCGGTTCCGTCCCGATGGCGGTTTCGACTGCCTGGAGATCGCCGGCGGGCTGGCGACCTTCACGGGTGTTGGGTCACCGCTCTCGCAAGCGACCAGCATCGCGCTCAACGATCCCGTGACGGGCGCGGAAATCGAGCAACTGACTCGGTTCTATCGCGATCGCGGCGCGCCGCCGCGCGTTTGGGTGAATCCGCTGGCGGATCCGTCGCTGGAACGCGAGCTCGCGGGAGCGGCTTACGTACCGCGCGTTCGCAACAACGTATTGGCGGTCGACTTGTCCACGGCGGCGGCGGCTCGCGACGAACGCATTGCCGAGGAGAGCGATCGCACCGCATGGGGACGCGCCTCGTACGAGGGATTCAGCAATCGCTACCTCACCGGAGACGAGGGCATTTTCCTCGCCACGACAATCGCGTCGCAGACGGGCATCGTCGCGCTGGCGGCTCGCAACGGCGACGCCATTGTCGCCACCGGCGCGCTGATCGTGTACGAGGAACTCGCCAGTCTCATCGCGGGTTCGACCCTAGACGGGCACCGAGGAAACGGTTATCATCGCGCGATGGTTCTCGACCGCCTCGCGCGGGCACGTGAAGCGGGTGCCCGCTACGCGCGCGCATCCGCGCCGATCGGCAGCACGTCGGAAAAGAACTTCCGCGCCTGCGGATTCGAGGTGCTCTACACGCGGATCTTGTGGGAGCTAGCTTAAACCGACCACTGCCACGCGTTCCACCACGGCGTCACCGTCGGATTCGGACGATAGTTGCGCAAGCGCCGTGAGGTAACGACGAGCCGCCTGCCGTCATTGAGAGGCACGTAGGGCAGATCCGACCAGAGTATCCGCGCTGCGTGGCGATAGATTGCCGTACGCTCGGCTGCGTCGTCGGTTTGCAGGCCGGCTCGCTCGAGCACATCGACTCGCTTGTCGCAAAACCGCGTCAGGTTGGCGCCATGCGGGTACCAGCGGTCGCACGCATACGTATCGTAGGCATCGGGATCCCAGTTCAGCGAATTACCGAAGAGCGACAGATCGTAGGTGCCGCTGAGGATCGGTCCGTTCGGCGCGTCGAGCATCTGATATCCGTACGGTTTAATCGTCGCGTCGATGCCGGCTTTACGAAGTGACGACTGAACGACGAGCGCGATGCGTTCGAACGTCGGCGCACCCGCAAGCGTTGCAAGCGTCATTTCCAAGCGCTCGCCGCGACGCTCGCGAATGCCGCCCGCCGCCGCGTGCCATCCCGCCTCGTCGAGTTCCGCCGCAGCTTTTTTCACATCGTACGCGTGAGCGGGGAGCGGTTCGTAACCCAGAGCGCTCGGTGCCAGCATGCTGCTGGCTCTGGCCTCCACGCCGTGCATGATGCTCCCGAGTATGACGGAATACGGGATCGCGTGCGCGATGGCACGACGCACGGCGGCGTCTTTGAGAAACGGCCGCGCGCAATCGATGAGCAGTTGAACTTGCGCGTTGAACGGCACGGTTCGCACGCTCGCGCCTGCGACGGAGCGATACTGTGCCAGGAGCGCCGGCTGTGCCTCGACGATGAGGTCCACACTATCGGTCGTCAGCGCGAGCGCCGCGGTTTGTGCGTCGGGAATCAACTGCACAACGATTCTTGCCACGTGCGGCCGGCCGCGGAAGTAGTTCTCGTTACGAACGAACGTCACGCGGTCGCCGCGCGCCCACGACGCGAACCGAAACGGTCCGGTGCCGACGGCGTTCGTCGCCAACTCGCCGGTAGTAAAATTGCGAAGGCGTTTCAAAACGTGTTCGGCCAATACCGGCTTTCCGCCGTCTTGCAACGGTGCGAAGAACCGCGTGACGAACGGCGGGTAGCGATCGCGTAAGCGAACGACGAGCGTCCACGGATCCGGCAGACCGATCGAGGCGATGCGATCGTAGCCCTCCCGCTCGACGACGGGATGACCGGGATCGACGATCGCGCGCCACGAGGCCGCGACGTCGCGACCCGTAAAGGGCACGCCGTCCTGCCAGCGCACGCCTCGACGCAGATGATACACGTAGGTGCGGCCGTCCGTGGAGATTCCGCCGTTAGCGGTCGTCGGAACCTCCGTCGCGAGATCTCCGATAAGGTGACCCCGGTCGTCGGATTCCACGAGGTACGAGTAGGTCAGCGAAGCGAGATCGTAGCCGATGTCGCTGGTCGTAAGATAGGGATTTAGCGTGGTGGGATCGGCGATCGTAGCGATCCGCAACAGACCCGGGGCCGCGCGTTGGCCCAGGTGGACGAGTCTCGCCTTCGTGCCGCCGCAACGGGCAAGCAAAAGGAGACCGAGAAACGTCAAAAGCGCCTTTCGCATATGGCGTTTTACCGTGAGCGACGGCAGGTCGCCTGCCCCCGCCACCGTAGCTTTATGGAACGACCATGCACGCCGAAGAGCGCTCTGCAACGGAGCTGATAGGCCGTGCGCGCGAGCTCGATAGTATCGCGCGCGCGCTCGAGCGTTCGCGCAAGGACGGCGTTCCGCTCGTCATCGGGATCGAGGGAGAACCCGGTATCGGCAAGTCGACGCTGCTACACGCCGCCGCGGCGCATGCACGAGGGGATAAGTGGATCGTCGCGACCGCGACGTGCTACGCCGTACAACAGCCGATCCCGTTAACGGTCGTGCGACAACTCTTACGCAGTTTGCTCGAGGCGATCGGAGACGAGCGCGCGCGCTACGCTACGGGTCTGCAAGCCGTTCTCGAGAGCCCAAAGCCCGAATCCGCAGCGCACGCATTTGCTCGTCTCCTCGAAGGCGTCACGTTGGATCGGCCGGTCGTACTGGCGCTCGACGATGCGCAGTGGGGCGATCGGGACTCGTTGCAACTGCTCGACGAAACGATGGCTTCTTTAGGAGATCGCGCGGTCGCTGCGCTGTATGCGACCCGTTCTCGCGAAGAATACGCGACGCCTAAGCCTGAGATAGTCGTACCATTGCAACCCCTCGACGAGGCCGCTGCAAGCGCCGTCGCGCGCCATCTTCTCCCCGAAGTTTCGGACGAAATCGTTGGCGCCGTAGTCAATCACGCACGTGGCTCTCCGCTCGATATCGTCGCGCTCTCCACGGCAATCGCACGAGTCGATCGTCCGTCGGTTGACGACGTCGCGTCCAGCCGTCGCAGCGCAATCGCGCGCGACGTGCAAGCGGCATCACCCGATCTGCGCGAGTTTCTTCAAGTGTGCTCGCTTATCGACGGACCTGTCCGCTATTACGCCTTGGAACAACTTTGGCCGCAACCCGAGAAACTCGACGCTCTCGTCAGGTCCGCAGTCGGTCGATATCTTCGCGTCACGGAGCTCGGGATAGAGTTCGATCACGCGCTCATTGCCGAGGGCATCCGTCATACGATTGCGGTGCCGATTCCGTATCGAAGACGGATCGTCGCCGCGCTGGAGCGTCTCGAGTCACCAGCGCTCGAGGATCTCCAGATACTTGCCTCACAAAAAGCCGAGTGCGGCGATCGCGTCGGAGCGTTTAACGTGTTGGCAGACGTGGCGCAGAAAGCGGCGGCCTCGGGTCAAACGCGCCTCACGGCCAGCGCGTCGGCGCGTGCGCTGACGTTTGCCGAACCCTCGTCCGACGTCGCGCGTACGTTTTTTCCAGATTACGCCGATGCACTGTTCGCGCTCGATCGGGATTCCGAGGCAATTGCCGTCCTCGAACGCGCACTCCGGCTCTTTGACGCTGCCGGGACGGGGATCCCCGGAGCAGCCATCGGCCGCCTCATGCTCGCGCAAAGCTTTAACGATCAACTGACGTCGGCAGAATCGACGTATGCCCGTTTCCTTCCGTTGATGAACGGCGACGCCGAACGCGCGCACGTGATCTCCGCGGCAATCTGGTTCGCAGCGTGCCGCGCGGACATGGAACTTGCAGACGACCTTGAAGAGCAGCTGCTTAAATGTACCTGCGAATTACCGCTTTCGGCTAAGATAAGAATGCGGAACTTTAGAGCCTTCGTGTTGGCGCAGCGGGGGAGGCACAACGAGGCGATGGCCCTGCTGGACGAAGCTGCCGCAATCGTCAACGAAGCAACGCTCCTGGGTCACGTTGGAATTTCGACCAACCAGCGTGACTGGCCACGTCTGTTACTGAGTCTCTTCGAATACGGAACGCGCATTCTCGAACCGCTCGTCGGAGAACGCCTGCGCAATTTTGGCGACATCGGCGTAACGCCCGCCGGCGAGTACTTTCTCGCGCTTTCGGAATTTCTAGGCGGCAGCTGGGATCGTGTCGAGATGCGAATTGCAGAAACCCTCGATCACAATGTCAGTCCTACGGGACGGCGACGATTTTTCAGCTTGGCGGCGGCAATTGCTGCGCTTCGGCATAGCAATTCACCCTATAGCAAAGGAATCGAAACCGATGTTGCGGCGTTCCTCGCGGGGCGACGCGAAGGCTGGTACGTTCCGCTGGCGGCTTGGTGGGCGGTGGCTACGGCCCAATCAGAACCGAAAACGGCCCGGACGGTGCTCGCGCACCTTCTCTCGCAACTAGATAAGGCCGGCGATCCCCACGTATACTTACCGAGGTTGGTGCTCGTATTGCTCGCGCATCGTCTTCGCGACGATGCAAGTCTCGTGCTTCTCGCTTCCCACGCGGGTTATAAGCCCGATATGCCGTGGCACAGGGTTCACGACAACCTTGCGCGCGGGATCGCAGCCTGCCTATTGGGCCGGCACCCCGACGTCGAAATGAGCACGACGGTAGCGCACGCTCGCGAACTCGGACTCAACGTGTATGCCGACCTGGCTGCGACGATGCAAAGCAAAACCGATGCGCTCGCGAGTTCGCGGCTTTCCGCGCTGGGCATCAAATGGTCAGGCACAGCTAAACCGGTCAAGGATGTCTTCCTGAAACCTACCGCGCGCGAGCTTCAAGTCGCCGCCCTTGTAGCGGAAGGAAAGAGCAATCAACAAATCGCCGACGAGCTGGTTTTGAGTCAGCGTACGGTCGAAGTGCACATTTCCAACCTTTTCAATAAGATCGGCGCCACCTCGCGCACGCAGCTCGCAACGTGGTTCGTGCGACTCGACGCAGGCAACTAGGCGACTACGGGCCGTGCTCTTCTCCGCACACGCCGATGACGACCGGAGCATCTGGGCGCGCATCTCTAAAGGCCTCGACGTCTTGCTGCATCTCAGCGCCGAGGTGAGCGTCCATGGCTTCAATCTCGGCGGCAGTGGGCACGCTTTGTAGGAACATGCATTCCTGGAGAAACGTAGCGATGCCGGCGATGTCCCCGGTGCGGGCCACCGGAACCCATGCGTCATACACCTCGGAATGCTTGATGAGTACGTGAACGAATCCGGTAGCAACGTTTTTGATTTGCTGTTGGGTCATGGGCATATCGTTTTCTCCTTGACGATCCGGAATGGGCTAAAAAGCGCCGTCCCGTGCCGGCCGATTCTACCGTTGCTAAAGGTAGTCTCGAGGTTCGGCGCGACGATGCGAACGACGCTAACGGGGACATCGTCCGGCGAAATCTCGATCGCTATAACGGGACCGAGGCCGTCGGCTCGTAGTACGTCGAGCACGAGCTGCAAATCGTGCGCGAGATCGGTGCTGCATCGGTCTCGAAGCTGATCCAACCTCACCTCGCGCGCCGGCAGGTCGAGAAACCAGCGACCCTTCGGCAATAAGCGCGGACGTCGGGTATGTTCGCCGGTGACTCGCGGAGGATCGTCGGGGCGCAATAGATCGTCGCGTGCTCCCGCAATGTCGACGACGCGGCTCTGAACGCATTCCGTGATGGCGCGGCCAACTGCGTGCGCAGGCGACAGGCTGCATCCCATCCCCTGATGAGCCATCGGCGGATCCGAACCGGGCTCAGCTGTCGTCGCGAGTGCTACGACCGGAAGATCGTCCTCCTGGAGAATCATCACGCGCAGCGTCAGTCCTGCCTCTTCGATGGAGCGAGCGAGTCGGTCGAGATAATCATCGCCGCTAGGGAAAGCGAACATTTCGGCGGCGACGGTATCGGGAGCACCACGCCGGTAAAAGCGCGGAACGAGCTCGCACCGTACGTGGAACAGCGACCACACGTGACGCTCGACGAGCTCGGCCAGACCGTGATAGAGCGCCTCGGTAAGCGTATTTCCCGAGGCGACGCCATTGCTGCTCGAACCCGAAAAGAGGCGCTGCCCGTACCACGGACACTGGATCGCGTGCATCGGCACGGGTACGTTATCGCCGCCGAGCAAGTCGGTGCCCCACGCGCACTCCGCTTCAAGATCGCGTGCCTCCGGCAATAGTCCCAACGCGTCTAGATCCAGCACGCGGCTAATTTCGCGCAGGCAGCGGCGGTGTGTCTCAACGGAGGGCGCACCCATGACTTGGCGTTCGACCGCTTCCATCACGGCGCTGACGAGCGCAGCTTCGCGCGTCGCACCCTTACCGTTAAAAACGCTCAGAAGATCCGAGTGCGGAACGACCGCCGAGAACGTCGGGATATCCGGCCGGTCTAGCCGCGTGGTATCGGCAATCCGCGTGATGCCGAAACGCTTGCGCAGCTCGGGCACGAGCGCCAGAGTTCTCTCTATCGAAACGCTGCGATCGTACGAACCGGGCGCTTTGGGCTCCGATGAGGGCATACGCAACGTCATGCCGCTAAACGCCTCAGCACCGAACGAAGGGCGAAGCGCGCGTCCCAACGTTTGAGATCGCCTTCCTCGCTCGCGATCTCGTGCAAGGCACTCCGAACGTTCGGCGGCGCGAGTGCGATGGCGCCCTCCCACGTGCGATCCATGTAAAAGATGTCGCGCGCATCGCGCACCCATGCCTCGGAGACCGGGCGATTCATCAGTCCGCGGCGCACGCCCAATTTCGCGACGTACCGTACGTTGACGCTCGGTACCGTTAACGCGCGCTGCGATTCCGGGTCGACGAGCACCGCGACCTCGTCGTCACCGTCGATCAGCTCGCGAACGTACCACCGCGCGATCGCGCCCAGCGGAACCGCGCCGTACGGCGCGCACTCGGCTGCGCGAAGCGCGCCCATGCTCGATGCGCCGAAAATTGTTACGCGTTCGAGCGCATCGTACACTTCACGCGGCGTCGGAGCGAGGTCGTGATGAAAGACGCCGTCGATAATCAGCATCGTATCGAAGTGCTCGGCGGCTCGCGCGACGTCTCCGCGAGAGGCCGGTCGCAGGTACGTTACGGAGTTGTGAGCGACGCGATCTTCCGGCGGCAACGAAGGACCGCAGAAAACGCAAAGCGAGCGCACGCTCATACGCGGCACGGTAATGCAGGCCTGCAGTGTAATGTTAAGCGATAGCGCGCTCGACGCGAATGGCGAAATGCGGACCGACCGGTCCCTGAAGCGGCGAAACGAGCACGTTCATTCCGCGAACCGACGCCGACGCTTCGGTAGGTGCAGATTCGCGCTCCCACCCTTTCGTCAACGTGCGCACCACGCGGTCGATCTCCGGCGGCAACGCGTCGGCGGCCGTCGTCGCTTCGTAAAGCGCGTTCATGGGATCGTCGGGCGCCGGCGGCGGCGCCAATATTAACCTATATCCCTCGTCCAGGACGTAGAAGCGTTCGTTCGAGCTAGCCATTACGAAGATACATCCTTATCCGGCCCACTGTCACGTTAACCGGTATCAGTCAAGCCGGCATCAGGGTAAGTACGTATCTGCTAACGGGCTGGGACTTTTGAACTACGCTTCGATGCGCCGCCACTGCACGATCGCAACGATACCGTATGCAAGCGCTAACGCCGCAAGAATTCCTATGTGACGAGCAGCCGTCGCGTCTGTGACGAACCCGCCGGCTACTGAGGTGGTCGGCGAGCCGAAGTGCATGTAGCGCAGCGGATCGATGAAGCTCAGCGCCCACGCCCCGTCGCGTACGGCGGTCAGTACCATACTGCCGTTTGGAGAGATGCCCGAAAGGGCAACGACGATGCCCGCCACAGGCCAAGCAAAGCCTAGGACGGCGCCGTAGCCCCGCCTGAGCGACGTCGTCGCCGCCGCCAGCATCGCGTACCATGCCAAAGGCGCGAAGATGCCCGCGCCCAACGCGATCGAATCCCGTACGTCAAACGAAATGTGCGGCATGTCGAAGATGGCATGGACGGCGATGGCAAGTACGCTGCCTCCGATAAAGGCCGCCACCATGCCGGCCCAATCGGCCAGAATCGTTCGTACCGCAAGAAGCTCGCGCGATATGGGTTTGGTGAGCGCAATCTCCAAGTGGCCTTCAGCTTCGCGAGCGAACGGCGCCCCCAAGATCGTCGCTACGATCATTGCGACGATCAGACCGGTCACGAGGTAGACGTAGAGCGGCGTCGGCCCGTCGATCGTAACGTCGTAACGCTGGCTTCTACCGTGTCGATCGGGTTCGAACCGGAAATGTACGACTCCGGACCTCCAATCCCGCGTTAAATCTTTTTTGGCCGTCGGCGACCAGTCGTCGACGACGATATGTTTCCCGTTCCAGCCGCGATCGTCAATGACGGCGCGCGTCTTCTTGACGAGATCGTAGATCGTCGTACGATGCGTGCCGTCGGGAAGGACGACTTCGCTCACTTGTGAGCCAGGATCGCGTCTCATATCGTCGAGCCGGCCGTTCAAATCGTGTTCCACGCCCATTGCCGCGATGCGTAAAACGACGGCAACCAGAAAGAGTGCACCGAGCACGATTCCGGTCCACTTCAGACAGCCGCGAACCCGCAGCCATTCGACGTAGGCCATCTAGCGGACGTACTCGTCTTCCGGAACGACGCGCATGCGGTGCGGAACCTGAGGTTTGGGCATCGGCACACTATCCGTGTCTTCGATAGCGAGCACGAAGCGTAAGCGCCAGGCGCCCAGCGAGATGGTGAAGTTGGTTCCAAGGATCTCCATGACGGTTTATGCCTCCACGCGTTGCCACTGATAGATGGCCAACGCACCGTAAACGAGAGCGAGACAGGCCAGAATAACGAGATCGGTTTGGGGCGGCACCGATGCCGTCAGCGCGCGGCGGTGCTCCTCCGACCCCATGCCGGACATGAAACTGAAGTGCAGGTACGACGTCGGGAACAGCCACAGCAGCGTCGAGCCGATTCGGTGAACGAACTCGGCGAGCGGCGAGTCCCCGAGCGGAGCGTGAGCGATGCCGCCGAGGCCGAGCGCAACGGGCCACGCGATGCCGAGTACGCCGCCGTACGCGCGCTTCATCGACGCGGTCGAGGCGTTGAGCATCCCGTACCAGGCAAACGCGCCCACGAGCCCGATGGCGATCACGACGGTATCGGTGGGACCGTACGTGTAGTTCGGTGCCTCGAAGATCGTGTGACCGACGATCAAAAACACCACGGTCATGGTGAAGGCGGCGGCGATACCCGCGAAGTCGGCCAAGACCGTTTGCAGCGCGAAGTTGATGCGCGTGACCGGCCTGGTGAGCGCGAGCTCGAGGTGTCCTTCGTTCTCACGAGCGAACGGTGCGCCTAGGAGCGTCGCTACGATTAGCGCGACTAGGGTTGCAAAAGCGAAATAGTAGTTGAGGTCTTCGGGGACCAGCGCGCCCGTATCGATCTTTACCAGGCTGCCGCCCGCAACAAACGTACGTTCCGCGTGGACGTCGCCGAAATCCATCTTCGACGAATGCGTGTTCGCGGGTTTCTTTTCAAAAATTTCGACGTGCTTGCCCCAGTAGCCATGGTCGTCGATCGTGATGCGCGTGCCGGTGGCGGCATTATTGATGATGGTGCGTAACGTCCCATCCGGAAGCTTGACCTGCGTCTTGTTTGAAGTGGATTCGAAGTCGGGCAAATCCTTTTCGTCGATGAAGATGCCCGAAAAGCCGTGCGCGTTGGGACGGATATCGAGATACGTAAACCGCGCGAACAGCACCAGCGCAACGCACGCCGCCAGAACGATGGCCGTCCACTTTAGACAACCGCGAACGCGCAGCCACTCAACGTAGTTCATTGCGCGTTTTCCCTGGCGATCACGTCTGCCGTTGCGTCCGCCGGCGAGACCGCGTAAAGGAAGATGTCTTCGAGGTTGAGGTCGACGACGCGCACGCCGCTTGCGCCGGCGGCGGTGAGCTGCGCGGCGATGGCGTCTGCGTCGCTGCCCACGAGCAGCCGCACGATGCGCTCGGTACGATCCGCGCGCAGCACGCGCGAATCGCCCGCGATGCCGTTGAGCGGATAGTTTGCGTCGGGCAGGATGCCCTCGACGATTTTGCGATCGGCTTTGAGATCGTCGACTGCGCCTTGCAGGATGAGCCGTCCCTTATCGACGACCGCGATCTGCTCGGCCGCGCGTTCGACTTGGCCGATCTGATGCGATGAGAAGAGGATCGTGCACCCACGCGCCGCTTCGTTGATGATGAGGCTGAGCACGTGGCGCTGATTGACCGGATCGAGCCCGCTGGTCGGCTCGTCGAGAATCAGGATATCGGCATTGCGAGCAAAGGCCATCGCAACCATCACCGCGGTGCGCATGCCTTTGGAGAGCGTGCGCGTCTTCTTACGCCGGTCGATGCTGAACGCCGTCAGCAACTCGGCGGCGCGAGCGGGATCGAACTTCGCAAACGCCCGCCGGTTCATCTCGACGTGTTCGGCGACGTTCATCCATTCGTACAGAACGCTGCGCTCGGGAACGTAGGCGATGCGCTCGAACGTTTCGGGCACGAGCGGCTTCCCGTCGTAGAGAACGGTGCCGTCGTTCGCGCGCGCCAAGTCGAGCATGCATTTAAAGGTCGTCGTTTTACCGGCGCCGTTGGGCCCGAGCAGACCGAAAACGGTACCGCTTGGAATTTCCAGCGACAGATCGTCAACGGCCGCAAACGTTCCGTACGTTTTGCGCAGGTGTGAAATTTGAATCGTGCTCATGGAAGCTGCTGTTCCTCCGGAAACCACCGGTTAACGGCGGCATCGATGAGTTCGCGCAGGTCGCTGCGAGAGAGTCCGACCGATTTGACTTCGCGGAGCGCCGAGTCGAGGGCGTCGCGTGCGACGTCGTTCGCGGCGGCTTTAGCCGAAGACGCCACACCGTTACCGCGGACGAACGAGCCCCGTCCGGGGGAGGTTTCGATCACGCTGTCGCGCTCGAGTTCGCGATACGCTCGCGCAACGGTGTTGGGGTTGACGGTCAGATCCAGCGCGAGCTGCTTGACGGTTGGGAGTTGCTCGCCGGCTTGCAGGATCCCCAGAGCGACGGATCGCTTGACCTGTTCGATGATCTGCAAGTAGATCGGAACTCCGCTGCGCGGATCGACCGTGAGTACGGCCGGCATCTTAGTTGCGGAACCTTAGAACTTCGGGCCCCAGCCTTGGAACAAACCGGCAGACATCTGCTCGGGAAGACGGACGGGGGTACGGGCCTCGCGGGCCATCTCGGAGTCGGGGCGGGCGGTCGTGAACCGGGTCATGGTGGCTGTCCTTTCAGTCTGCCTAGTACCAATCTGTTGTTGTACTAGTACACTAGTACAATAGTGCATCCATACGCCCCCGTCAACCCCCCTTTGTGAGAAAAGCCCAGAAAATGCGTCGCTGGCACGGCTAGAACGCATTCGGGGCGTTGCCCGCGGGGTGAACTTTGGACAAGCGACGTCGTCGGTCCATGCCCGAGCGTTTTTCGGAGCTCATCAGCCTGTACTGCGTGCGAGAAGATCTCTGCAAGATTATGAGGGCCGGCTTCGACCGCTCTTGACCCATGTGGTGCTTGCCGCCGAACTTCCAACCCGAGCCCAGCGCCTGCGCCCACGGTACAATTTGGGGTTCGAGCAACCTTGTGCAAGCGTAATTCTAACCGATTCGTTCCACCCAGAACTACACGAGGTGCGGCGCGTCTGGCAGCAAGTCCCGTGCGACCTGATTCGACCTATGCTCTCACAGTGTCAGGACTTCTGAGTCGCCAAGTAGCAGTGAACGCAGCCTTCGACGCGCAGCTCTCTACCGGGAAATGGTGATTCAGCACTACGCAATGGGTCGATCGCCCTCACCATAGACTCCCGTCTAACAAGACGCGGCTTCGGTACAAGAGCAGCATGGAGCCTTAGGAACGTAGGATCGTGGAGGACATGGAAAGCAGCGCCGTCTAGGCAAGTAGTGGCTTCGCACAGCGTCGCAGTTCGAATCCATGGGAGACGCTCGACTGATGGCACGCGGGGAGTACTGACAATATGCGATGCATTTTTTGCAAGGAGACTTCGGACCGCTCGAGCAGCGTCGAGCATGTCATTCCGGAGTCTCTCGGAAATTCGAAGGCTGTGCTTCCGCGAGGCGTCGTTTGCGACGGCTGCAACAACTATTTCGCGAGGAAGATCGAACAACCGCTTCTCGCGGAGCCGTTTTTCAGCGATCTTCGCGGACGACAGCGCGTGGAGAGTAAGAAAGGGCACATACCGCGGTCAGGGATGGTAGTCGCTGACCTGACGGATGGGCTGCGACGCCCAGGGACGATGCAGATGCCGCCTCCCCGCCACAAGGTTCGCATTCCCCAATTGGATGTAACTCCCGACATTTTTCAGCGGGTGATAGACAATCCGCGATCAATCCGCATCGTACCGCGGCTCGAAGAGTTGCAGAATAGGACCCTCATGAGTAGACTGCTGGCGAAGATCGCGTTGGGTATGCTGACGGGTCGCGTAATGGTTAGGGACTCTTGGGAGACGTTTATCATCGACAACGTTGAGTTCGATCCCATTCGCAACTGGGCGCGGCGCGGCTCCGGCGGCAACTGGGAGTACGGTGAGCGGACGATCTACGGTGAGAACCAGCCGTTTTTTTCGCTCGTATCGAATGCACAGCAGCTCGTCTGGGAATGGACGCCGCTCTTGATTTGGCTGGCGCCCGAAAAGGCATCGGTGTATTCAGTGCTGTGTCTATTCGGCACGGAGTATGCGATCGGTTATGCCGATCCAGACATAGCTGGGTACAAACTATGGCTCGAAAAACGCGGGGGCCGCAGCCCGCTTTATGACCCGTTCGTGGTGAAACAACAAAGCTTTTTTGCAAAAAGGGAGCCCGGCCAAAGTTCGCCTGAGATGGGCTTCGCAAACTACAACCTTCTTAGCGACCTCGAGGGCTAGGCACCCCGACGCAAGAGACATCTCCCACACCACACCCGGCCCTCGCTACTCGACATAAATACGGACGCTTCCGCGCCGATTCATTGGATGACGAGAGAGGCGATTCTGGCCTGGACATCAGCAGCCTCATCCGACCTTACAATAAATAGTGGGATGCGTAGTTCTCGCGCATACTGCTCGGCCAGCTTCATTGCCTTTTGTTGCTCTGCGGCAAGCCATTCTTTCGAGCGAAAGGCTCGCATACGGCTCGCATCGTTCGCCTTTCGTCGCTCAATTTCGGCCGCCTCTTCGTGCACGAAGACCATGGCATCAAGTTCGAGGCGACGGATGACATCGTAAGGAATTTCTACGATTGCGGAATCGGTATCGATGAGAAGATGTCCGTCGAAGAACACTGCATCGCATTCGGTTCTCATCCGCCAAGTTGATAGGCCACGGACGATGATCTCCTGATTGCTTAGGATGCCGCCCTCCGTGCAAACCCGAAGCGCGTCGCGGGCGACGTCAGTGAGGCGTTCCTGGAGGAGCGTGCCCGCGGAAATCCCGAGCCAGCTCGGCTGTTTCGCGATGAGCACGTTGATGAACGTGGTCTTGCCGACGCCGGAGATTCAATACGCCGATCGTCTTCATGCGTATCCGAGGTTCTCGTGAACGCCCAGCTGCGCATACGCGGTCTTGTCGACTGTCCGGATGCTCTGCGGCACCCCTTTGATCGCGCCGGTGGCATTGAGAAGCCCCAGCGGAATTGGATCGTCGAGGTGACCGATGAGCAGAAAGTCGAGGACCTTGACGGGTGAGCCTTTGATCATGTCCATCTGCTCGTCGGCGCTATACACGGATCGGCGGCCCGTAGCGCGCAGCAAGTCTTCCGCGCCGTAGATCTCGCGGTAGTTCTCGACGATACCGACGGTTCGGACAGCTCCAGAGCCGATTTCGTTGCCGGACATGTAGAAAAGCAGAACGTCGCCTGCATTAACATTACGCATCTGCGCCTTGCAGAGGTACACCTTGCGAATGGTGTTACCAGGCGTTCGTTCCGCGCCGCCCTGATGGTGCCCGGGAAGCAAAAGCGGCTCCGGCGCGTTTTCTGGAAAGAGCACCCGATACCACCGCGGTTGGATCGGGACGCAAAGCACCTTCACCTTGTTATCCTCACGGAAGCAAGGATATTGCGCGTAGTCGTCGCCGAGCGGAACGCCGACGGCGCGAACTGGCCCGCGATACATCTGCTTTTCGTAAAGTGTTTCGCCCGTGCTCTTCTTGGTGCCCGTTTCCTTGAAGCCATACTGAACGAGCAGGTCGGCAAGCACTTCCTGCTGTTCCTTGAATGCGGTCAGGTAAACGAGGTCATATCGGTTGCGTTGCGCGTACCACAAGATTTGCTTGAGAAGATGCTCCCCGAACTTCTCGCCGCGGTACTCTTCCTTGACCTTGAACGTCGATACTTTCAGGATCTTGTCGCCCGGCAACGTTGCATCGGTTTCGGCACGCGATTCGTTGTCCTTGCGGATGACGATTCCCGCCGTCGCGCCGTCGACTTCGAGACACCAGCAAGCGCGCTGCGGATTTCGGTCTATCCATTCGTCGAACTCGGGGTAACCGTCGCGAAGCGTGTCGAAGATGGGGTCGCTTCTGTCGAGCTGATAGCACTTTTTCTCGACGATGTGCTGAAGCGGCACCGCCGCCGGCTCGAACGTGCGCGTAAGCCAATCGACCGCGTCGCGTACGCGCAGGACGCGGTCCTGGAAACCAGCGTTTCTCGCTCGACGATGCAGGCCGAGATCCTCCGTAACGAGGAAATCGACGACCTTTCGATCGAGCGCATTTAGCATCTGGACATCGACGCGGTCGTGATCGTTCGCCGCCTTGCCGAAGCGGCTCTCGAGCACAAGTTCGGGAGGCATCGGTACGTTGGAGATCCGGGGAAACTTGGCGATCTTCGATAACGTGACATCTCGACGCGCTGCATCCTTATCGCGTCTGATATCTTCTTCGGAGGCCTCGTGAACGTAAAGTGTCACGCCACTTTCCTGGGCGCGCCGCACCATCTCCGAGAACTTGGCCTGGACAGGCTTGTCGTCTTCGAGTTGAATGATGACGTTCGTATCAATGAGGAACGACCGCCCCTGCGCCACGCTATCCGATCAACACGCGGTACTCGATCCCGGCATACCGATACGATTGGGGTGCGCGAAACCCGAACCGCTCGCGAAGGTACGTTATCGAGGCAGATTTCTTGAAACGTCGCGGATCGCGGAGCGCGATGACGTATCCGTGTGTGAGTCCGTCGAAGTATGCGTCGAACTCCGTCCTTGAGACGGAGGCCGCGCCGGCGTACTGGTTCCAGATGTCTTCTAGTCGGAGACGTCGGACGTCAGCGATGATCGCATAGCCGAGCATTGCTTTCGTCGGCCCCGACGAATAGATGAACGCGCGAGCCCCGATCGGCGCCTCGTTAGCGAAGCGACGACGCAGCTCAACCGTCTTCACGCCCTCCATGATGCGGTCGGCGTATTTCGGTTTGATACTGAAGATCACGTCACGATCCGATAGGTCTAGCACTAGCTGTACTCCTCTGTCAGTCTGCACGCGCTACGCCTTTGGCCTTCGCAATGGCGCACTGTCCAATCGCCCCTTTACGTCCTCGTACTTTTGGACAGCGAGCAGATCGTCCAAAGCGGCGTTCACAATGGCACTTACCGACGTGTCGTGCCGCTGCGCCAGGTCGCGGAGTTCGCCACGCCGCGTAGGTGTAACGCTCACGCATATCGGGACGAAGCCACTGGACTCAGCGCCCTTACGCATTTGTTATTAGTTATCAGTTATTAGCAGTTTTAGCAAGCGCGGGGATCCCCACGTGTGTACGGACCCGCCTGCGTTAAAAGGAGTACCCTTTCAATGCTTAGCTGCTCCCGCCACGCTTCCCAAAGACTTTGGTGGCCCGTCGGCGAGGAACCACCTTATCCGCGAGAAGTCTGAGCGGAGCCACGGATGGCGAGAGCTCAGAGGAAACTAGTAGCCTTTCGCACGAGGCGAAAAGGCGCGCGTCCCCGGCCGGTGAGGGGGTACCGCAGCCAAAGCCAACCAAAAAACCCGCAACAATGGCGATGCCGCTCTTCGAAGGTCCGTTCAGCCTCCGCGACCCCTCCGAGCGGATCTCGTTTGGGGCGACCGCCGTTCTGGCGCTTCCGGCCGCCCTGCTCATCGGCTACGTTTTGCACGAATCGATCGGCGCGTCGCAAGTCGCGCTCTTCATCGTGGTGGCGATGGTGTACGTGACCTTGGCCCGCGGACGGCTTCTGGGCTCGAGCGTTCGCGTGCACGAAGCCCAGTATCCGCGCGTTTTTTCGATCGTCAAAGATGCGTGCGCGGCGCTCGAGATTCCGATGCCGCTGATCTTCGTGCGAGAAGACAGCTTCGTACCGGTGGCCGCTCTGGGCTTCGGGGAACCGTACTCGCTGGTGTGCTCGAGCCACTGGATCGAAGTCTTCGAAGACGACGAGCTGGCGTTCGCGATCGGTCGCGAGCTCGGGCATATCGCCGCGGGACACACGCGGTTTCTCTCGCTGCTCAGCGTCAACGGCAACGAAAACCCCATCGTCTCGCTGATTTTCGGCGGCTGGCTGCGCCGCTGCACCATGACCTGCGACAAGGTCGGTTTGTTGTGCTGCGGCTCGCTCGACGCGGCGATACGCGCGATGGGTGTGAGCGCGTTTCACGAGTTCGCGCGCAAAGTCGACTTCGACGTCTTCGCGCAGCAGCAAGCGGAAATCGAATCGGATACGATCTTCCGTTGGGGTGTCTGGCTCGGCAGCGAACCGTACGCCACCACCCGGATCGCGTCGCTGCGCGCGTTCATGACCACGCCCGCGTACGAGTCCGCGCGGGGATGGTTTTTACGCGAGCGCGGCGAGGAGCCGCCCGCCATCGCGGCGCCGGGAACGACCACCGTCGTCGAGCGCGACTGCGCGGGCTGGTGGCGCCGCTTTGCGGCGTACGCCATCGACGCGATCGTCGTCAGCGCGCTCATTACGTCATTCGGCGGAAACGTCGCGCCGGTGCGAGTCACTACCACAACCGACGATTCAGACGTCGCCTCGGTTTCGCCGGGACACGTCAATATCAACATCCCCGGCGGCGAAACGATCCACATCAACGGAAGAGATCGCAAGGGAAAAAGTGCGGTGACGATCACGACGCCGGCACCGACCGCCCAACCGACGGCTACCGCGTCGCCCACGCCCACGGCGACGCCGTTCCGCGTCGGGCCGTTCTCGATTGACGAAGCCAATGGTCTGATGCTCGAGGGAGTTCCGCTCAGCAGCGAGGGAGTCGCGCGCTGGCTCAACGGCTTGGGATTCTACTTCTGGTTTCCGATTTATCTCGGCGTACTCGTCGCTATCGCCGGACAGTCGTTCGGCATGATGATTACGGGATTGCGTGTGGTGACCACGGACTTTCACAAGCCTCGCGTGGCGCAAACCATCGTGCGCTATCTGATGGTGGGATTCCTATGGTGGCTCATCATCGCGGTGAGCCTGTTCAAACGGCGCGTGCTTTTACACGACCGGTGGACCAAGACGCGGTTGGTGAAAGTCGAGCGCGTCGTCGCTCGCGCGACGGGAACGAACTAAGACCCGATCCCGATCTTCTTGATGTGCGGATCGGCGCGCAGCACCGCAAAGCGCGGATCGCTCGCCATTTCGGCACGCGTGAACTCGTGCGGCGCGCGGCTGAGCAGCGACAGGGCGGTCGCGCGTTCGCCGATACCCGCCAGGGCCAGCGCAAGATCGTCGGGTGCAACCTCCTTGGGATTCGCTTGCGCGATGGCCAACTCGGCGCGCGCCGCGGCGATGCGATTCGACCGCGCGAAGAGCCCCGCCATGAGCGCCGCCGCTTGAGCGCGGCAGTCCGAACAGCTGCGAGCAAACTCGCGGTACGCCCCGAGCGCGCGCTCCTGGTCGCCGAGCGCTTCGTACGACAAGCCCAGCGTCTGCAAGACGTCGTGTCGCTGCGGCGAGAGGTCGAGCGTCTCGCGCGCGTAGGCGATCGCATCGTCGTAGCGATGTTCGTGATAGGCCGCACTGCTCAGCCATGCCGTAGTGGCGACCGAAAGCGGATCGAGATCGGCGGCCGTTCGCAGCTGATAATACGCGTCGTTGAAGCGGCCGCGTTCCAACAGCGCGACGCCATACCATTCGTGGGCCGGCCCGCTGCCCGGATCGAGCGCGATCGCGCGCTCGAGCTCGTCGAGCGCGTTTGCCATCTGCGCGTTCGACGCGTACCTCATCGAGCCGATCATGCCGAGCACGGCATAGGCTTCGCCCGAACTGGGATCGATCGCGAGCGCCTTACGCGCGTACGCTTGTGCGCGGGCGAAATACGTCTTCGGCGCGGCGGTGCCGTATTCGTAATCCGCCATCAGCGCGTTGGCCGACGCCAGCGCGGCGTAGCCGCGCGAGTTGTGCGGATCCGTATCGACGACGCGCGTGAAGTACTGCAAGCTTTTCCGCATGCCGTCGGGCGTGCGCATATTCCAGTAATAGCGGCCGATTTCGTATAAGCGCGCGCCG
The DNA here is from genome assembly GCA_036488875.1 of Candidatus Baltobacteraceae bacterium. Classification (NCBI taxonomy): domain Bacteria; kingdom Bacillati; phylum Vulcanimicrobiota; class Vulcanimicrobiia; order Vulcanimicrobiales; family Vulcanimicrobiaceae; species Vulcanimicrobiaceae bacterium. The sequence continues at coordinate 22,411 of DASXGW010000004.1, read as the reverse complement.
TCGGGCGACAGCGCGGTATGGGTCGTAGCGCTATGCGGCGCCAGCGCACCCGTAAAGAGCGCAGCCAAAAACGCGACGGCGATGCTCGCGGCTGCGGCAAGTCCCCAGAACGGGCGGCGGCGACGCGCCGCGACCGGTTCGGCCAGCGGCACGTGTTCGCGTCGAACGACGTCGCGCGTGAAGCGATAGCCGCGGCGCGGTATCGTTTCGATGGCGTCGGTATCCCAGCGAGCGCGCAGCGTCTTGCGCAGGACGTAGACGTTCTGCGCGAGGTTAGCCTCGTCGACATAGCCTTCGGGCCAAATGCGATCCAGCAGCGCGCTCTTGGTGAGCACTTCGCCGGGGTGCTCGACGAGGGCGAGCAGGGTCTCGACGACTTTCGGTCCGAGCGCGACCGGTTCGCCGCGATCGAGCAACAGCAGGCGCTCGGAGTCGAGCACAAATGGTCCGAATTCGTAGACGCTCATCACGCGCTCCATAAATCTTTGATGGGTTTCTGAGGACGTCGCCCCCAGATGCGAGTGACGCTGATATATCGATGAAACCTTTCGGTCTCGTCCTCGCGACGCTTCTGTGGGTGGCGTTCTCCGCTACCCCTGTATACGCCGTTGTGGAGCCAAAGTTTTCGTTTCCGATGGCCCGCGCACCTCATCCCTTGCCGCTCGATCCGTCGCTGAGCGATCCGGCATGGGCGGCCGGGCAGGTGCCTAACGGCAACGGCCCGTGGGAGAACGTCACCACCCGGTCGCCGGCGCAGCACGAGACCACCGCGTACGTCCTGTACGACGACCGCAATCTCTACGTCGCGTTCAAGGCGGCCCAGCGAGGGACGCCGATCACGGCCACGCAGTCGACCAACGATAACGGCTTCGGGATCGATGATTTCGTGGGTATCGGCATCGCGACGGGCGGCGGCGGAAGCGATGCCTACTACTTCGAGACGACCCCGCGCGGGGTTCGTTACGAACAGGCCAACGAGAACGTCCGGTACCGTCCTCGCTGGCAGGCCGTCGCTAAGATCGCCGACGGGAGTTGGAACGCCGTTATGGTCGTTCCGCTGTCCGCGCTGAAAATTGGTGGGTCACAAACCTGGCACATCCAGTTCGTCCGCGCGGTCGCCGCGCGTGGCGAGCACTTCGTGTGGGGCTTCAGCGGCATCATGCAGGATGCGCCGGCCGGCAACTGGCCGCAGTTCATCGACACGCGCTTTTGGCCGTCGGCGACCGGCATCAAGCTTGCCGGCCAGCGGGGTCACGGCCGCGCGGACGTCTACGGCCTAGAAAGCATCGGCGGCGAGCGCAACCTCTTCCAACAAGCCGACGGCCAGTTTTTGCCGATGAAGGTCCGCAACTACGGGATCGACGTGAGTTATCCGCTGACCCCGACGATCAACTTCGTCGGTACGGCCAACCCGGATTTCTCCAACGTCGAGATCGACCAGCAGACGATCGTACCGCAAGAGTTCCAGCGCCAGCTCGTCGAGTACCGCCCCTTCTTCGCGCAGGGCGCGAGCTTCATCAACGCGTCTTCCGGCTCGCGGACGCCCAGCGGCGGCATCACGACCGCACCGAATCTCATTTTCTATTCGCCGAACATCGGTCCGTTCGACTGGGGCGCGAAGACCGAAGGCACCTTCGGGCAGCAGAGTTTCGGCGTTCTCGCGTTTCGCGGGTTCGATCAGACGACCGGAAATACGTTTTCCGACGAAGCGTACGGCTACGAGCACGCGATGCCCGACGGTACGTTCTATTATTGGAGCGACGGCGTCCTGGCACACCACAGCATCTCGGGCGACGACGATACGGTCGAGGTCGGCGCGCAAGGGCGCAACTATCACAACGGACTCGTGTGGTTCGTCGATCACGCGTTCGAGGACGGCAGCTGGGTACCGCAGGGACACGCCGATTTTTCGCAGGCGAGTCTCGACATTCACCGGCCGAACTGGGAAATTTTCACCAGCTATATGGACACGGCGCCGAACTACGATCCGATCGACGGTTACACGCCCATCTCCGACGTTCGCGGCCCGATGGCGTTCCTCAACTTCGTCGGATCGACGCCGGGCATCAAGAACTGGAGTTGGTTCACGGGCGCCGATCGCTTTATCGATCAGACCGGTGAGGTCCATCAAGCCGACACGCAATCGTTTCTCAACGTCGTCTTCAAGAATAACTTCTCGATAGACGGTGCCGGTATCGCCGTCGGCCAGCTCCGTCAATACGGAATTCCGTCCGGTCCGGACTGTACGGGCCCGATCGTTTACCAATCGACTTTCACCGGCTATCCGTGTTACCGCGACGGGGTGACGCAGCCGTACAACTTTTATCAGATACCGATCGGCTACGGCGACGGCACGCCGTCGCCCGTCGACGCAAACTACACGTGGGGGCCCTTCGGCGGGGATTACGTGCACCTGTTCACGCTGTCGACGGCTCGCCCGGTCGCTCGCATCGTGACCTTGGGTTTAAACTACGACGGCACTTACGAACGCTCGCAGTCGACCGGCGTGCTCGACTCGCAGTGGCTGCGCAGCGTCTCGGTTGCCGTCAACCTCAGCGACGAAAGTACGTTTACCGTCGCGTTACGCGATATTAACGGCTATGGGGGCTTCGCGACGCAAGTCGGCAACAATCTGGCCGTCGCGTTTCACGAGCGCTTCCGCGGCGGCAACGAGCTCTACGTCAATTACGGCAGTCCCGCTGCCGGCGCGACCGTCGACCGGCTGATCGTCAAGTATATTTTCCACGCCGGCGCCGACGCCGGAACGTGAAACAAACGTCATCGAGTTCCCGTAGGTGCGGGTGTACGATGAGTACGGAAGGACACTTGAGATGAACGCCCCTCGGAAAAAAGTCGCAACCTCGAAGGAAGAAGCCCCGGTACTCTCCTTCACGCGCGTGATAGAAGCCGCACCTCGCCTCACGGGATTCACGGGCTGGGGCCCGACTCGCTGGAACTAAGCTAAATACGGCTCGTGCGGCACTACCGGCGCGAGGATACGGTCCATCTCCGCGAAGATTGCGGGATCCACGTCCAAGTCCGCCGCCGCCACGTTTTCCTCGACCTGCGCCACCTTTGTAGCACCGACGATCGCACTGGTTACCTCGGGCTGACGCAGACACCACGCTAGCGCGAGCTGGCTTTGCGAACAACCGGCACGCGCCGCCAACGGCGCAAGCGACCGTACCGCATCGAGCACCGGCTGCGTGAAGTAATCCTCCATCATCTCCTTGTACGCGCTCGACGCGCGCGATCCCGACGGCGGCCGCGACGCGTCGGTATACTTCCCGCTGAGAATGCCCATCGCCAGCGGCGACCACACGACGTTACCGATGCCGTACCGGCGGCACACCGGCAACACGCGCTCTTCGATGCGCCGCCACAGCGCGCTATACTGCGGCTGATTGCCGATCGGCGCAGACCAGCCGCGCGAGGTACAGAGCGTTACCGCCGCGGCGATTTGATCCGCGTTCCACTCCGAAACACCCCAATAGAGAATCTTCCCGGCCCTAACCAAATCGTTCATCGCCCCGCACGTCTCTTCGAGCGGCGTCGTCACGTCGTACCGGTGACATTGATAGAGATCCACGTAGTCGACTCGCAAGCGCGCGAGAGAGCGGTCGATTTGGTCGCGAATGTGCTTACGCGACAGACCGCGCTGATTGGCGCCCTCGCCGATCGAAAAGTACACTTTCGTCGCCAAGACGAGCTCGCCGCGTTCCAGCTCCGCGACGATCGGTCCGAGCGTCTCCTCGGCGGCACCGCTTGCGTAGACGTTCGCCGTGTCGATAAAGTTGACGCCGAGTTCCCACGCGCGCAGAATGCACGCGCGCGCGGTTTCGCGCTCCACCGTGTTTCCGTACGTCAGCCACGAGCCGAGCCCGATGGTCGACAGCTTGAGACCGGAGTGTCCTAAAGATCGATATCGCATCGTTATTGCTCCGAAGGAACGTAGACGCGCAGCGCCTTGGGAAGAACCTGGAAGGTCGCGGGCGTCTCGCCGGCGGGTTCTCCGTCGGCGCTGATGTGGTGACGATGGCGCGTGTGCACGTGGAACGCCGTCGAACGGTAGGTTCGCAATCCGGGAGCGTCCTGCCATTGTCCGCTCAAGACCGCGCGCGCGACCGAGAGCGCCTCGCGCGCGTTGTCGATCTCGATCGAATAGACGTCGAGCCATCCGTCGTCGATGGCGGCGTCCGCCACGCTAAAGACGCCGCCGAACCGGTGGCTATTCGCTACCGTCAGCTGCACGGTCTTGAAGCGCTCGGTCCTTCCGTCGAAGGAAAGCGCCACGTTCATCGGCCGCACGTAACGAAACGCCTGTAACGCCGTCGCAATGACGGCCAGCGTTCCGAAGCGCCGCTTTTCTTGCGGAGTCTGGAGCCGAGCGATTCGGCTGGAGACACCGATGCTGGCCTCGCTGGCGTAATACACGCCGTTGACGCGCGCGACGTCGATGGTACGCGTGTGACCGGCGCGGATCGTCGCGCACGCCCCCGCGACGTCGAACGGAATCTTCAGCGTCCGCGCCAGATCGTTGAACGTTCCCAACGGCACGACACCGATCGGAACGTTCAGTTCGATCGCGCGCGCCATCGCACGCGTGAGCGTTCCGTCGCCGCCGGCCGAGATAACGCAGTCGACTTTCGCGCTTTGGCCCACTGCGCCGTCGATCGTCTCGACACCGCAGCTCCGCAAATCTGCGCGCAGCGCAGGCGCCATCTCACGGCCCCGGCGCGATTGCGGATTGAGCAGTAACAGCGCGCGCATCGCAGGTACCTGCCGCGCGGTGCGCGCACAACCCTTTATGGTCCGACCGCACAACCCGATGCCCGAATCGCGCTACGAAGTGCTCGCGCTCTTTACCGGCGCGATGATCGGCGCATCGCTGTTCGTCATGGCGACCGGAGCGCTCATGCCATTCTTCGAGACCGCGTTCCACTTGGGCCAAACTCAGCTCGGGCTCGTGCTCTCGGTGCAGATGGCGGGCTCGCTGCTCATGACTGCGGTCGCGGGAATGCTGACCGACCGCTTCGGCGACAAAGCGGTCGTGTTGTGGAGCGGTCTCTTCATGGGCGTCGCGCTGTTGGCGGCGTCGGCCGTACACGACTTCGGTTGGCTGCTCGTCTGGCTGCTGATGTACGGGATTGGTTTTGCGGCGGTCACGCCGTCGGGAAGCCACGCGATCGTCTACTTCTTCAAAAAGGAAGAGCGCGGGCTCGCCATGGGGATTCGCCAATGCGGCGTTCCGATCGCCGGCGTTATCGGATCGATCGTGCTTCCGGCGATCGCGCTGCATTTCGATTATCAGTGGACGCTCGCAGCTGCCGGAATCGCGACGATCGTTGCCTGCGGCGTCGCCTCGCTGCTCTATCGCGAGCCCGTCGAGCTGGAAGGCGAGCCCGTCTCCGCACGCAACATGTTCGCCGAAATGGTGGTCATGGCGCGCGACGCGCGCCTGATTCTGATGACGCTCGTTTCGATGGTACTCGTCTGCTCGCAGCTTGCGGTGATGGCCTTTCTCACGCTCACGATCGTTCACGAAGCGAATGCCCCACTGGCGGTAGCGATCGGCATGTTCACGATTTCGCAGCTTGCGGCGATCGGCGGACGCGTGTTCTGGGGATGGTCGAGCGATAGAATTTTCGGCGGCAAACGCGCGCTGCCGCTGGCAACCGTCTGCGTCGTCACCGCGGTGCTCGCGATACTGTTCTCTTTCATGACGCCGTCGACGCCGCTTTGGCTGATCGGGGTCGTCTGCGCGGCGCTCGGATTCGCCGCCGAAGGATGGTTCGGCGTCGCAGTGCTCGGATTCGCGGAAATCGGCGGCGAGGAGCATTGCGGCAGCGCGCTCGGCGTCGCGCTGACGTGGGTCTTCTTCGCGGCGTTCGTCGCGCCGACGCTCTTCGGAGCGATAGCCGAAGTCTACGGCTTTCCGTTCGCGTGGCGCGGTCTGGGCATACTGCAGCTCGCCGGAATTCCGCCCGCGCTGATGGCGGCGGCCTTCATGGCGCGCTTCGCTTCGACGGTGAAATCGTCGTGAGCTACCGTTTCTCGCGCGCGCTCGCGCGCACGCCCGGAACGTCGTTTGCACAGGGCCTGACCTCTGCGACGCTCGGTGCCCCCGATCTCGCGACGACGCTGGCGCAGCATCGCGCCTACTGCGCGGCTCTGCGCGACGCCGGCGTCGACGTGACCGTGCTCGATGCCGACGACGCATTTCCCGATTCGACGTTCGTGGAAGATACGGCGATCGTCGCGCACGGCCGCGCGATCGTCACGCGTCCGGGCGCGCAAAGCCGCGCCGGTGAAACGACCGTCATTCGGGCGGCGCTCGCCGGACGTTTCGACGGCATCGCTTCGATCGTACCGCCGGGAACGGTCGACGGCGGCGACGTCTGCGAAAGCGACGACCGCGCTTTTGTCGGCATCTCGCATCGCACGAATGGCAACGGTGCCGAACAGCTCGCGAGGTGGCTAAGCGAATCGGGCCTCGAGACGATCTGCGTGGATATTCGCGACCTCGACTTCATTCTGCACCTCAAGAGCGGCATGTCGTACCTTGGCGACGGAATCTACGTGGTCGACGAAGCGCTGCGCTCGCGGGTGCCGCTCGACCGTGCCGACGTCATCGTTCCTTCTGCCGGCGAGGCCTATGCCGCCAACTGCGTGCGCGTCAACGACGTCGTTCTGCTGCCGGCCGGATTTCCGCAACTGCAATCGGCGATCGAACAGCGCGGACTGCGGGTCGTTACCCTCGACGTATCGGAATACCAAAAAATGGACGGCGGTTTAAGCTGCTTGTCGATCCGTTTTTAGAAAGCCCAACGTTTTTAGTCCAAAAAGTTTTTCAGACAGAAGACGCTGCCCCCCGCCTTTTCGAATTCCGACGTATCCACGATCAGGGGTTTGAGGCCTTCCCTGCGCGCGATCGTCGACAGCTCGTCCGAGACGTGCGACGCAATGAAATATCCGTTTACCGCAATGCCGTTGCAAGCGAAGCGCATCGCGTCCGCCTGCGAAACCTCATGCAGCCGCTTGAAGACGCCTCGCAGCGACGCGATCGCCGCCGGCGAGAGCGCGGGCGCATATATCAACGCGGCATGCGAGCTCAGCGGCGCAAAACACGTATCCAGATGGTAGAACGTTTCGTCGACCAGCTCGAGCGGCGTTACGCCGATTTCCTCGCGCTCCATCGCTTCGGCGAACTTACGCACCCCGGCTTGCGATGACCGAAAGCCGTAGCCCGCCCAGACGTGCGGATGATTCGGATGCCAAAGAAGATCGCCGCCACCCTCGAGAAAGTCTCCCGCTTCGCAATCGAGGCGAAGATTGATCGAACGAAAGCCGTGCTGTTTGAACCACTGTACGTAGTGGGGCACTTCGCGCGCCCGCGAAGGATATCGCATCGCGCTGGGCACGAAGAAGCGCGTGCCGCTGCTGTCGACGCCGACGAACGCTTGGTTAGCAGCGAAAGTCATGTCTTCCAGATCGTCGGCGGCGTCGATTCTTTCGACCGTCACTCCGGCGGTGGCAAACGCGTCCTCGAGCGCGCTCCATTGCCGCTTCGCAAGGTCGCGATCGACCGGCTCGCCGGATGCCATGAACGGGTTCTTGACGTCTCGCACCGTGAAGTAGTCCGGCGGGCACATCAACACGCGGCGGTGGCTGATATCGATCATACGGCCTTTCTTTCGATAATTGGAACGTTCGGCGCGGCGTCGCGCGGCAGCAAACCGGTGAGGCGCGGATCGTCGCTGATTTCGATTTCCAGTCTGAACGGCGTAAATCCCGAGCGGCGATAAAAATCGACGGCGTCGGGGTGATCGAGCGTGCACGTATGCAGCCAGAAACGCCGGATCGGCCGCGCCCAGGCGCGCTCGATCACACGATTCATCAGCCACCGTCCGGCGCCCGTTCCAATCGCTTCGGGAACCAGTCCGAAGAAGCGCAGCTCGCACTCACCCGGCTGGTGAAAGTCCAGCTCGAACCAGCCGGCCACTTCGCCCGCGTCGCGCGCGACGTAAATCTCGCAGTCGGGATCGTGAATGATGGCTGCCAGCGCGCCGTCGTCGAGCTCGAGACGCGAAAACCACAGATACGGCGCGCCGACGAGGCGAAACAGCGCGCGGTACTCGTCGAGCGGGGGACGCTCCCAGCGTACGGACGTCAGCACGGTGGCGGTTCTTTCCGCTCGCGGCGCCGGAGCCGCAAACATTTCGAGGTCGGTCACCACGTTGGCGATCTTGCCGGGCGGAAGCGCTGTGTAGCCGTCTTTCACCGCACGTAACTTCCGCCGTTGAGGTCGATCGTGGCGCCGCTCGCGTAATCGCCTTTGCTCGAGGCAAAGAACGCGATGATGTCTCCCACCTCCCCGGCGCTTCCGATATATCCCAGCGGAACTTCGGCCTCGAGTTCGGCCCGGCGCGTTGAGTTCGAAAGATCCGGCGCCGCCATATCCGTCTCGATGAAGCCCGGCGCGATGGCGAGGGCCTTGATCCCGTAGCGTCCGCACGAGCGCGCGATCGACTTCGTAAAATTGACTAAAGCCGCTTTACTGGCGCCGTAGTCCGCTACCGAGAGCTCTCCGCGATGGGCCGAACGCGAAGCGACGTTGACGATTTTCCCCGCTCCCTGCGCGCGCATGTGCTGCAGCACGAGATACGTCAAATGAACGCCGCCGAAGAGGTTGATCGAAAACGTCCGGTCCCAACCGCGGCGCCACGCCGCGTAGTCGGTGTCGAAGAACGGATTTTCCTCGAAAATCGCGCCGTTATTGATCAGCACGTCGATACGTCCGAAACGATCGACGCACCCTTCGACGAGCGCCGGCAGCGCGTCGTAGTCGGCGAGATCGCAGTGCAGCGCGACCGCACGATCGCCGAGCTCGCGGGCGAGCGCCATCGCCGATTCGGCATTGCTGGCGTAGGTGAACGCCACCTCGGCACCGTCGCGATGCAGCGCGCGCACCGCCGAAGCACCGATGCCGCGAGAACCCCCGGTTAAAAGGACGACCATGCGTGGCGCTTTCGCCGGGACGCACTCGAATGGCTGCCAATCATATAACAATGAACCGTCCGATCGGCGTTATTTTCGACTTCGATGCCAACGGCAAGGTCATAGGAATCGACTTCGAAAACGCGACCGAGTTCACCGACGTCGAGAACTTGCCGCCGCTTCCCGCGGAGTAGCGCTACGGTGCTTTGAACTGCGTGAGGTCGCTCACGAGCGCGCGCGCCGTGGCGGCGGGCACGCCGAGGCTTTGCAGCAGCGCGGCGTCTTTGAGCAGCGCTTCCCCGGCGCCGTGTTCGCTCGAGGCCCCAAAATACCGCACCACCGCGGTGGCGTTGACGGCGTCGGTTTCGGCGATCGGCATCGCGCCGACCGCGAGCGCATCGCGCGGCCTTCGCCGCGCGTTGGTTCTATGCCGCTATTGAAGCGGCTCGAAGACCGGCACGACCCCTTTGACGAGCGCAACTCGCACGCTATCGTTCGGTTTGAGCTTCGAAAAGTCGACGTCGCCGCGCGCCACCAGCACCGTTTCGACGCCGTTGCTCATTAGAACGAGCACGTGGTGTGCGTCTTGAACGCGCTCCACTTTAACGACGTATTGCCCGTCGGGAATCATGTTGGAATCGACGACCGCTGCCAAAGCCGGAGCGGTACACGCAAGTACGAGCGAAGCGGCGACGAGCTGAACCTTGGTCTTCACGAAAGCAGTTTCTCGAATTCGCGCCCCGCTCGCCATAGTTGTCGCCGTAGGCTTCGTTTATGCTCCCTTAAGAGTGGAAAGGACGACCGGGCGCTCTCACGCATATCTTCGCCACCATGCAAAGAATCGCGTTCATTCTCTGTACCGTTACGTTTGCGTTAAGCGCTTCAGCCGGCGCACAAACTTCGGCGGCGCCGCAGCTTGGAACGAACCTTCTGATCAACGGCGATGCCGAGGCAAACTTCGGCGCAAGCGACGCGTCGCGCGTCGTGAAACCCAGCCGCTGGGAAACGACCGGCGAATTCTCCGTCGTGCAATACGGCGCGAAGGGCGAGTTTCCGGATAACGCGACGCCGGGAAGCACGAACGGCGAGCTCGAGTTTTTCGCCGGGGGAAACGCTGCGCTGTCGACGGCGACGCAAGCCGTTTCGCTCGCGCCGTTTACGTCGCAGATCGATAGCGGGAACGTCAAGTACGAGCTTTCGGGAAAGCTCGGCGGCTTCGGCGCGCTCGACGATTCCGCGGCGGTCGACCTGAGCTTCCTCGATGCAACCGGCAAGACGCTTGCAAGCGACGCTATCGGGCCGGTCAACGCCCAGCAGCGGCTGCTCAACACCGCGCTGCTCAACGAGCAGGCCGGCGGCACTGTGCCCAAAGGTACGCGCTCGGCAATCGTTAAGATCGTCCTGACGCGCGCCGGCGCCGACGGTTACAATCACGGCTTCGCCGACGTCGTATCGCTCGTGCTGCACGAATAGGAGGCACTGCCGTCAAGCCGCTCGAGCTCCGCGGGATCGATCACGTCTTGCTTCTCGTCGCCGATCTCGAGAAGGCTCTGGCGTTTTACGAGAAGGTCGTGGGGTGTTCGGTCGAAACGCGATTGCCGCAGTACGCGATGATCGAGCTTTGCGCGGGCGAGTCGCATCTCGACCTCGTCGACATCTCCGCGTCCGAAGGCGCGTGGGCGCGGCCGGAAATACTCGGTGGCCGCAACGTCGATCACGTCGCGCTGGCGGTTGCGTCCCACGATGCCGGCGCGCTTCGCGCGCACCTTCAGTCGCACGGCATCGACATCGGCGAAGAGCGCGTCGAAGGCGATCGCACGTCGTTCTACGTACGCGATCCGAGCGGTAACTCGATCGAGCTGCGAAGCGCACCGCGGCCGCATGCCTAAACCCGTGCTCGAAGCACTGGAGACCGAACGCCTGCGGTTGCGCAGATACCGCAAGGACGATTTCGAAAACGCGTACCGGTTGACCGGGGATCCGCGCGTTATGCGCTACTATCCGGCGGTGTACGATCGCGACCGCGTCACCCGCATGATCGGCAACATTCTGCGCTCGTACGACGAGAACGGCTACTCGGTGCTCGTCGTCGAGCGCAAATCCGACGGTGTCTACCTCGGCCAGATCGGGCTTCTCCGCTGGAACGACGTCGACGGCCGCGAGGACGTGGAGGTCGCCTATATGCTCGCTGCCGAGGCCTGGGGCAAGGGATACGCGACCGAAGCGGCGCGCGCGTGCCGCGACTGGGCGTTCGAGCGGTTAGACCTCGATCGCGTCGTGTCGTTCATCGCGCTCGCGAACGAGCCGTCGATGCGCGTCGCCGAGCGCAACGGAATGACACGCATCAAGCGGCTCGACGTCAACGCGCTGGGGATCCCGATTTACGTGTACGCCATCGGCCGCGCCGATTGGGAATCGCTGCACCGGACATAACTCTTATGAATCTAGTTGACAAACCCGAACTTTCCGGCTACCATCTACACCTATGAATCTAGTTGTAACAATCGATGCCGCGTAAGCGCTCCGCGACCTTGACCGACCACGAGCTTCGCCTGATGGAAGTGCTGTGGAACACCGGCACGGCGACGGTGGCCGAAGTCACCGCCGGCGTTGGTTCGCCGCCGCTGGCTTACAACACGGTGCTCACGACGTTGCGCACCCTCGAGCAAAAGGGATACGTCGACCACGAAGAAGACGGTCGCGCGTTCGTCTATCGTCCGCTGGTCGCGCAAACGCAAGCCGCCGACTCGGCCGTCCGTCAACTGCTGCAGCGTTTTTTTGGAAACTCGCCCGGAAAGCTCGCGGTCACCTTGCTCGACGAAGCGCGTCTCAGCCACGACGACTTGGCGCGCATTCAAAAATCACTCGCTCGCAAACGAAAGGCAGCGCGATGATCGTTACGTTCCTCGTCAACTCGTTGTGGCAAGGCCTCGTCGCCGTTGCGCTGACCGCGCTGCTGCTGCGACTCGTGCCGATGCGCGACGCGGCGACGCGATATGCCGCGTGGCTTCTCACCCTCGCGGCGCTCGTGACGATTCCGGCGCTTACCGTTTGGACGCATTTCGGTTCGCAGCTCGTGGCCGCCGTCGCACACGGCGCGTCGGGCCGCGGTACGTATTCGCTGACACTCGCGGGAACCTTGACGAGCGAAGCGGCCAATCCGAATCTCGAGCGCATTGTGGTCGCGCTGTGGTTCGCGGGAGCGGCGATCGGTTTGGGACGCCTCGCCGTCAGTCTCTCTCGCATCGTCCGGCTCGTTGCCGGCGCAACGCCGCACTCGACCGTCGACGGCGTACCGGTGTTGAGCTCGCGCGATCTCGCGATCCCGATTGCAACCGGGCTGTGGTCGCCCGCCATTCTGCTGCCGGCTGAACTCGTCGAGTCGCTCGATCCCGCCGGCGTACGGTGCACGATCGAGCACGAGCTCGCACACGTGCGGCGCTGCGACGTGGCCGTCAACGCGCTGCAGCGCATCGTCGAAGCCGTGTTCTTCTGGAATCCCTGGGTGCAGATCGCCGGACGCCGGCTCTCGGCCGAACGCGAGGCGGCGTGCGACGATCGCGCCGCACTGCGGATCGGCGGAGCGCGCGAGTACGCGCTCTGTCTGGCCACACTCGGACGACGCATCGCCGAACGCAGCGCACCGCTGCTCACCCCCGGCGCGTTCGGAACGCGCAACTCGCTGGTCGCGCGGATCGAACGCCTGATGAGCGACGGTTCGCCCGGCAACGCACGTATTAACTATCTTGCCGTAGGAGGTATCTCGATGCTCTTCGCTGCCCTCACGCTCGTCTTTCAAGCACTCGTTCCCACGCCGGCAAACGCCTCGCCGGTGCAAACGTCATCGACTGCAGCGGTCGTCGCGGCGGCGTGCACGAAACCAAACGCAGACCCCGCCGCCGTGAATCCGGCGGCCCCACAGGTTCCATTTAGAATAACGCGCGTGGTTTCGGCGGTAGTCGGAGTGACGATTACCCCGAGCGGCAGCGTCGCCGGTGCGAAGATCTATAAATCGAGCGGAAATGCTGCCATCGATAAGGCGGTTCTAACTGCCGCCGAAAAGTCGACGTACTCGCCTAAGATCGTAAACTGCGTCGCGGTGCAAGGCACGTACCTCTTCTATGCTCGCTTCGCACCATAGCGTTCGATTATAGCGGATTCTGATTGCCGGCGGCCTGCCATTGCGTGCCGTCGGCAAACCGCACCGCTTGCACGGTGCACGTCAACGACGAAAACTTCAACATGCGAAACCCCGGCGGCGCTTTAACGGAATCGGTCCGAACGACCGTTCCGTGCGCGGGAATCGCTCCGTCGAGCTGCGCGATCGACGGCGGATCGGTCTCGAAGCCCTCCCAATCCGGTTCGTAGATGCGAATCCACACGCGATCGATTGCAAAGCCGCTGTAGTTGGCGAGCTCGAACTTCATGGTCACGTCGTGACGTTCGTCGGGCTGCTCGACCATGTCGCAAATCACGCTCATCGGGCCGTCGCCGCCGACGGTGATGGCAAAGGCTAGGATCGGTGCCAGCATACCGGCAGTCTAGCCGGAACCCGTCCAAAAGCCGTCCTCGCGTGACTTTGAGCGTACGTTGATGGCCGGAGCCTCCCACCACCGCTAGAATGTGGCCATGAAGCGTATTGTGTATGCCCTGCTCGCAGCAGTCGTCATCACGTCTACAGCGGCGCCGGCCGACCAAAATCCCACCAAGACCGCCGGAGCGCTATCGCCCTCCGAGAAGGCCTTCGTCGTGGCGATTCAGAGCGACCTCATGGGGCGCTTTGCGACCGCGGCCGACGCCGAGCGCGCCGGCTACTTCCGGTACACCAACGAAGACAACACCGGCGCGATCAGCTACGCCAACCTGAAGTGGGCGTCGACCGATCCCAAGCATCCCAGTCAGTTGTGGTACGACAAGAACGGTCAGCTGCTCGGCGCGGACTTCTCGGTGCTGACGACTACGAGTCCCAAGCGGCCGGTGCTGTGGGGCGTCGATCCCGGACGTTGGTACGAGTTCGACGGTCACATTCACTGGGTGGGGCGCGACCCCGCAACCGGTAAGCTCACGTACGATCACTATGCGTTGAATCCGGCGTTCGTCAAAGCCGGTGGTGACTTGAGCCATCCGACTGCGGCGACGTTAGTTGCCATGAAAAAGGTACCCAACGCAAAAGACGTCGCCACGGTGTTTGAGTTTCCGGGAATCTGGGATTTGATCGTTTGGGTCAAGCCCAATCCCAGCGGCGCCTTCGCCGAGAAGAACCCGACCGTCAAACCGTAACGGCGGGGGCAACGCAAAGCCGCTCGCGAAACCTGTGACATGATTACACGTTTCGTTGCAGCGGCTTTCGCGGTCGCGTTGATTGCCGGATGCGCCCCGCTCGTTTCCGGTCCCGACGCCGGCATGGCGCAACAGTCACAGCACGTACAACAACCGGATGCCTCGGCTGCGGCCAAGTACTGCCGATCCACCGGCGGTCAGGTGCAAAAGCGCATACCGGTCTCCGGTACGGACGATTCTTCCTCGAAGCAAGAGCTCGTGCTCGCCGGCAGCGCCCAGTTCTGTATGTACGCAAAGAAGAACTCGCGCATCTACGTGCTGGTGAGCACGTTGTATGCAACGAAGCCGACGTTAGCGGCGCTCGCCTATTACAAAGCGCCTAAAGTTCCGAAATCGTGCAACGCCGGCGACCCGGCCTCGTGCTACTGCACGTACGTGGGCGGATCGGATAGGTTCAACGACGTGGGCGTCGCCGAAGGCGCCTGGGTGCTCGAAGGCGCCGCCGACGTCGATCTGGATGCGTGCATCTTCCCGGATCTGTCGTCGATCGATTCGTGGGGCTTAACCTATCACGCGGACAACGTCGTCAGCGGGATCGATCTGGCGAAAGTCCTCCGCTACCGCCCGAAACATTGACGCCGGCGGCCAGCGCCGCGAACGACGCTCGGTTGCGCCAGCAGAGAAATGCCCACAGCACCATGACGGGGATCGCAAAAAAGAGGCCGACCGGCATCATCGTGACGTGAAAAGCCAAGCTGTTGTAGAGAAATCCAGCCAAAATGATGAGGGCGATCGTCACATAGCGATTGGCGAGCAAGAGAACGCCCGCCGTGAATTGCGCCGCACCGACGAACATCGACCAGTGCGAGTGAACGAACGCGTCGTTAAACGCGCCGGCCATACCCGGGAGCGGCGGCGGATTGGTAAAGACGAACGCGAATACGCCGGCGACGACGAAGATCAGGCCGACGAGGACGCGGACGATGACGGTAATGACGTTCATGGTAATTCCCTTTCACCAGCTACGTCGAACGGGAGGCCCCGATTTCGACGAGCATCCGGAAATCTCGGGTGTCAATGCGGCGTGGGCGTAGGCTCCGGAACCGTCTCAAACTGCTTGTAGAACGCGTCCGAACTCATCGGCCGTCCTAGGAAGTTGCGGACCTCGACGTCGGGTTCGTACGTACGCGCCGGCTCCAAGATCGTCTTACGGTATCGTTCGCCGACGGCCGGGTTTTCCAATCCGCCGTTTTTGAACGCGGTGAACATGTCTTGTGCGTACACGAGGGCCCACAAATAGCTGTAGTAACCCGCATCGTACCCGAAGAGATGCCCGAAGGCTGCTTGCGGATGCGTTCCCGCAACCATGGCGAGCGGCGTGTACTCCGAAGAGATCTGGGCCCAGATCGCCGTGGTATCGACCCTCGGCCCGCTCGAGTGATACGCCATGTCGACCATTCCGAGTTTGATCTGGCCGGTCGTGAAGTACGCTTCGTCGACGTAACGTGCCGCGATCATTTTCGCGATCAGATCGTCGCGCAGCGGCGCGCCGGTCGTAACGTTGGAACTGATTTCCTTGAGAATCGACGGCTCCCACATGAAGTTTTCGAGCATCTGCGAAGGCGCCTCGACGAAATCCTGACGGAATCCGCCGCTGAGTGTTTCATACGGCGCGGTTCCGAGCAGCGCGGCTAAGTTGTGCCCGAACTCGTGGAAGAACGTGATCACGTCTTGATGCGAAAGCAATGCGGGCGAACCCGGAGCCGGGCGCGGCCAGTTGCCTAAGATCGCCGTGACCGGCGGCCGGTACGATCCGTCGGACAGTTCACGCGCGGGCAGCAGCGGCCAGTTCGCAAAGTGCGTGAACTTTCCGGGCCGCGGATAGAGATCGAAGAAGGTGGTGCCGATGAACTTGCCGCTCTTGGTATCGAAGACGTTGTAGCTGATGACGTCGGGAGCCCAAGCCTTAGGATCGGGAACTTTCACGAACGTCACGCCGAGAATCTTGTGATACAGATTCATGATGCGGTCGATGACGACGTCCACCGGGAAGTATTGCCGGATTTCCTCGTTGTCGACCGAGTACTTCGTCTTGACCAGCTGGTTGTAGTAGTACGAGACGTCCCACGGGTCGATCGTGGCATTGGGGTCGCCGGTGTCCTGCGCTTTGAGCTGCGCCAATCCCGCGATGTCGCGCTTGGCTTGCGGCATGAGCTTTTCGTCCAGCGAACGTTCGAACGTCAACACGCGATCGGGTGTCTTTGCCATCCGGTCGGCTAGCCGATACGCCGCCCACGAGTCGTATTCGAGCAACTTTGCCAACCGATCTCGCACGCTGATGGCGTTTTCGAGCACGGTGACGTTGGACGCGGCGCGATTGTTGTATGCGAGGTAATAGGTCTTCCGTGCGACCGCGTCGCGTTCGTTTTGCAAAAACGGGGTGACCGTGCTTTCGTTCACCTTAACGGTGTAGGTACCGTCAGGGTTGTGGGTTAGGGTCTTTACGAATCCCGCCGGCAAGCTCTGCGCTTGGTCGGCGGTGACGTTCACGGTGGTGGCCTCGTTGTTGAGCGTTTCGCTCCACTTGCTGCTGAGGGCGGTCAATTCATTGGAGAGCGCGACGAACGATTGACGCTTCTGCGCCGAGAGCCCGGCGCCGGACTGGCGCGCGCTCACGAGATAGTACTCCAGAAGTTTTTTGTCGGCATCGGTGCGCGCGGTGCCGCTGCGCTGGACGTCAACCAGCGCGCGATAGACGTCCGGCCGCGCACCAAACGCCGCAAAGTAATTGCTCTGAGCGATGTTGCAGCGATCCGAAGCGTCGCGTACGGGCTTGTCGATCGCCATATTGAAGAGAAAGCCTTGGGCGACCAGGCGGTCGCTAAAATCGGCTTCCGCGTTTTCGAGCGGAAGCAGCATATTCGCAAACGTGCGCTGCCCGCGGACTGCCATAATCCGCTTGACGGCCGCGTCGAACGCCGCAATCTGCGCCGTGCAGCTCGACGCGATCTGCTCGGGCGTAAGGTTCCAATCGATGGCAGTAGGGTGTGCCGGCTGAAGCGGTGCGGCATCGGCTGCCGCGACGGGCAAGGGAAGAAGCAGCGCTGTCAGCAGCGCACAAACGACGTGAACGACTCTATGCATAGGGACCGCTCATTCACCACGCCGCTCGAAGGTACTTGCGAGGCAGCTTGAGGGCGCAACCGGCGGGGGTCGCCACCGGTTGACGAGGGCATGAAAATTCTCGTAATCGGAGCCAAGGGCACCATCGGTAAAGCCGTCGTCGACGAGCTGAAGCAGCGTCACGAAATCGTCACCGCGGGCAGGTCGCACGGCGACCATCAGGTGGATCTCGCCGATCTTGGCAGTATTCGCAGCCTGTTCGAAAAGGTCGGCAAGATCGACGCAGTCGTCAGCGCGGCGGGTAACGTGCATTTCGGACCGCTACTCGACATGACGCCCGAGCAACTTGGAATCGGAGTCGCCGACAAACTCATGGGACAGGTGCATCTAGCGCTCGAAGCGGCAAAACACTTGAACGCCGGAGGGTCGGTAACGCTCGTTGCCGGGACGCTGAGCCGGGATCCGATCCGCTACGGCGCCAGCGCTTCGCTCGTGAATGGGGCGCTCGAAAGCTTTGTACGCGCGGCCGCGCTCGAGTTTCCACCGGGAATGCGGATCAACGCCGTCAGTCCAACCGTGCTTCGAGAATCCATGGCGGCGTATGGGCCGTACTTTCCCGGCAGCGAAGGCGTTTCGGGAAAGCGCGTAGGCCTCGCGTTTGCAAAAAGCGTCGAAGGCGCTCAAACGGGACAGGTCTATTCCGTCGAAGAGTAGTTTAAAAAGCACCACACGAGTGCTTGTTGTTTTTGGTGCCCAGAAAGGGACTCGAACCCCCACGATGTTGCCACCACTGATACCTGAAACCAGCGCGTCTACCAATTCCGCCATCTGGGCACGGCGCGACCGCACCCGATTCGCGTCGGCGGGCGCCGGCCCTGCCTCGGGCGCTACTTCGGCGGCCATGCGAAGACGGCGTCGAGGTCGAGACTCAGACCTTCGAGCGTGGCCGACGGCATCGAGCCGCCGTTAAACGCCTGCACCTCTTCATACGATTCCCCCACCGGGCGCGCGCAGCGCTCGATCGTCTTGCGCGCGATGTCGACGATCCAATATTCGCAGACGCCGTAGCGCGCGTAGAGCGCACGCTTGCGAACGCGGTCGGCGCTCGCGCTCGACGGCGAGATTACCTCGACCAGTAATGACGGGGCGCCGAGAATCGCCTTCTCGCCGATAATCTCGCGGCGCTCGGATCCGATGTAGGTGAGATCCGGCGCCGTCACGTCGCGGTCGCCGAAGACGACGTCCACCTCCGCGCAGAACGCGACCGCGCCGTGCCGAGCAGCGTACTCATGAAGGCGCACGAAGATCTCTCCGACGACGAACTGGTGCGCGGGGACGGCGCTGGGCGACACGAGCAGCTCTCCTTCGATGAGCTCCCGCCGTACGTGGTCTTCCGGGAACCGCTCGAGGTCGGCGTAGGTCAGCAGTGCCGTACGTGCCATGGCTCCGGTATCGTATCACGCGAACGGCGGCCGGCGGCAAGGGCGAAACCTCCGCCCGGGGGGCAGGTTTGCAGAGACTACGATGCCCCTCACCCTCGTCGGCGCGGAAGCGCCTACTCTGCTCGATCCGTACTCGGAGGCTGTTACCGCGGCGGCCGAGCGCGTCAGTCCGGCGGTCGTCTGTATCGAAGCCCGCAGCGGCCGGCACGGCGGAAACGGTTCGGGCTTCATCTTTACTCCCGACGGTTTCGTGCTGACCAACAGCCACGTCGTGCACGACGCCGACCACGTCACTGTTGCGCTGCTCGACGGGCGCGAGCTGCCGGCGCGGCTCATCGGCGACGACCTCCACTCCGACTTGGCCGTGCTGCGCATCGACGCGCCCGAACTCGCGCACGCGACGCTCGGCGATTCATCGGCGCTGCGACCGGGCCAACTCGTCGTTGCCGTCGGCAACCCGTTCGGACTTGCCTATACGGTAACGGCCGGCGTCGTCAGCGCACTCGGACGCAGCCTGCGCTCGCAGTCCGGCCGCATGATGGACAACATCGTTCAAACCGACGCGGCGCTCAATCCCGGCAACTCCGGCGGACCGCTCGTCTCGAGCGACGGAAGCGTTATCGGCGTGAACACCGCCGTGCTGCCCGGACAAGGTTTGTGCTTTGCGATCGGCATCAACACCGCTAAGCACGTTGCCGCGCTGCTGATCCGCGACGGTAAGGTGCGCCGCGGCTACCTTGGAATCGCGGCGCAGGACGTCGTGCTGGCGCCGGCCGCCGCGCGGCGTTTCGGACTCGACGACCGGCGCGCGATCCTCATCGATTCGGTCGAACCGGGAAGCCCAGCGAATATCGCGCGCCTGCAAGCGGGCGACGTCCTCGTTGCGCTAGAGGGCCAGCGCTTGACTGGACTCGACGCGCTGCACCGGCTCATGACCACCATTGATTTGAGCCGCCCCTACAAACTCGACCTCCTTCGCAAGAGCGAGCGACTCTCACCGATAATCTTGGCGGTAGAGTCGCCAGAATGATTCGCAAGCTTTTACCGATCCTCGGCGTTACGTTCATCGACATCCTCGGATTCAGCATGCTGATTCCGATGCTGCCGTACTTCGTGACGCACTTCGGCGCGTCGGCGTTCGTCGTCGGCGTGCTGTTCGCGACCTTTTCGTTCTGCCAGCTCGTCTCGGCGCCGATGTGGGGCAACATCTCCGACCGCCTCGGTCGCAAGCGGGTGCTGATCATCAGTCAGATCGGCGCTACGATCGGCTGGGCGATGCTCGGCGTCGCTCCGAACATCGCCGTTAGTCTCGGCTTACCGGTCATGGGCGTCGTTTTCGTCGCGCGCGTCGTCGAAGGCGTCTCCGGCGGAAACATCAGCATCACGCAAGCATACGTCGCGGATCTCGTCGAAGCCAAAGACCGCTCGCGCGCGTTCGGTCTCATCATGGCGATGTTCGCCGCCGGCATGGTCTTCGGTCCGTTCGCGGGCGGCGTTCTGTTCGCGCATTTCGGATTCGCGGTCCCGTTCTTAGCCGCAGCCGGCCTGCAGTGCGTAACGCTCGTGCTCACCATCGTCATGCTGCCGGAGTCGCGCACCAAAGACGAGGAGGCCGAATCGAAAGGCGTCGGCTTGCGCGAGATCTTGGCCTCGTTCGGCCGGCCGCGCTTGGGACGCCTCCTCTGGCAGAAGCTGGCGATCTCGATGGGTCAGTACGGATGGTTCGCGGCCTTCGCGCTGTTCTTGCAACGGCAACTCGGATACGGGCTCACGGAAACGGATTATCTGTTCTCCGCGTTTGCCGTGTTCAACGTCGCCATGAACGGCTTCGTCGTCGGTCGCGCGTCGGCGCGGCTGGGCGACCGGACAATGTCGAACGTCGGGTTGGCAGCGCTCGTTGGATCGTTTGCCGGCGTCCCGTTCGTTCACACGCTCGCAACCATGCTGATAACGATGGTGCTGTTTTCCATCGGGATGGCGTTCACGAACACCGGCATCACGGCGCTCATCAGCAATGCCGCCTCGGATCGCGAACAAGGCACCGTGCTGGGGACGAGTTCGTCGCTCGACTCGCTCTCGGGAATCGTCGCGCCCCCGGTTTCGACCGGCTTGCTTGCTACCTACGGAGCGCGCTTCGCGAGTATCGAATCGCTGGGGTTTGCGGCGATCGCGCTTGCCATGGGTATTGTCAGCGGACGCGGCGAACAGGCTTCGTCCCCACTCAAGGAGGCGCTTGAATAATGAAAAGCAAGATCACGGGAACCACCCTCCCCGTTCTCGAGATCGGGCTCGAGCCCGGTGATACGATCGTCGCCGAGCCCGGCGAATTTTCGTGGATGACCGAGAACGTCCAACTCAAGACCACCACCATGACCGCGGGCGCAAAAGGTATTTTTGGCGTGTTGGGACGCGCGCTTTCCGGCGGCGGCCTCTTCATGACCGAGTACACCGCGCCTGCCGGAAACGGTTTGATCGCGTTCGCCGCAAAAGTACCCGGTCAAATCGTGCAAGTCGACGTGCAGCCCGGCCACGGTTTCATGATTCACCGGCATGGATTTCTCTGCGCGACGCACGGCCTCGAACTCTCGATCGGTTTCCAGCAGTCGCTCGGCGCCGGAATCTTCGGCGGCAACGGATTCATCATGCAGAAGCTTGCCGGCACGAGTTCGGCTTGGGTCGAGCTCGGCGGTGAAGTCGTCATTTACGATTTGCAGCCGGGTGAGTCGATTCAAGTTCATCCCGGCCACATCGGCATGTTCCAAGACTCCGTCAACTTCGACATTCGCATGATGCGCGGCATCACCAACGCCCTCTTCGGAGGCGACGGACTCTTTATCGCGCATCTGACCGGTCCCGGAAAAGTGTGGCTCCAAACGCTCACGCTTCCGAATCTCGCCCACGCCCTGCTGCCGTACATGGGCAAAGAAACTGCGGTGCAGACCACGCAAGCCGGAGTTGCGGGCGGCATCGCCGGCGCCGTCTTAAAGGATATGTTCGGAAACTAGCTCGGGACTGTCATCCTGAGCGTAGCGAGGCGCAATGCGCCGAGCGAAGTCGAAGGGCAGGCGCATGTTGTGATTCGCCTGCCCTTCGACTTCGGCGCTTCGCGCCTACGCTCAGGATGACAACCGTTGCGCTAAGCTGCAGTCTTTTTCTTGCGCTTCGGGGCCGGTTTGTCTTGAGACGCGGTGCGGCGCTTCTTGCTTTCTTCCAGCGATTGCGCGAGCACGTCCATGAGGTTGACGACCTTCGACGGCTTCGAGACCTTCTTGGGTTCGGGCAGCTCTTTGCCGGCGGCGCGCGCTTCGATCATCGCGAGCATTTCGTCGTGATAGCGGTTCGTGAACTTATCGGGCTCGAATTCGTCAACCGTCATCGAATCGATGAGCATCTTGGCCATCTTCATCTCGGGCTCGGGCAACTTGACGTCGCCCGGAAAATCCAGATCGCCTTGCTCGACCAGTTCTTCGGCCCAGTGCATCAGTTCGAGGACGAGTGCTTTACCGCTCGGTTTCACCGCGGCGATCGTTTCCTTCGTGCGGATGACGACGCGCGCGATCGCGACCTTT